>DEHU01000202.1 GCA_002352125.1 Competibacteraceae bacterium UBA2792 | reverse complement strand
GGTTCGAGCAGGTCGTTGATACCGACGATTTCGATATCCGGGAAGCTCTTCACCGCAGCGCGAAACACCATGCGGCCGATGCGACCGAACCCATTGATGCCAACTTTAATGGCCATTACTTGCCTCCAACAGAGTGGTTTTCATCAAAAAACGGGCGAACGTCGCCGTTCACCCAACACGATCAAGTGTAGATCGGATTCATCAAAAAACAGCGTCCCTCTGGAACAGAGCTTCCACGGCGGCGACCACGCGGTCGGTGGTGAAGCCAAAGTGCTGGAAGATGATTTCCGGCGGGCCGCACTCGCCAAAGCAGTCGATGCCGATCACTGTTCCTTTCGGGCCAGCATATTTGTACCAAGGTGCCGTTACCCCGGCTTCCACCACCACTCGCCGGGTCACGGCCATCGGCAGCACCGATTCGCGGTAGTCGGCGTCCTGCGCGTCGAACACGTCTACCGACGGCATGGAGACTACCCGCACCCGCCGGCCCTGCGCGTTCAATTGCCGGGCGGCAGCTACTGCCAGTTGCACTTCGGAACCGGTGGCGATGATGATGGCCTCGGGATCATCGCCGCAGTCGAGTAGCACGTAGCCGCCTCGGGCGATGGCCCGCACCTGCTCTGGAGTCCGATCTTGGTGCGGCAACTTCTGGCGGGTGAAAATCAGGCAGGTCGGACCGTTGATCCGTTCCAGCGCTGCTTTCCAGGCCACCGCCGTTTCGGTGGTGTCGCAGGTCCGCCAAACGGACAGTTCGGGAACGATGCGCAAGCCGGCGACGTGTTCGATCGGCTGGTGGGTCGGGCCATCGCCGCCAACGCCGATCGAGTCGTGGGTCAGAATGAACACGCAGCGCAGTTTCATCAGCGCAGACATACGGATGGCGCTGCGGCAATAGTCGGAGAACATCAAGAAGGTGCCGCCGAACGGCACATAGCCGCCGTGCAGGGCCAAGCCGTTCATGATGGCGTTCATCGCGAACTCGCGGGCGCCGTAATAGATCAGATTGCCGTCGGGATTTTCGAAATCGACCGGCCGGCAGCCGACCCAAGGGATGCCGGTGGACTCGGTGAGATCCGCTGAACCGCCGACCAGGCTGGGGAAGTAGGGGCCGTAAGCCTCAAGCGCGCGCTGGGAAGCGGCCCGGGTAGCGAGATCCTCGTGCCGTTCTTGCATGGCTTGGATGAAGTTCCAGGCCAGTTCTTCCCAATCGGGTGGAAAGCCGCAAGCCAGCCGCCGCTCGAATTCTGCTGCCGGCCCCGGATATTCCGCCCGATAGCGAGCGAACAAAGCGTTCCATTCTGCTTCCCATGCCTCGCCCTTGGCGCGGGCGTCGAAGGCGCGATAGTACTCGGGTGGGATGACGAAAGGCTCGTGCCGCCAGCCGATGTTCTCGCGGGTCGCGGCGACCTCGGCGGCGCCGAGGGGCGCACCGTGCGATTTCTCGCTGCCCCCCTTGTTCGGCGAACCCCGGGCGATGGTGGTTTTGCAGCAAATTAGAGTCGGGCTTTGGGAGTAGGCCCGCGCTTGGGCGATGGCCTCGTGGATCGCCACCGGGTCGTGACCGTCCACGTTGGGAATCACATGCCAGCCGCAAGACTGGAATCGCTGGACCATATCCTCGCTGAACCAGCCCCGTACTTTGCCGTCGATGGAAATGCCGTTGTCGTCGTATAGGCAGATCAGCTTGCCCAGACCCCAGAGCCCCGCCAGGGAGCAGGCCTCGTAGGAAATTCCTTCCATCAGGCAACCGTCGCCCAGAATGACGTAGGTGTAATGATCGANNCGCCATGCCGACGCCGTTCGCCAAGCCCTGTCCTAGCGGGCCCGTGGTGGTTTCTACGCCCGGCGTGAGGCCGTATTCGGGATGACCCGGCGTCCGCGAACCCAACTGCCGAAAGTTGCGCAGATCCTCGATGGTCAGATCGTAGCCGCTCAGGTGCAGCAGGGAATACAGCAGNNCGGTCGCGGTTGAACCATTTGGGGTTGGCCGGGTTGTGCCGCAGAAAGTCGTTCCACAGCACCATGCCAAAATCCGCCATGCCCATCGGGGCGCCGGGGTGGCCGGATTCCGCCCGCTGCACGGCATCCATGCTCAAGGCGCGGATGGCGTTGGCCAGCTCGCGGCGGGAAGGGATCGGAGTCTCCTGGCCCATGGGGTTAGCTGTGATCGTATCTAATTCGTCGATCATATCGTCCACCAAGCGAGGGGCGGCCAATTCACTACGCGAGGGCATTCACTCTCTCCTGTTTCAGCAAATAAGGGAAAAAAGTGGGGGACAACAAGCGCCATGTATCGTGCATCGTGTGCCCCGACCGCGCGCGTCGCTCTTGCTGGGACGTTCACCGGAGAGATCACTAGGGATGTCCGGTCGCGCCAAACCCCCCTTTGGGATTCGGTTCGGCCGAAAAATGGCGGCGATTATAGGAAAAATCGCGGTGCGCGCCAATCAATTATTGCGACGGTGTCCACCGGACCGTTCGCTGCTTTGGCGGCTTAACCCGGCCGGCCCGGCATCGCTTCAGTCTCGGCGCAAGCTGTCGGAAATGGCGACGGGTGTCGGGTAGTTGAGCACCAGGTAGTACGTGGAAGCGATAAAGGTCAACAGGGTCGTCGCCTGAACCAAGTAAGACGCTTCCCGGCTGATTAACTGGTTTTCTTGGGCCAGCACCGCAATCAACAGAGCAAATTCGCTCACTTGCCCCAGCCGAACACCCACCTCCATGGCGATGCGCGGCCGCTCCCCAGCCCACTGCAAGAAACCTCTGAATACCCAAGGCTTGGCGACCATCAACAGGCCGCCCAACAGCAAAGTGGGCAAGAAGACCGCCCGCAGCATTCCCAGATCGAAGCCGGCACCCAGAGAGAAGAAGAACAGTACCAAGAAGAAATCGCGCAGCGGCTTGAGGCTGTC
>DEHU01000170.1 GCA_002352125.1 Competibacteraceae bacterium UBA2792 | reverse complement strand
CTCATGATCTCGTCGCCGATGGTTTTGATCACCGTACCGCCGAATTCGACGGTTTTGGTCGAGAGTAAATCCAACACTCGACTTTCGATTTGTCGCGCTTGCCAATCGCCGTATTTTTCGAACAGACGGGTACTGCCACAAATGTCGGCAAACAAGACGGTTGCCGATATTTGCCGGCGCGATACCGACCGGTCGCTCAATACGGACATCAGGTTGCTCAGCTTTCGTATCATGTCCCGAGCCCACCGTAGATCACGTTGTCAGACCTTACCATAACCGCGCGCGCGCAAGCTTTCGATTGCCCGCTGCATGTTTGCGCGGGCGATCTGCTCATAGCGTTGCCGGAAATAGCTCGTGAAGAAAAACGCCGGCCGATTTTGCAGGGCCAACAAAAACCGCATCTGGCCGGGATAATATTCGTCGTCGGTCATGCCGACACATTCGGCGCGAAGATCGCGGCCATCGTGCTCGAACTCGTCCCAAGGTAAACCGAAACTAGCAAGATCGATATCCACGACGAATCGCGCATCCGGCTGGCTCGGCTGCTCGCGGTGAGTGGTCGCCATGATGAAATCGTGCACTCGTTGCCGAAACGCCCGGTCCGCGCACTGGTCCGCGTATTGCCGGAATAGTTCGGCGCTGCGCCATTCGTTATCCTTCGCCCCTGGCACGTAAATCGCGTCGTGGAACCAAAGCGCCGTTTCGACGGCATCGGGCTCGTCCATCCACTCTACCGCCCGGTCGAACTCGTCCAAGCAGCGTCGGATATGGTTCAGCGTATGATAACGGCGATGCGGTTCCCCGTAGAGTTCGGCCAGCTTCGCGTATATCGCAAAAGCCAAAGCCGGAGCGCCTTTCGTGCAGCGCGTCCACAGCGCGGCGAACCGCGTTCCGTCTCGATCCGGACGCTCCGCCGACACATCGGAAGAATTGCTCGATCTTCTGGATTGTTCGAACATCGCCGAACTCCAACACGATGGGTTGATCGGCTCAACCCGAGCCGATAGGTTGTCTGGCGAGCGCCCGTTACGCTGTTCCCGCCGCGAAATCCTGAATCAGCCGCCACGCCATGCTCATAGCGCTGGGCAAACCCGGCAAAGCGTCCGGCGCGAACCAGCCGGCATCCACCAGTTCCCGCCCGTCCACTCGCAGTTCGCCGCCGACGTATTCGGCGGTAAAAGCGATCATCAACGAGTGGGGAAAAGGCCAAGACTGGCTGGCGAAATAACGCAAGTTACCCACCTTAATATTGACTTCCTCAGCGACTTCCCGATGGATGGCTTGCTCCAAGGTTTCACCGGCTTCCACGAAGCCCGCCAACAGACTATAGACACCCGGTGCAAATCGCGGTGCCCGCGCCAGCAAAATCTGCCCGTCGCGCACCACCCGCACCATAATCACTGGCGATAGGCGAGGATACGCCGTCAACCCGCAGGCCGAACAATGCCGGGCGCGTTCCTCGGCTCGACGCTGAGTCGGCGTGCCGCAACGACCGCAAAATTGATGGGTACGATCCCATTCGATCAACTGTAGCGCGTGGCTGGCCACGCCGAGCAGGGCTTCGTCCAGCCGCGTCCACAAGGCGCGTAAGCCCTCGAATCTCATTCCCGGCGGCGGCGGTATGGTCGGTTCCACCTCGGCTGCATGACAGGGCCGGCCGTACAGCGATCCCAGATAGAGCCGGCGCATCGTCGGCAGTTTGGCAAAAGGCCAAATCGAGGCCACCGGCAACTCGACGCCGTCGGCCGCCGACCGCACCAGCAGATCGCCACCGGCGAACACGAACCACAAAATCGGCGTATCGGCATCGCCTGCCGGCAGTAATTCGGGTCGAAAATCGTCGGGTAACATCAACATCGAGAAAACCGTCCTCGCTCAAGTCATCTTGTCGGTGAGTAGGGGCTGCCCCAAATCCGATTCCTCCAGATAACGGCGTACCCGCATCAGCGCCTGCACCAAGTTGGCCGACAGCAACAGCTTGCCGGGCACGTTGCGCAATCCGGCTCGCCGCATCAACAACGCCGGTTGGCCACGCAGCCCCGCTACTGCCACCAGAACGCCGTCGCCCAACAACTGGTTGATCGATGCATCCAGCTCCACCAATCCCGACACATCCATGACGGTGACTCCCTCGATATCGATGATAACCGCTCGCGGCCGGGCACCGATATCGCGCAAAGCGCTCATGGCTTTCTCGGCGGCGCCGAAAAACAGCGATCCGGTAACCTTGTAGAGCCTCACGCCATCGGGTAGCGGGCTTTCCAAATGAGGATGGTCGGCTTCCACATGCTTGCCGCCGGTCAGTTCCGCCATACGGTTCATGAACAACAGTGCGGCTAGCACCACTCCGACGCCGATCGCAATCACCATATCGAAGATGACCGTCAATCCGAAGCACACCAGCAGAACCAAGATATCGCTGCCGGGCGCCACTTGGACGATGTGACGGAAGTGATTGAGTTCGCTCATGTTCCACGCCACCAACAACAGCAATGCCGCCAGCGCTGCCATCGGCAGATATCCTAGCAGCGGCGCCAGCGCCAGCAACACCAGCAGAATGAACAGGGCGTGGAACACGGCAGCCAACGGCCCCCGGGCACCGGCGCGGATGTTGGCGGCGGTGCGGGCCAGCGCCCCGGTCGCGGCGATGCCGCCAAAAAATGGCGCGACCACGTTGCCGATGCCCTGCCCGATCAGCTCGGCGTCGGGATCGTGCTTGGTCCCGGTCATACCGTCGGCCACCACCGCGCACAACAGCGATTCGATGGCACCCAGCATGGCAATTGCCATCGCCGACCCCAGCAGATCCTTGACCAACCCTAGCGACAGCCCTAGCGGCTGGCCATCCGGGCCGGGTAACTGCCACGGTAACACGAAATGCGGCAGAAAAGGCGGAATGCCCGGCAGCGCTTGCCCGTCTTTGATGTAGCTGAACCGGGAAGCGATGGTGGCGACCTCGAAACCGTCCACGCAACGGCCGAGCAACCAAGCCAGCGCGGTGGCAGCCACCATGCCGACCAGTGGGGCCGGGAACCCGGTTTTCAGTCGCGGCCACCACAGCAACAAGGCCAGGGTCAACGCGCCGATCAATAGATCGGGCAGATGCGAACTGGGTAGCGTTTGCCCCACCAGCCACAACCGATCAAGAAAATGCTCTGGTTGCGCGGCCAGTTGCAAGCCAAAGAAATCCTTGAACTGTAGGCTGGCGATGACGACCGCGATGCCAGTTGTAAAGCCGGTGGTCACCGGATAGGGAATAAACTGGATCAGTTTACCCATTCGCGCCACGCCCATACCGATCAGCATAATCCCGGCCATGCAACCGGCGGTCACCAATCCGCCAAGTCCGTATTTTTCGGCGATGGGATGCAGGACGACGATAAAAGCGGCGGTCGGGCCGGACACGCTGAAGCGGGAACCGCCGGTCAGCGCGATCAGCAGCCCCGCGACGATGGCGGTATACAGACCATATTGCGGCGGTACCCCGCTACCGATGGCCAACGCCATCGCCAAGGGTACCGCGACGATGCCAACCGTGATGCCGGCCAACAGATCGGCTCGCAGCTTGGAGAGGTGATAACCGCCGCGCAGCTTGTCGCGCAAGGCGGTGGCGAAAGGGAGATACGGCGAGTGTTCTCGATCGGGTTTCATGGGACTTACCTCGACACCTCCCATCATCGGGATCGACCCGGAATCGGGGGCGGCGGGAAAAACCGGCGACGGCGGAAACGGCGGTCAGCGCGCCATCGCCCGCGCTCTACAGCGCCCCTTCCTGATCGGATGGGAAACAGCAACGTTACCGGACTTGCAACAATGCCAGTAGACCTTCCAGCAATTGAATCGGACTCGGCGGACAACCGGGTATATGCAGATCGACGGGAACGACCTCGGCGACCCCACCGACGCAGGCATAGCTCCCGGCGAACACTCCGCCGTCCCGCCCACAATCGCCGACGGCGACGACCCATTTCGGATCGGGCGTAGCGGTGTAGGTCCGTTCCAGCGCCTCTCGCATGTTGGCGGTGACCGGGCC
>DEHU01000172.1 GCA_002352125.1 Competibacteraceae bacterium UBA2792 | reverse complement strand
CGCAGCGTCGCGCCCTCGGTGCCGGTGCCGGACAGGCGGTAAACGATGCGCGATCCGTCTTTGAAGCCGATGCGGATGCCCTGCTTGTCGCTCACGCTGTCGTCGATGGGATCGAGATAGCGGAAATCGTCGGCGTAATCCACCGTGTACGCCCCGAATTGTTGTCCGGGCAGTTCGGCGGTTTTGGCGCGCAGGGCGTTAACCAGCCCGTTGGCGGCATCGCTATCGACCGCTTCGTAGTCGTGGCGGGTGTAGTAGTTGCGTCCGTAAATCCGCCAGTGCTCGCGCACGATCTCCGCCACCGACTGCCGGCGCGCGGCCAGAATATTCAGCCAAAACAGCACTGCCCACAGTCCATCTTTCTCGCGGACGTGATTCGAGCCGGTGCCGAAGCTCTCTTCGCCGCACAGCGTGATCCGGTTGGCGTCCAGCAGATTGCCGAAGAATTTCCAGCCGGTCGGCGTTTCGTAGCAGTTCAGCCCCAGCTTGGTGGCGACCCGGTCTGCCGCCTGACTGGTCGGCATCGAGCGGGCTACGCCGGTCAGGCGGCTCCGGTAGCCGGGCACCAGCTTGGCGTTGGCCAGAATCACCGCCAAGCTGTCGCTGGGGGTGACGAAGAAATGCCGGCCTAGCACCATGTTGCGGTCGCCGTCGCCGTCCGAGGCCGCGCCGAAGTCCGGGGCGTCCGGCCCGAACAGGTGGTCGGCCAGTTCCTTGGCGTAGACCAGGTTCGGATCGGGATGGCCGTGGCCGAAGTCTTCCAGCGGAACGCCGTTGATGACCGTTCCGGCCGGTGCGCCCAGCCGGTTCTCCAATATCTCGCGGGCGTAGGGGCCAGTCACCGCGTGCATGGCGTCGAACCGCATCTGGAAGCCAGATTTGAATAGCGCGCGGATTTGGTCGAAGTCGAACAACTGCTCCATCAGATCCGCGTAATCGCTGACCGAGTCCACGATATCCACTCGCATATCGCCGACGAAAGTGGTACCCAGCTTGTCCAGATCGATGTCCGGCGAATCCAGCAGATGATAGCGAGTGATGTGCAGGGTAGCGGTATAAATGGCTTCGGTGACTTTTTCTGGAGCGGGGCCGCCGTTTGGCGTGTTGAACTTGATGCCGAAATCTTCGTCTGGACCGCCGGGATTATGGCTGGCCGAAAGGATGATACCGCCCCGGGCGCTGTGTTTGCGGATCATGTGGGAGACCGCCGGCGTGGAGAAAATGCCGCCTTGGCCGAGCAACACCCGAGCGCAACCGTTGGCGGCGGCGATGCGTAGGATGGTCTGGATCGCTTGCCGGTTGTAGTAGCGGCCATCGCCGCCGACCACCAGCGGCGATTTTTCGCCTTCGCGTTGGGTATCGAAGATGGCTTGTACGAAATTTTCCAGATAATGCGGCCGCTGGAACGCCTTGACTTTCTTTCGCAGCCCCGAAGTACCGGGTTTTTGGTCTTGGAACGGTTGGGTGGCGATAGTTTTGACGGTCATGGCTGGTTGCCCTCTTCGGGATCATTGTGGTGGATGGTCGGGAATTATGCGCCGATTGGTATCGGGATAGAACAGGTCGGCAACGTAGTATGGAGGTCGCCGAGTCGCGTGAAACGCGCGGAATTTACAGTCGGCGCAAGTCGAGGCAATAGGGCGTCAGGGCAGCGGACGGTGGCTCTGGCGATGGGGAGGTCGGGGCAGTGTCCAGGCGTTTTATCGCGAACCGCTCGGCTCGCCTCGCCGCCGCATCGGCCAGATCGTGAGGTAAGCCATCGTAGCCGCCTCCCTGCGGTCGCCATTCGTGCAGGGTGATCCACAAGGCTTCCGATTGGGACGGGTGCGACAGCGTCAGTTCGATTGGGCCTTGGGCTTCCAGAGAAGGGTGCAGACCGATCCAGGGCTTGAAGCGTCGATAGCGCAACCCGAACACTCGGGTTTCCCCGTCCAGCTCGTCTTCTCGCCGCAGCGGCAGCCGGTAGCCGTTCACCGCCAGTTGCCAATCCGCTAACGTTCGTCGCGCTGCCGCTTCGTGCCGGGGACGCAGGCTGATCTCCAGGCGCGCGGTGCTGGCGTCCACCAGCCGCGAGTGGCCATGTTCCTGCGAGGCAGCATCGCCGAGCAGCGGCCAAAACTCCAAACCGCGCCGGACGATTAAGCGGCAATCGTCAAACTCCACCTCGCCCAACCGATAGTAACTTTCGTCCAGCAATTCCTCGATTAGTGGTTGGCCCAAGCCCAGACCGACGCTGGCCAGTTCGTCCAGCACCTCCCACAGATCGGCGCGCAAATAGTAGGGCAGGGCGAAGCGGTCGTGCAGTTCCCGGCCCCAGTGGACCAGTTCCGGGTGGTCCGGTGTCTGGATCAGCATGGCGGCGATGGCGCGCAACAGGGCCGCCAGGGCCGCCAGCCGTTCCGGCGTGGGCGGCATCCGAAACGCGCGAAATTCCACCAATCCCAGCCGGCCACGTCCGGGCAAATAGGGGTTCCACAGCTTTTCGATGTTGAGCTCGGTACGATGTGTATTGCCAGCCGGATCGGCCAGGAACGGCGAAAGGCTTTGCCAGAGCAAATCCGGGGTCGGGTTGCGCTGATGTTTGAGCAGGGCCAGCGCCAAAGCCAGTTCTTCGAAGATATCGGTAGTGCGTTCGTCCGGGCGCGGCGCCTGGCTGGAATTACCGACGAAATCGCCGGCAAAATAAAACGATAGAGCGGGATGGCGGTTGAAATAGCCGATCAGTGCCGGTAGCAAGTGAGGGTAGGACAGGAACGGGCTACTATCCGGATTTGGGCCGCCCAAGGTCAGTTGGCCGCCGCCGCCGGAATCGGTGATCTGGCCGTTGTAATGCAGCCGGTAAGGCGCTAGCCCGGCGACGGAGGCAGCGGCGAAACTGGCTCGGCTTTCGTTCAGAAAGGTGGCGATATCCGGGGCCGGAGCCATGTTGGCTTCGACGACGGCCGGGTCCGGCGTCAGAGTGGTCCAGGCTATCGAGGCGTCCACCGGTGGCGGAAAGCCGGCCAGAACCAGCGTCGGCAGCTTTGCGATCCGCGCAGCTTCGCCGATCACCTCCAGCAAGTTCAGGAAAAATTCCACATCGCCGCAGGCCGGTAGTTCGATGCAAGGGACCATCGGCTCGCTCGCCCCGGTCCTGGAGTCGAACCAGTCGATGGCCAGCAGAAAGGTTCCCTGTTCGGCCAAATCGTCGCGTGGCCCTTGCGGCGGTATCGGTTGTCCGTGCAAGCTGGGACGGGCCAAGCGCGGGTCGCGTGCCGGGTTGGCCAACAGCGGCAGATTATCCCGGCGAAACACGACGCGCAGTTTGGGGGATGCTTCGACCGAGAACAACAGCGTCGGCCAGCCTCGCGCACCGAGGCGTTGCGCCAATTGCGCCCAGAATTCGTCGAGCTGATCGGGGGATGGAGCAGCATCGAGCGGGCCATTCGCCAGCGGATCGGGCGGGCCGCTCCAAACCGGACGACCGTCGCGGCGTTGATAAAGCCCCAGGTTCCAGCGCGGCAGTTCTTCCTTGGGATATTGCCGGCCCAGGGTACGCAGCATCACGCCGCCAGCGGTTTGCGCAAGGTCGGTCAGCATCCGGCGAGCGCGCGCTTCCTTGGTGGGGCCAAGGGCGTTGTACAGCCATTCGGGAGCTTCGGAGCGGCGATCCGTGAAGGTCGGTTCCGCGCCGATCCAGATCGCCAGACCGCGGCGTTTGAGGAGATCGTCGTGGGTACGAATGGCCTGATCGAAAGCCGAAAGTATCGTCTGCATGGCGCCGAAACTAGCTGGGGGCGAATTGGCGCGGCATTGTACGGAATTTTGCGGCGGGGAGGTAAAGGTTTCTGGACCGAACCAGTCCAGATTTGAGGGTTGCTGTCGCGACAACTGGCGGTACGGAATCAAAAATCGGCCGCGCGAGCGATAGCCCACACTTCGATGTCGGTCGCGCCGGCAGCGCGCAGCGCCCGGGCGCATTCGGCGACGGTGCCAGCAGTCGTGATCACATCATCCACGAGCGCGATCCGAGCTCCATGCAACGGATGCCCCGCGACGAATGCGCCGAGCAGATTGGTCCGGCGCCGTCGAGCGTCCAATTGGATTTGAGGGGTGGTATATCGCGCCCGCCGCAGACCGTTAGCGGCCAAGGGAATACGAAAACGACGCGCGGTGGCGCGCGCCAATTCGAGAGCCTGGTTGAAACCTCGCTCTCGCAGGCGTCGGGGATGAAGGGGGACGGGGACGATGCGATCCGGCAAGGAACCGCCGCGTTCGGCGAGCGCGTCGGCAAGCAGTTCGCCTAGCAAGCGGGCGTGGCTTAGCCGGCCATCGAATTTCAGGCCGCAAACCAGAAAATCTATCGGTGGTCGATAGTGAAACGGCACGAACGCGCAGTCGAAGGGAAGTGGGCGAGCGCGGCAAGTCGGGCAAAGCTCAATCTGGCCGGTCGTCGTGGGCGTGGCACAACCCGGACAGGCCAGCGCGTTTCGCGGCAAGCTGGCGGCGCAGCCAGCGCACAGGTCGCGACCATCCATTCCGTCGGCTCCGCAGAGTAGGCAGATCGGTGGTAACAGGTTATCTTGGATCGCGCCGAACCAAGTGCCGATCACGGTGTTCGCCGCTGGTTGACAACGTATCGGACGTTCGGGAACATGCCTAAATTACCTCGAAACATCGCGACCATTGATATTTCGTTTGCCATTCGCAATGAAGAGTTCTGTCATGCATATCCTAGAATCGAGCGAAGACACGGTTATCGGCAAAATCGCGCGCGGCTCTTCAGCCAAGCGAGCTGCTTCCATCATGAATTATGGCAACATCATTTCGGTTATCGTGCCGTTTCCCTTGCTCATTTTTTGGTTCGGCGCCTCGATGTTGGTGTATGCCATGAATCGTCATCATCCCAATCCTAAGGTAGGGCATTACACGCAGCAAGCAGCCTATCGATTCTACGGCGTCACGGGTTTTTTTATCGTAATAGGTACGTTCATTCCCGGTAACGGTTGGATATGGCATCTGATTGCGTGGCTTTTGGCTTTGTCGGTTCTGGTTCCCTGGTCTATTGTCGATCTGCGGCGCATCCGTCGGGATCAGTGGATCGATATTCCGCTGGATGACGAAGGCCATCCTTTGCCCAGCGCGGCGGCGGTGTAGGCGACACGGATTAGACCGCTGTTTTTTGCCGAACAGAAACTGCCATGAGCGATCTGACTGCTGCCCTAGAGGAGTTCGGGTTACCGGGTTTCCTTCGAGAGTTGAACAGCGTGCTCATCGCGTTGTTGGATCGGGATGGTCAAGTTTTGGCCGGCAACCGTGGGTTTCTGCGGCTGGTGGCGCCAACGGCGGCGCTCGATCAGTCCTGGGATGCCCGAAACTTGTTGATCAATCCCCGTTTGGAAGACATCCGGGCCTTTCCATCCTATCACGGCGGTACGTTGTTGCTTTATCGAGGTATTTTGGATATCGCGGACGAAAGCGGACGAAGCCGTTCCTTGCAAGGCCATATCTATCGTTGGCGGGGAGATCGGTTGCTGGTGGCTGCCGAATTCGATGTGGAAGGACTGGAGATGCTGGGAGCGACTGTGCTGCGACTCAACGAGGAATTGGCCGAAACGCAACAGCAGTTGTTGCGCGCCAATCGGGAACTGAAACGTAACGAATCGGTAATTCAAGAACTGATGAATACTGATCCGTTGACGGGAGTTGGTAACCGGCGGCGGCTGAACGAATCGCTGGCCGCAGAAATCGAGCGCAGCCGACGGCACGCTCATCCGTTTTGCCTGCTGGTTGTAGACCTCGATCACTTCAAAGACGTCAACGATCAGCACGGTTATGCGGTAGGCGACGAGATGCTGAAATCTTTCGCCGTTTTGTTGCGCGAGCATAGCCGGCAAAGCGATCAGGTGACGCGTTTCGGTAGCGAGGAATTCGTGTTGCTGTTACCCGATACAGTGTTGGAAAGCGCGGTAGCCTTTGCGGAACGGATTCGCCAACGGTTGGAGTGGCAGCCGGTCGCGCCGTGCTCCGAACGGGTTACCGCTAGTTTTGGGGTGGCGATGCTAGCCGAGAACGAAAAAGGCGAAGAGCTGTTGCGCCGCGCCGATGTGGCTCTGCGCCGCTCGAAGCGAGAGGGCCGCAATCGGATAACTCAAGCGATCGCTCCGGGCCAGAACGCGGCGTCGAACGTGAGTAGCTGTTAGCGTGCCGTTTCGCAGCGGCTTTTGAGGGGCATATCGACGTGTCGCGATTTTCTGAAGTTTCCACCATGTCCTGTTGGCCCGAACCGCCCCAATACAGCAGGAAATCGCTTTATAGCTACGCTTTGGGAACCGGTCCAGACGTGGTGTTGGTGCATGGTTGGGGGATGCATTCCGGGATTTGGAAAGATATTGCCGAGGCGCTGTGCGACCGTTATCGGATCACGGTAGTGGACCTGCCCGGTCACGGTTTCAGCCGGTTTCTGGAGGCCCGGCATAGCCTTGACGAGCTGTGCGCGGTGGTGATGGCGGCAGTACCGGCGCCGGCTGTCTGGGANNGGTCGTTGGGTGGACTGGTCGCACAACGAGTGGCTATCGTCGCGCCGGAACGGATCGAGCGGTTGGTGTTGGCGAGCAGCACGCCCTGTTTCGTGCAGCGACCCGACTGGCCGCACGGTATCGCCTTGCCGGTGCTGCGTCGTTTTGCCGAGGAACTGCGGGAGAACTATCGCGCTGTGCTCAAGCGTTTTATCGCCCTGGAAGTTCACGGCAGCGAACGGGCTACCGCCCAACTGCATTCGCTCAAGGCGATGTTGTTCCAGCACGGCGAGCCGGCAATATCGGCGCTGGAAGATGGCTTGACGATATTGGAAAGTACCGATCTGCGTGCCGAATGGCCTCGCATCGTTTGTCCGACGCTGCTCCTTATGGGGGAGCGCGATCAATTGGTGCCGGCCCAGGCGGGGACCACGCTGGTAGAATGGCAGCCGGACGCCCGATTACGGGTGTTCGCACGAGCCGGCCACGCGCCGTTCTTTTCCCATCTGCCGGATTTCGTCGCTGAACTGCGAGCGTTTCTCGATGCGTGACGGCGAAGGTTCGGTTTTTGAACTGGATCGAAAGTTGCTAAGGCGAGCGTTCGAGCGCTCTGCGACCAGCTACGACCGCGCGGCGGTGGTGCAGCGCGAGATCGGCGGTCGTCTGTTGGAACGTCTGGATTTAATCAAGCTCAAGCCGTCGGTGATCGCCGATATCGGTTGCGGGACCGGCGCGATCACGGCGATGTTGCTCAAAAAATACCGCCAGGCGCGGGTCATCGGCTTGGAACTGGCTCCGGCCATGATCGCCGCCGCTCGAAAGCGCACGCCTTGGCTGCGCGTTCTGTACGGTGCGGTCGGAGAGCCCGAGGCGTTGCCGCTAGCCAGTGCCAGTTGCGACTTGATCTTTTCCAACTTAAGTTTGCAGTGGTGTGTCGATTTGGAGCGCGCGTTCACCGAATTCCGGCGCGTGCTTAAACCGGGCGGCGCGTTGCTGTTCAGTACCTTGGGTCCCGATACCCTGATCGAACTGCGGCGCAGTTGGCGGGCCGCCGACCAAAATAATCACGTCAACGCCTTCCTCGATATGCACGATGTTGGCGATGCCCTGATCCGGGCGCGCTTGGCCGAACCCGTTATGGACGTCGAACGGCTGACTTTGACTTATCGGGAAGTGGATGCGCTGATGCGCGATTTGAAAGCGCTAGGTGCCGGCAACGTGACCGCTGGCCGCGCCCACAACCTGACCGGCAAGGATCGACTGCGCGCGATGTGCGCTGCTTACGAACAGTTCCGCCGCGCCGACGGTTTGTTGCCAGTCACCTGCGAAGTGGTTTACGGTCATGCTTGGGGGCCACTGCAAAACCCGCCTCGTCTGCGAAGCGATGGCGCGGCAATTTTTCCCTTGACGCAACTGCGCCGGACCTTTCGACCCAAAAGCTGAGCCGGTTTTTCGGCTATTGGCTCTTTTTTGCCCGCCGATTTGCAGAATAAATCCTTAGTTATATGAAAGGGTATTGACAAGATTCGCGTATCCCGTTACTTGTTAAATGAGCAAAGCAAAGCGATGAGGTGCTCAGGTCATGGTCGCAGTCGAATGTGGCACGGAAGAGTGCCAGTATTGCTATGTGCTGCGCCCTAACCGTTCGTTCTCGTGGCGGCAGAATCTGGTCGTATTCGCCTGGTTGTGCGCAGCGACGCTAGCCGTAGCGGTTCCGTTGGTCGCCATGGGGTTTTGGCCGATTTTGCTGTTCGCTGGCTTGGAGCTGTTGGCGGTGGGCATCGGGTTATACCGTGCCATTTGTCGTTGCCACGAGTGCGAGGTCATTTGCGTCGCGGCAGATAGTATTCGGATCGAGCGGGGCCGCCGCGGTCCCCAGCATCGTTGGGTTCTGGGGCGGGCTTGGGCGCAAGTTGTGCTGAAAGGCTGTCCCCGTCAATGGTATCCGAGCCGACTGTTGATTCGCTCTCATGGAAGGACAGTGGAGATCGGCCGATTTCTGGTCGAGGAAGAAAGAAAAAAGCTTGCTCGGGATTTGATGCGTTGTCTTTGCGCTAAGCCGTAAATAACACAATCGTGAACTTGTGGACCGGAGCCGAGACCGGTCGTTTTGCGCATCCAAACTTTGGCGTCACCAATTTGATAAGGCGGGGCGCATTCAACCAGTGGGAGAGGAGGAGTATGGCGATCAATTACATTGGGCACAAGGCTGGCATTGCTCTAGGCAGTGCAGCGGCGCTGCTGATCTGGAGCGCGGGCGCGCACGCCGACTTGGCATTGAATATGCCGCGGGGCGTTACCGCCATTAGCCAAAATGTGTACAGTCTGCACATGTTGATTTTCTGGATTTGCGTGGCGATCGGCGTGGTGGTATTCGGCGTCATGTTCTGGTCGATCTACCATCACCGCAAATCGCGCGGTGCGGTGCCGGCCAAGTTCCACGAAAGTACTGTGGTCGAGGTGGTCTGGACGGTGATTCCGATGCTGATTTTGATCGGCATGGCGGTACCTGCCACCAAGACGCTGGTCAGCATGTACGATGCCCGGGATGCCGAGTTGACCGTCAAAGTCACTGGCTATCAGTGGCGATGGCAATACGATTACTTGGACGAAGATGTCGGGTTCTTCAGCGTTCTCTCCACTCCGTCTGCGCAAATCCACAACGTTGCCGCCAAAGGTGAACACTATTTGCTGGAGGTCGATAATCCGTTGGTGGTGCCGGTCGGCAAGAAGNNTGCGGCAAGGATCACGGCTTCATGCCGATCGTGGTCAAGGCCGTGCCCGAAGCTGAATTCAAGCAATGGCTCGCTCAGATGAAGGCGAAGGACAAACCAAGCTCGCAAACCGCCCAGAACGATTCGAATCCTCAAACCATCTCTGGAGGCCAAACACTATGAGCACAGCATCGCATGCTCTCGATCACGACCACGACCACGGACCACCACGCGGTTTGACGCGCTGGCTATTGACGACCAATCACAAAGACATCGGAACTTTGTACCTGCTGTTCTCGCTGCTGATGTTCTTTATCGGCGGTACCATGGCATTGATCATTCGTGCCGAGTTGTTCCAGCCGGGTCTACAGATCGTCAATCCGCACTTTTTCAATGAAATGACCACCATGCACGCGCTGGTGATGATCTTCGGCGCGGTGATGCCAGCCTTTGTCGGTTTGGCCAACTGGTTGATTCCGATGATGGTCGGTGCACCGGATATGGCCTTGCCGCGCATGAACAACTGGTCGTTCTGGATCATGCCCTTCGCCTTCACCCTGTTGTTGTCCACCCTGTTCATGCAGGGAGGTGGACCGGCTGGTGGCTGGACCTTATACCCGCCGCTAGTGCTGCAAACTGGTACCGCGTTTCCGTTCGTGATCCTGGCCGTGCACATGATGGGCGCCTCCTCAATCATGGGCGCGATCAATATCATCGCCACGATTCTCAACCTGCGCGCACCCGGCATGACGCTGATGAAAATGCCGCTATTTGTCTGGACGTGGTTGATCACTGCTTACTTGCTGATTGCGGTGATGCCGGTTCTGGCGGGTACGGTGACCATGCTGTTGACCGACAAATTCTTCGGCACCTCATTTTTCAATGCGGCTGGTGGTGGCGATCCGGTGATGTTCCAACACATCTTCTGGTTCTTCGGCCATCCCGAGGTCTACATCATGAT
>DEHU01000001.1 GCA_002352125.1 Competibacteraceae bacterium UBA2792 | reverse complement strand
GAACGAGCCGACACCGTGATAGCCGACCGGCTCCTCTTCGGCCAATTTGTAGCCTTTACCTTTGCGGGTCACGACGTGCAGCAGACGCGGCCCCTTCAGCGCCCGCAGGTTGCGCAGGGTCGGAACCAAAGTCGGCAAATCGTGCCCATCCACCGGCCCGAAGTAGTTAAAACCCAATTCCTCGAACAGCGTACCGCCTGGCGCGAACAGGCCTTTGACGTGCTCTTCGGCGCGGCGGGCCACTTCCAGCATCGGCGGCACATGGCTAAGCACTTTTTTGCCACCTTCCCGGACGCTGGAAAAAAACCGCCCCGATAGCAGTTTAGTCAGATGGGCCGACAACGCGCCCACGTTCGGCGAAATGGACATCTCGTTGTCGTTGAGCACCACCAGCATATCGCTTTTGAGGTGACCGGCATGATTGAGCGCCTCGAACGCCATGCCGGCGGTCATGGCGCCATCGCCGATCACCGCCACGATCTTGCGGTCGCTGCCGGCTCGCTCGGCGGCGATGGCCATACCTAACGCAGCGCTGAGCGAGGTGCTGGAATGGCCGACGCCAAACGTGTCGTAACTGCTCTCGCAACGCTTGGGAAAGCCGGCGATGCCGTCTTTGCGGCGTAGCGTTTCCATGCGAGTGCGGCGGCCGGTCAGAATCTTGTGCGGATAGGTCTGATGACCCACGTCCCAAACCAGCCGATCTTCGGGGGTGTCGAACACGTAATGCAGCGCGATGGTCAGCTCGACGGCACCGAGGTTGGCAGCGAAATGCCCGCCGGTTTTGGCTACCGTCTGGATCAAAAACTCGCGCAGTTCGCAAGCCAAGGCCGGCAACCGCGCCTCCGGTAGCAAGCGGAGGTCCAATGGCGTATCAATCTGTTCCAACAGCGAAAAGGCGGTTCCGGTCGTCATCTCGGCAAGGTCCGTACCGGTTAGCGGCGTGGTGAGGGGGTGAGTGATGGATATCATGGGGTTCTCGATCGGCCGACCGGCGATTCGCCGGTTTCAGTAGGCCCGCTCGACGATGTAGCCGGCGATCCAGCGCAACGGTTCGGCCTCGGATCCTAGCGGTTCCAGGCTCGCCAACGCCTCCCGATGCAGCGAACGGGCGTGCTCGCGGGCGCCGTCTAGCCCCAGCAATTCCGGATAGGTGGGTTTGTTGAGCGCCCGATCCGCTCCCGTGGTTTTGCCTAGGGTCGCCGCATCGCCGATCACGTCGAGGATATCGTCGTGGATTTGAAAAGCCAGACCGATGCATTTGGCGTAACGATCCAATCGCTCCAGCGTCGCCGGTTCCACCCCCGGCTGGCTCAGCGCGCCCAGCAACACGCTGGCGCGGATCAGAGCGCCGGTCTTGTGGATGTGCATGTTCTCTAGCTCGGCCAAGGTCAACTCCTGGCCGACTGCCGCCAGATCGATGGCCTGACCGCCGACCATGCCACGCGAACCGGCGGCCTGCGCCAACAAGCCCACCATTCGCAGCCGGACGGCCGGATCCGACGCCATCGCCGGATCTTGGCTGAGCACCTGAAACGCCAGCGCTTGCAAGGCGTCGCCGGCCAAGATCGCCAGCGCCTCGCCGAATGCTTTGTGGCAGGTGGGTTGGCCGTGGCGAAGGTCGTCGTCGTCCATCGCTGGCAGATCGTCGTGGATCAGGGAATAGGCGTGGACGAATTCCACCGCGCAGGCGGGACCATCCAGAGGCTCCAGCCCGGCTCCGACCGCCGCACCGGCCGAATAAACCAGCACCGGCCGAATGCGCTTGCCGCCACCCAGCACCGCGTAGCGCATGGCTCGGTGCAAATCGCTGGGATGGAGGTCGGCGGCGGGCAACCGCTTGTCGAGCGCCTGTTCGATACGAGCTCGATACTGCTTGATCGCTTCCTCAATCATGACCGTCAACCCGCCGAGTCGCCGAACGGCAGAATTTCCGGTTCGCCGTTCCGTTCCGTCAGTTGGGCTACTCTTCGCTCGGCCGCTTGCAGGGCGTTCTGACAGGTTCGCACTAGGCCCACACCGTGCTCGAACCGCTGCAGTGCTTCTTCCAGAGTCAGTTCGCCTTGTTCGAGCTGCCCGACCAGACTTTCCAAGTCTGCCAAAGCGGCTTCAAAAGAAATAGGAGGATGCTGCTTCTTGACTGTCATTCCCGTCCGTCCGTTTTAGGTGAACGTTTACGTTACCTTGCAGGCGGCGAACGGTCAATTTTATGGCTGGACCAAGAATACAGAGCAGGAGCCTAACCTTGGCTGTCGCTCCCCCAACTTAACGACCGCCCGTAGAGATGAGGGAATCGCTCCACCGCCGGTCGGGTCCGGATGTCACGCTATCGGATCGGCGATTTTGCCGACGGTGGCTGCTTCGGCGGATTTGACGGCACGCTTCTTCTTGGTCTTGGTTTCCGGCCCGGTCGCTTTGGCTAATTTCCGGACGTTCCGGCCGAGCAAATCGACTTGCTCGAACAGTTGCCGAATGTCGTCCCGAGTTGGCACTCCCAACCGGCACAATGCACGGGCGACTCGCGTCTGGAACACTTCTTCGAGCTTGTTCCACGCACCGCTCGCCTTGTCTCGGATCTCGTCGGCTTTGTTTCGCACGACATCGATACCATCCTTCGCCCGTTCGGCTTTCTCCCCGGTAATCTTTTTCATCCGTGCATCCACCGCCCGACCTTCCTGAACCAGCGTCTCGAAAAACTTGCCGCCTTCTTCTTGGGTTTTAGCGAAAGCGCCCAGCCCCGCCAACCAGATTTGGCGCGCGCGGTCTCGGGCATTATCGGCGAGTTGCTTTTCAAACAAGTCGGCTTTCATGACTGACGCTCCACTGTATGATCGCGCGAGATTGGCTCGTGCTTTCCGAATTTCTAATTCCAGCTCTCCCGCACCAAAAGCGGCCCGGGAAACCTTGCTTAATTCAAAACGCTAGCAAACAAAATTAGAGCACGCATACTAGCCGACGGACAGCGAGACATTTTGACGGTGATCGGGAGCCAATCCCAAAGACGTTATTCGTTTCCTTCGTCCCGGCCGGTAAAGCGGACGATGCGCCGGCGATCCTGCTTGGTGGGACGGCCAGCGGGTCGCCAAAAAGCGAGACGCTGCAAGCGGCGCTGTTCGCCGAGTTCCTCGCGTCGCCGCATGCTTTCGGCGGTTTCCTCGTAAAGCAAGGCGGCCTCCTTGGCGGGACCGCGCCGGTCGCTCAGCGCCTTCACCGCGACGATGCACTCGTCGAAGCCGCGCTGGACACGCAAGATTTCGCCGACGCGAACGGCGTGGGAAGGTTTGGAACGTTGGCCACCGACATGGACCTTACCGCCGGCAACCGCTTCGGTCGCCAGAGTCCGCGTTTTGAAAAACCGCGCGGCCCACAACCACTTATCGAGCCGGACCCGACCTTGCGCATCCGCGTCGCTCATGGATCGGTCACCGCCCGCCGCAGCGGCCACAGAACTGGCCCTCGCTCGCATCCAGCGACGCTGGGAATGCTAGCGCTGTTGGCTATGGCGTTGTTCCTCGTCCGGCAGCGCGATGTTCAGCTCCAGAATTTCGTAGCCGCCTTCGCGATCCAGATGCACNNTTGAGCGCCGGCAGATAGTCGGGGCTGCTGCGACGGCTGCCCCGCTCGTGGGCTACGATGATCTGCAATCTTTCCTTGGCCAGCGCGGCCGACTTGCTCGGGGGCGAACGGAAATAGTCGAACAGGCCCATGCCTCAGCTCCCGCCAAACAGGCGCTTCAGAAACCCCTTCTTCTGGCTGATGGTAAACCGGTGCGGCAAGTCTTTGCCCAGGAAACGGTCGACCAAATCGCCGTAGGCGGCACCGGCATCGCTGCTGTCTTCCAGAATGACGGGAACACCGGCGTTTGAGGACTGCAAAACGGCCGAGGATTCCGGAATCACACCCAGCAGGGGGATGCCCAGAATCTCCAACACGTCCTGTACGCTGAGCATATCGCCGCGATCGGCCCGATCCGGCGCATAGCGGGCCAGCACCAGATGTTCCTTGACCGGCGTATCGCCCTGCTCAGCCCGCCGCGACCGGCTGGCAAGAATGCCGAGGATCCGGTCGGAATCGCGCACCGACGACACTTCCGGATTGGTCACCACCAGGGCTTCGTCGGCGAAATACAACGCCATCAAAGCACCTCGCTCGATGCCGGCCGGCGAATCGCAGACGACGTACTCGAAATTTTGCTTGAGTTCGCCCAATATTCTTTCCACTCCTTCCTTGGTTAGCGCTTCCTTGTCGCGGGTCTGCGAGGCCGCCAGCACGTGCAGGTTGTCGAAGCGCTTGTCCTTGATCAGCGCCNNCGCAATCCCACATCGAAATCGATCACCACGGTCCGGTAGCCGCGCTGGGCCAAGCCGGTGGCGAAACTGGCGCTGGTCGTGGTCTTGCCCACGCCCCCCTTGCCGGAGGTCACGACGATAACGGTTGCCAAGCTGCTATCCCACCAGAGTTGAGTTAACAATAAATCGAACAGCTCTCCCTGCCTCGCCGCATCCGGCGGATCAGCGAGTCAAATGTTCGATGATCAATCGGTCTTCTGCCAAGTAAATTTGCACGGCCTTGCCCCGGTCGGCCGGATCGATCTGCTCGCTGATCCGATAGCGGCCGGCGATCGAGATCAGTTCCGCTTCGAGGCTCTGGCAGAAAATTCGCGTTTCCAGATCGCCCTTGACTCCCGCCAGCGCCCGCCCGCGCAACACTCCATAAATGTGAACGTTACCGTCGGCGATGACTTCGGCGCCGGCGCTGACCGCGCCCAGCACGATCAAATCGCCGTCCGGAGCATAAATTTGCTGGCCCGAGCGAACCGGATGGTTGACGATCCGGCTGTGCGCCGGTACCGATTCGACCCGTTCAGGTTTCTTGGTGGCCACTGCAGAACGGCTTTCGGGCAACATCGGCAAGCCGGCCAGGCGAGCGGCCGCTTGATGCTTCGGGCTGCCATTGCGGATTCCCACCGGTATCATGCCATGTCCCCGCAACAGCTCGTACAATCCCTTAAAATCCAAACCGTCCTTGAGTTCCACCATCCCTTCCAAGTCGATCACTACCGGCGTGTTATTGAAAAAGCTGGGAGCTTGCTTGATTTTTTCTGCTAGGTGTCGCTCGATAGCCGCCCGATCCAGCCGGAAGAGGTGCAGAACGGTCAAAGTGAACAGGCTGCCCTTGAATTCAAAGGGCAGGGAATCTTCGCTCGCGAGATGAGGAGATCGCAACAGCATAACGGTGTGAGATACCTCGGACTGAACGCTTGATTGCCAGCGTTATTCTACACGTCAACCATCGCGGAGGAACATGCTTGCGGCCCGGGCGATCCCGGCCGGATTCGATCAGTGATCGCAACCATGCGCGTGAACGTGTCCATGAGACAGCTCCTGCTCCGTCGCATCTCGCACTTCCAGCACTTCGACCTCGAAATTGAGGTTTTTGCCAGCCATCGGATGGTTGGCATCCAACACCACGCCTTGGTCGTTCACTTCCGCCACCGTAAACAGCAGAACGCCGTGCTCGTTTTCACCCTGAACCTGCATCCCGACCCGGATATCCTCGCCCGGAGGAAACTGTCCGCGCGGTACTTCGAACACCGCTTTGGGGTCGTAGTCGCCGTAGCCATCGGTAGGCATCACCCGAACGGTCGAGCGGAATCCGGCTTCGCTACCCTCCAGTCCCTTCTCCAAACCTCGAACGATGTTGCCGTAACCGTGCAGATAAGCGAACGGTTCGCGTCCCCGACTGGAATCCAACAACACGCCGTGGTCGTCCGTCAGCGTATAGTGAAGGGATACGACCTTGCCGTTGACTGCTTTCATCGGAGCTCCTGTTCGTTAGATAAGGTTTTACTATAGACCATCCTTCGTGCATCCGCCGCAAAAACCGCGCGGACCGCTCCGGGCGAGCGATGCCCAAGGCCCTGTTTTCTCGTGCGCAACCAGCTATCTTTAAATGCGTCAATCGTCTCCGCTCGCCGGTGCCGTCATCGATCCTACTCGCGGAGGAACAGTCGTCGTGCATGTCTTGCCCTACGCCCACCGGGCCATTTTCCTGTTCTCGCTTCTGGCCGGTTTATCCTGGCTGAGCGGTTGCGCCACGCCCCCGGCATCCCCGCGCGGCGATCACGCCGCAGCGCGCCAGCGCATCCTTGCTACCGCCGAACGCTTGATCGGCACGCCATATCTGCTGGGCGGAGAATCGCCTGGCGGCGTGGATTGCAGTGGTTTGGTCCAGTACGCCTACTGGCAAGCCGGCATTCGAGTACCGCGCACCACAGCGGCCCAGCTTCGGGCCGGACAACCGCAACGCCGGGTTCTGCCGGGCGATTTACTGTTTTTTCACGGCGGCGACGGCGCGGTTTCGCACGTCGGCATTTACGCTGGCAAGGGCCAGATGATCCACGCTTCTTCGGGCACCGGCCGGGTTCTCAAGACCAATCTGAGCCGACGCTATTGGCAACAACACCTGATCGGGGGAGCGACTTTTCTGGGTGAGGCGACCGCACCGGCGGTCGGCCGCCGATTCGAAAATAGTGGTTTTTCCGGTTAAACGCCGAATTCGGCCAGCCGTTCGCCAGCACCGAAAATCGCCAAGGTGCCGGGCTGCATGACCGTCCACGATTCGTTGTCGGTCAACGGCCGAGTCGCGATTACGGTCACGACATCGTTGGGAGTCGTTTCGGCCCGAAAATCCACCGTTATATCGGCATCCATCAAGCGGGCTTCGCCGAACGGTGCCCGGCGGGTCAACCAGGACAATTGCGTGCCGCAATGGGCGTACAGGTAGCAGGCGTCGCTCAACAAAAAATTGAACACGCCCAGCCGGTTCAATTCCAACGCCAACTCGCGGATGCAGCGCCACAAACCGGCCGGTCGGCGCGGCGCATCGGGAAAACGCTCGCGGATGTGGCCCAATAGCCAGCAAAAGGCATGTTCGCTGTCGGTGGTACCGATCGGCCGGTAATAACCGAGCGGCAGCCGCTTGACGCCCCGCAGTTGCCCGTTGTGGGCGAACACCCAGTTTCGCCCCCACAGTTCCCGGCCAAAGGGATGGGTGTTTTCCAGGCAAATCCGGCCCCGATTAGCTTGCCGGATATGGCTGACGATAATCGGGCTCTTGATGGCGTAACGCTGTACCAGCCGGGCGATTTCCGATTC
>DEHU01000312.1 GCA_002352125.1 Competibacteraceae bacterium UBA2792 | reverse complement strand
GCCGTCGCTTGCTCGTTCGCTGCCACCAGCACGTTGCCTTGCCGGTTCGCCAGCTCCACCGCTCCTTCCAGCACGGCAAGCCGCGCAAAATCACCGGGATCGACGGCCAAGTTGAATTCGGTCCCCCGCACGGTGGCGGTAGCAGGCAAGGTTTGAATTTCCAGAGATTCGTTATTGCCGCGAATCCAAACCTCGCCACCGAGCAAGCGCAGAATGTTACGCGGAAAGCTGTCCGATGCGGGTGTTAAGCTGGTTTTTGGAGCGATTCGCTTGAGCTCAAGCTGAGCGTTGGCGTTCAGCTTGAGTTGCGAGCCGTTAGTCAGTTGCAGGGCGATCCGGCTACCTTCCCCCGTCTTCAACATCTCGCCTGCCGTCACGGTTTCGCCCGCGCCAATCGGTTGCCAGCGCCCTTCCCGCCAGACCTCGATCACGCCCAAGGCGCTCACGATCTCGCCCGCTTCTTGCGACCAAGCAGGGCAAACCGGCAGAAGAACAGTAAAAAGCAACAGATAAACTGCACTTGCCCAAGCAAAATGCAACCGTCTGTTCGGCTTGCTCCTCCAAATTCGCTCTTCCAAGGCGATCATGTCGCTAGAACGCTCCTGCATTCTGATCTCCCTAATACTTTAAATATGCTGTCACGCTTTTTCCGGCAGGCGCTTAAAAAGCGCGATAAGGGAAATTTACAATATCAGCATCCTCGGATCACACCGAGGAGACAATCAAGAAAAAAGCTATTTACCTCGCCTGAACCAAGGCTAGACTTTCTCGGCTAGAAAGCTATCAACCTCGCATAAAAATTTATCCCACACTTGGCGGACATGCGATGCCGCTAGATCGATAGTCTTGGTTACTGCGGTGAAACAACTCGCGAGGGAGCGCAGCAATCGCGGTGCCAGTTGTGGGTAGCATTCCGCACGATATCGATGACGAGCACAGGAGGCGGCGAGCGAGTCTATCGAACGGTCAACTCTCGCAGTCTCGAATTTTCCAGTTTCAAACTGAAACGGTCAGCAATTGCTCGGTTTCAGTTTGAAATGCCTTGGCGCACCGCTCGCCGATAGCGCTTGGATAAGGATCAGCACAAATAAAGTATTGGTCGGCAAGGCGTTGCGATTACAGCTCGATGCGAGTGCCCAGCAATTTCAGGAACTCGCTCAGCCAAGCGGGATGCGCCGGCCAAGCGGGTGCAGTGACCAGATTGCCATCTTCCTCTGGAATTTCGAAACGGTTGACTCTACGTTGGCAGGCGGAATCCGCCCCGGTTTTTCCGGTTGTTACGGATGAGGCAATGCGCGCCCGATTAAAACGAGCGCGGTTTAGAAGAAATGCTCTTTCACGCGGCGCGGCCGGTCGAGCCGATGCAGACCGTGCTGCGCCGCCAAGCGCAGCGCCCGCTCGTACTCCTCCGGCAAAAGCGGACGATCGAGCGGCGGTTCCTCAAACGCATGGTAGCAAGGGCGATATTGATCCATCAGGTTCAGATAGGTATCGGTGGAAATCTCCCCTGCCAGGAACGCCAGCACCTTGTCGGTATTCGCCAGATCGCCCGGCAGCACCAGATGGCGCACCAATAATCCGCGCTGCGCCAAACCGTGCTCGTCCATCGTCAAGTCGCCGACCTGCCGGTGCATCTCCCGGACCGCTGCCCGGTTCGCCTCCCAATAACCTCGCACATGCGAATAGCGGTGGGCGGTTGCAGAATCGCCGTATTTCATGTCCGGCATGTAGATATCCACGACGCCATCCAACAACGCCAGCGCCTCCGGACTGTCGTAGCCGCCGGTGTTGTAAACCAGCGGCAAGCGCAAACCCCGATAGGCGGCGAGCAACGTAGCCACCAAAATCTGCGGCACGACGTGGCTGGGAGTGACGAGGTTGATGTTGTGGCAACCTTGCCGTTGGAGGTCGAGCATGATCCTGGCCAGCGTTTCCGGCGTGACCTCCAGACCTTCGCCTTTCTGGCTGACATCCCAATTCTGGCAATAGATGCAACGCAGGTTGCAGTAGCTAAAAAAGATCGTTCCCGAGCCATTCCAGCCGCGCAGCGAATCTTCTTCGCCACAATGCGGGCCGTAGCCATGCACTACCGCTCGTTCGCCGGTACGGCACGCCACGCCATCGAGCGTTTGCCGCCGATTCACCCGGCAATAGCGGGCACACAGATCGCAGCGCTCCAATCGCGCGTAGGCTTGCGCCACTCGCCGTTGCAATTCGCCGCTGCTCAGCAACGCAAGATAGGCCGGCCAAGTGGCTGGAGAAAAGCGATCTTCGGCGGTGTCAACGGTCATGGCGCCTCCTCTCCGGCAACTCTACCGCCAGGATCCAGTTCTCGCGACGCTTCGGCCGGCTCTACCTCGATAGCCCCGGCCAGCCTCACCACCACCCGATGAACGCCGCCGTCTCGAAACAGCGGAATGTTGGCTGAACCTTGCTCGATGGTGCCAAGCTGGCCGTCGATTTCCACCGCCACGACCCGCTCCGCATTTCCGTCGGGATTGCGGATTTCGATTTCGTAAATCGCCTCGCTATCCGGCAAGCGATAGCGTAGATGAAATCCCGGCCAATCGTCGGGAATGCAGGGTCGCAACCGCAGGGTTTGTCCTTCGCTCAATTCCAGGCCGAGAATCGATTCCAGCGCCACCCGCAACATCCAACCCGCCGATCCGGTATACCAAGTCCAACCGCCGCGCCCGACGTGCGGTGCAGCGCCATACACGTCGGCGGCGACCACGAACGGTTCGAGCCGGTAGATTGCCACGCTTTCGGGATCGGCAGCGCGATGGATCGGATTGAGCATCTCCAGCAACCGGGTCGCACGGTCGCGCCGGCCCAGCTCCGCCAGCGCCCGCACCACCCACAGCGCCGCGTGAGTGTATTGGCCGCCGTTCTCCCGCACTCCGGCGACGTAGCCCTTGATATAGCCGGGATCGTGCGGCGTGTTCTCGAACGGCGGCGCCAGCAGCCGAATCAAACCATCCCGTTCCGCAATCAGGTGCCGTTCGACCGCATCCATAGCCGACTCCGCGCGAGCCCACGGCGCGGCCTTGGAAATGACCGCCCACGCTTGCGCCAGCGCGTCGATGCGGCATTCGTCGCTGGCAGTCGAACCCAGCACCGCACCATCGTCGTACCATGCGCGACGGTACCATTCGCCATCCCAGCCGTGCTCGTTCAAAGCGGCGGCCAGATGGCTGCGGAAAGCCGCGTAGCGTCGCGCCCGGTTGAAATCGCCGTGCTGGCCGCAAACCGGGACGAAATCGCCGAGGATGGCGTACAGAAAGAAACCCAGCCAAACGCTTTCGCCCCGGCCCTCGCGCCCGACCCGATTCATGCCATCGTTCCAGTCGCCGGTGCCCATCAACGGCAGGCCGTGCACACCTTGGGTGAGGGAACGATCCAGTGCCCGGCAACAGTGCTCGTACAGGCTGGCGGTTTCGCCGGATTCCTCTGGAACCAGAAACGCTTCATCCTCGCCGGGTTCGAGCAACCGCGCCTTCAGAAAACGCGCCGGCTCGCCGAACAGGCTCCAATCTCCGGTGGCGCGGGCGTAGAACGTCGCCAGCCACGGCAGCCACAGTAGATCGTCGCCAAAGCGGGTGCGGATACCGCAATCGGTGGGCGGATGCCACCAGTGCAACACGTCGCCCTCCTGAAATTGATGCGCGGCGTGGAGCAGCAATTGCTGGCGAGTCAGTTCGGGGTCGTGATAAAGCAGCGCGGCGGCGTCCTGCAACTGATCGCGGAAACCAAAAGCACCGCCTGACTGGTAGAACGCCGACCGGCCCCAGAGCCGGCAACTCAGGGTTTGATAAGCCAGCCAGCCGTTCACCATGAGATCGAGCGCCGGTGCCGGAGTCTGGATCTGCACGGTGCCCAACCAATCCCGCCAGAAGGTTTGCACCTCGGCCAGCGCTGTCGTCGCGGCGCCATCTGTGCGGTAGCGATCGATCAAGCGGCGGGCATGGTTTGCATCATCGGCCTCGCCCAGCATAAAAACATGCTCCAGCGTATCGCCTGGTTCTAGCCGGAGCGTTGTTTGCAGCGCGAAGCAGGGATCGAGTCCCGCGCCCGACCGGCCGTCCAGCGTCTCGTCCCGGTAGAGTGCCGCCGGCCGGGCCGGATTACTGTTCCGGCCGATGAACGAAACGCGATCGCCAGTGAAGTGAACCGGCCCGTTACCCGGCGGCGCAGCGGCGGCGAACGCGATACGACCGGCAAATTCCCGGTTGCGGCTCTCTGCGAACAATGCGCCGGTCGCCGGGTCGTGCTGCACGGTCAGCTCCGAGGCATAGTCGGCCGGCAACACGCCGAGCACCAGGCGAGCATAAGCGAACAGCGACAGCCGGCGCGGCCGGTCGCTTCGATTGTGAAGCCGGATCAAAACCAGCTTGACCGGATCTTCGCGCGGCACGAACAGACAGACTTCCTGCTCCAGTTCCCGGCTGACGTGACGGTAGCGGCTGTAACCGAAACCGTGACGAACCTCGTAGGCGACCGGCTGAGGAACCGGCCCGGGTTGCAAAGACCAAACCGCGCCGTCGTCCTCGTCGCGCAGATACAGCGCCTCGCCGTGCGGGTCGAGAACGGGGTCGTTGTACCACGGGGTCAGGCGGTTTTCGCGGCTGTTCTGGCTCCAGGTATAACCGGCGCCGGTCTCGCTGGCGAGAAAGCCGAAATGGGGGTTGGCGACGACGTTGGTCCAAGGCTGTGGCGGCAGTTGCAAACGACCGCCGGCATCCGGCCGGACGCGGATGACGTATTCGCGGCCATCGGCGCCGAACCCGCCGTAACCGTTCCAGAATTGCAGCGGCTCATCGTCCGGGAGGGTCGCCGTCGATTCGGCTTTCGCGCGACTGGCGCCAGAGGTTGCAGACGGCCGCGGTTCCCGGTCGTTCCCGCCGGCTGGCGAAGGAAAAGAGCCGGGAAGCGGGTAATGGCTGGCCGCTGCCCGGAACGCTACCTCCACGGTGGCGGTCGCGGCGTAACGCGCCGCCAATGCTAGCGCCGCTTCCCGGTCTGCGGCCGCACCGAGCAGAAAAGTAACCTGCACCTCGCCATCTATCGCCAGTTCCAGCGTCCGGCGCAGGCTGACTATCGGGTCCAGCACGTTGCCGACCATGCCGGACAGCGGTTCTGCTCCCACCAAGGCTTGCGGCGCGGCCAACGTGTAGCCGCGGCCGATAAAACGGACCCGATCGGTTTCGCGTTGCGGCGCCTCGATATCCCGGCCTTCGCCGGCCAACGCATGGATCAACCAGCACGATGGCTCGCCGGAGGAGCGCGGCCGCCGTTTCGCCAGCAGCGCTCGCGATTCCGCCACCCATTCGGTTTGGACGAACAGTTTGGAAAAGGCCGGGTGCGCGGCGTCGGCAGCCGGCGCATTCAGCACCACTTCAGCGTAACTGGTCAATTCTAGGCGGCGAGGATGGCCGCCTAGATTGCGTAGCGTCACCCGCCGCAGTTCGAGATCGCTCCCTTCGGGAACACAAACCTCCAGTCGAGCCTCTATACCCTCGTCGCGGCGCACCAGCTCGACCAAGCCGGCTCCGAACCGGCCGGTTTGACGCTCTGCCGCCTTGGGTACCGGCTGCTGGCCAATCGACCAAAACGTACCGCTATCCAGATCGCGCAGATAAAGAAAAAACCCATCGCCGTCCTCGGTCGGATCGGCGCTCCAGCGAGTCAGCGCCAGTTCGCCCCACGCCGAATAGCCGGTACCGGCAGCGGTGAGGAAAGTCGCGTAACGATCGTTGCCGAGCAGTTGGCCGTCGCAGGCACGGACGTGCTGAAAAGCAGGAACAGGCATGACAATTTCCCCTTGCTGGGTTCGCGAGCACGAAAAGTTTAGTTCTGCCTGGACGAAGATGCTGATCGGGAAGCGATACTATATGAAGCGAAACGTTCTGCCAGATCGCGGGCAGATATCTTGATCGTCTCCAAAACTGTTCTCGCAAAAGGAGATCTCATGAAATTACAGGCGTTATTGATCGGGGCCACCTTGTCGGTCGTCGCTGCGGGCACCGCCGCGGGCGATGAAAACACCGGCGCTTCACCCGGCCAAGGCCCGCTGGCCGGTACGGGTGGCAACACCGCTGCGCCAGTCACGAAAAAGCTGAATTCGAAGCGCGATGATTGGACATCCGATCACTATCGAAAAGCAAAGCCCAAACCGTTTCCCGCAGTCGATCAAACGCTAACGCAAACCATGCTGGACGAGTCCACCGACAACCCACAACCCCAGGACTCGACCCAAGATCAACCGGGCGTTTCGACACCCGGCCACCCCCCCTTGTTGGAAAAGCCTGCTCTGGAGCGTTTAGAAAAACGTTTGTACGTACCCGATGAAAGCCGTTCCGATGCCGCCGAGCCAGATGCAAACACCGCTGAGACTGGATCGCCAGCCCAGCAAGCCGCCCGAAACGCGGCGGTACCGCTCGACGTGGGTTTTAGGCGAGCCTATTTCAGCAGCCAGGCGCTCGCTCCCCTAGAGGCCGATCGCGAATATCCCTACAGCACTACGGGAAGATTGTTCTTTCGTATTCCAAACGAGGGGCTTTTTGCCTGTTCCGGCTCAGTCATATCCCTGCGGTTGATACTGACGGCCGGGCACTGCGTGCACTCCGGCTCCGGCAACGAGAACGGTTGGTTCACCGATTTTGAATTCGTGCCCGCATACCGCGATGGCGTTGCGCCGTTCTCCACTTGGAAAGGGTCTGCGGCATTCGTGACGGCTCCTTGGTACGTTGGGAACGGCACGGTTCCCAACGTCGCCGACTACGCGCTGATCGAGGTGGAAGATCAGACGGTCGATGGAGTCCCCAGAAAAATAGGCGAGATCGTGGGCTATTTAGGCTTTCAGACCAACAGATTGCTTCCGAATCATGCCCATCTGCTGGGATATCCGGCCGCGTTCGACGACGGCGAAAGAATGCATCAGGTCACCGCGCAAAGCTTCAGGAAATACGATAACAACACCGCCTTATATGGTGCCGATATGACGGAAGGTTCCAGTGGAGGGCCGTGGATCATGAATTTTGGGCCGGCCGCCAGCGGACAAACCGGCAACGCGGAACCGACGCGAAATCTGGTGATCGGCGCCACGTCCTACGGGTTCGCATCGCCGCCGCTATCCATTCTCGGCAGTTCGACCCTCGACGGCAATTTTACCTCGATGCTGAGCGCCGCTTGCTCCAGCCGCCCCGGAAATTGCCCGTGAGCCGCCGATGCCCGAAGAGGATTCGGGCCGATGCCTTGCGGACGGTCACCGTGCCGAGATTTCGTTCGCGTACCGGAATTCCACCTCGGCCGGAAACTGGTCGAGGGTAGCGGTGGTAGCGGTAAACGTCTCTATTGGCCGGTTGTTGACTTTGACGCTCCGCAATGGCCGGTCGAGCGGCGAGTACAGGATGATGCGGCCCGACGGTACCATCACGTCGCCCGATAGCTGCACGCGCAGCGTGTCCGGATCGCTCATCGCCATCCGATAATTGAGCGTACCGTGCCAAGTGGGTAACCGCTTGGCCGTAACACCTTCCGGACTGCTCGCCCAAGAAGCGGGAATACCGGCGCCGATCACCAAAGCCTGATCGGCTTCGCGTTCGTAAACGAACACGCTGCGCGCTGCACGAATGTAATCGGAACCGATCCAAGTATGCGGCATGTCGCCGATGAAACGCGGCGTCTTGGGATCGCGCCAGACCACTTCCGCCCAATGGTTCCAGGCGGCGGGGCGCTGGTCTTCCAAAAAGAACGCCAGCGCCTCCAGCGCCTGGTCGCGCAACCCCAGCCGGATCAAGGTACCCACCACCCGCAGCTCGTAGGGCGTGTAGGCGTTCCACTCTTCTTGGCCGTCGCGACGACGGCGGAACAAATCGAAATAGCGTTCGAAAGTCCGATTCAGCGCCGGTTGCGGCAAGCGTCCCAGCTCGCCGCCCGGATCGACCGCGACGGTGGTCGAGGTGGGGTCGAAATCGCCCAGCTCGACAGCACCCGGAATAAAATCGATGCGGTGCATTTTCATGGTTTCCAGAATCGATGCGTACAGATCTCTGCGGAACGCATCGCGTAGCGCCGCAAACCGCGCCGCCGGCTCTTCTTCGCCCAAAATGACCGCGATGGCAGCGGCGTCTTTGAGCCCTCGCAAAATGAAGAAATTGTCCCAGTACGAGTGGCGCGGCTGGCTGGAATACCCTTCGTGGCTGATGGATTCTGGCACCAGCCCCCAGTAGGCGGCGTCTGCCCGGACGGTCCGGTACCGCTCCGTCAGCCGCTGCTGGCGCAGAGAGTCGATATAGCCGACCGCCTTGGCGACGTAGGGCCACATCTCGCGCAGGAATCCCACGTCGCGCGTGTAGCGGTAATATTCCATGATCGCGTAAATGAATTCGCCGTGACTATCGTGTTCGGGAACCGGGTCGGCGCCCCGCTTATCCACGCAGCAAGGCACGTAGCCATCGGAAAACTGGTAAGGCGCATACCACAGCAGAAATTGCCTGACTTCGTCGGTATAGCCCATGCTCAACAAAGCGGCGGAAGTCAGTGCGCCGTCGCGGATCCAGGAACGCGCATAAGTGCGCGAGCCGGGCTGAATCGCCGGGCCGTCCCGATTGATCAGGATATAGGCCAGATTGCTCTTGATGCTGTTGGCGAGCTTTCGGGCGGCGGGCGGCAGCTCCAGCCCGACCCGGTCCAGGCGCGCTTCCCATTCGCGGCGAGTTTGCTCCAGCAGCCGGTTTTCCTGGGTGGAGGCATCGGCGTCGGTTGGGGGCAACGAGCCGACGGCGTCGGCTCCGTAAAACGGAACGCGCAAAAAAACCTCGCGCGCTTCGCCGGGCCCAAGATCCCAGCCGTATTCGAGCACGCCCGAAGCGTAGCCGAAGGAGTCGTCCACACTGCTCCGGTCAGGCAATTTGCCTTCGGTCAGAAAATCGGTGAGCGGACCTTGATCGAAGGTGGCAGCACGGAATCGATCGGGCGCCGTCAGCGCAAAGACTGCCTTGGCGCGATCGTTCACCCACACTGTGCGGTCGACGTATTCCAAACGCCGGATCGGGGAAACGCCGCCCGTCATGTTCAGCGACTGCCAGGGAGGGTTGACCTGGAACGGGCGTATCGCCAGGAATAACGTGACGTGACGGGTTTCGGCGCTCAGATTTTCCAGCCGGTAGCGAGCGTGCAGTTGCGATTCCCCCGGTTTCCCGGTCGCGAACGCCGTGACCGCGAACCAGAAGTGCTCGTGTTCCCAGCGCACGGTGGGAATCGGCAGGTAACCGTCGGCCAAGTCCTGCGCCGGTTCCATATCGGCCCAGGTGATTAAGCGGCCATCGGCGAACAAGAACGGCTCGATGCTAAATCCACCCTTGTCCACCTCCAGCGCGCCATCTTGACCGATTAGCGCCTCTTTGCCGTCGCCGCTGACGCCGACCACGGTCCAGTACGACTGCTCGCCCCGAAAGTAGCGGGGGTATAGTCCGGGTCGGGTATCGCGGGCGATGGATTCGAAGAATTGGTTGGGCGAGGTGGAGAATTCGTAGGATTGAACCTGGATGCTACCGATGCCGTAGCCGCGCCGCCGGCTACTGCGTTGCAGGTTCAGGCGCAGGTAACGCGATTCGGCGTCGGGCAAGTAGAGATAATCCCGCCGTCCGTTGCCATCGCGCACGGTGTAGATGGTTCGCCAAGCATCGCCGTCGTCCGAGGCTTGCACCTGATAATCGACGGCGTAGTCGTCCGGATGCCAATCGATCACCAAACCGCCGTATTCGCGGGGCGACAGAAAATCCAGCAGTAGCCATTGATCTTCGGCCAAGGTGCCGCTGTGCCAGCCATTGGTGGTATGGTTGGAATCGAGAACGCCTTCGGGCGGATAACCCTCGGCGACGGTGGAGGCACTGATCGCTGGTTTCCGGGTGTAGATGTGTGCCGGTTCGCGTTCCTCCAAAGTCAACTCGTCGATCCACACCGAGCCTTTGCTGCGAGCTCCCGGCACGATGGCAAACTCGATGACCACCGCCTCCTCCAATGGACCACCGGGCCCCCACGCCAAACTGAGGTGCCGTTTCTTGACCGTCATCGGTTGCCAATCTTTGCCGAAAACGTGCTCGCGCAGCTTGTGCCACCAGACATTTTGGTTCGGATCGACCAGCTTGAATTCGAAATCGATGGCGGGAGCCTCACCGCGCGCGAAAGCGTGGAAAGCGTAGTTATCGGGTAAGTGCAGATGGAACGTCTTGCGAGCGATGATCCAACTGGCGCCGTCCAGGGCTTCGAAATCCAGCCGCATGGCGCGACCGTTGCGGCCGGTATCCTGAGCGATTTCGAGGCGAGCGCCGGTGGAGGTGGCGACCGTCCAACCGCTCAGATCCTCGAAATCGTCGAGCAGGATAGACTTACGGACACCGGCATGATCGGGAACGGATGTCGTTGTCGGTTCCGTGGCATCGGTCGTGGCGGCCAGAATCGTGAAAGGCAGCATAAACAGAATCACCGTCAAGATTGGAATGGGCAACGCACGAAGAGACGACATGGTCGAAAACGCTCGAAAAGTGTGGTTGTGCTCGTTGGCTGCCATTGAGGCTTCGGAACACATCATCCCCCGTCAAAACGCTCGGCAGACTGATTGTGCTCGTTGTGTTTTAGCATGTCCGCGCCATCCCTGCCCGGTTTGAGAAAGAATCGATGCAAAAGATACTAACAAAGCTTGCGTTCAAGCACTGGTGGGCGACTTTTTTTCTGATGGGAATATTTTTTCTACTGTTTGGGGTCACCTCTCTCAATCTGTTTGTCTTGCTCAAAGCCAATATTGACTTGTATCTCGAATACGGCACGATGGTGATCGCCGATGGCGCTTTGCGCCAGCTTGTCGAACTGATCGGTTACGGTTATTTGAGCTTGTTGTTCTACGTGTTGTTCAAGACATGCGAGCGCGTGTTGGTGGAACGGCTGACCAGCGACAAACGACCGGATGCGTGAGCGGCTGCCGGCGCGCAAACGCCGGGATCGAGGGGAAACGCAATCGTCGCCAACGTCGGCGATACAAATTGAGCTTCTCCCAACCCGTCATATATCGAGGACAACCAACATGCTGGATACGGTCGAGCCATCGATTGCATTCGTCGCGCTATCGAGCGAACTCAAACGCTTTAAATTTCCACGCCGCTTCGCCATCCTGCTATTGACGTTGAGCTGGGCGGCGCAAGCCCAGATTTACAAGTGGACCGACGCCGACGGCCAAGTTCACTATGGCAACGTGCCGCCGCCCGTCGACGCGCAATCCACGCAAACGCTGGATATTCCGTCGCGGCCCTCGCCAGCCGGAGAAATCGATAACGTCCGCGATCTGCGGCGCGCCGAGCGAAAATTGCGCGAACTGCGCGCAGCCAACCGGGGGGTATCGGTCAACGAACTCGACCGCCCGGCCAGCAGAAGCAAGCAAAGCAAAATCAAAGAGCCACCGCACATCGGCTACGAAGACCGGGCCCGGATCGACAATCTCAACAGCGACATCCGGCGGCTGTCCTCTTCGACCATCGGCACACCGGCCAGCCGAGCCCGCGAAATCCGCGCAGCCAAGGACGAACTTCGAAAGATTTACCGCAAATATGGCATCAAATCACCGTAGGCCGCGCTTGATGCTAAACTGCAAAATATCGCCCGTCGATCTTGAAGCCGGTTTGCGTTTGGCCACAGTTCGCCGGGCCAATAGATTTTCATGTCCTTTACAACCTCACCATGCACAGCCTCCAGCATTTCCCGTTTGCTGCGTATGCAAATCGTCCAGTTCGCGCATTGGTTTGGTCGTTGGCATCGATTTTGGGATGGGGAGTTAATAGTTACCCGGCTCTCGCCGAGCATGCTTCGGTCGATCTCACGCACTTCAGCCTCGAAGAACTCATGCAACTGGAAGTGTATTCGGCTTCCAAATTCGGCCAGAAAGCGAGCGAAGCCCCTTCGGCCGTCACGGTCGTCACGGCCGAAGACATCAAAACCTACGGCTACCGGACCCTGGCCGATATCCTGCGTAGCCTTCCCGGCGTTTACGTGAACTACGACCGCAACTACAGCAGCGTGGGCGTGCGCGGCTTCGGTCGCCCCGGCGATTACAACGATCATTTGCTGTTCCTGGTGGACGGCTATCGGATTAACGACAACATGTACGATCAGGGGCCAATCGACACCGATTTCATCGTGGACGTGGATTTGATCGAACGGGTCGAGTTCCTGCCAGCCGGCCCCGCCACGGCGCTCTACGGCAACAACGCTTTTTTCGGCGTGGTCAGCATCACCACAAAACGAGGGCGAAATATCGGCGGCGCAGAACTCGCCGGCTCGGTCGCCAGCGCCGGGACTTATCGAGGTCGCGCGACCTTCGGCCGCAAACTGGACAACGGGCTGGAATGGCTACTATCCGCGACCACCCACGACAGCCAAGGCCGGAACCTTTACTTTCCCGAATTCGACGACCCATCGACCCACGATGGCGTCGCGGTCGGCCTCGATTACGATACCGCTCGTCATTTCTTCGGAAAGCTGTCTTTCAAAGACTGGACCTTGGAGCTGGCTCACGCAGATCGCGATAAAGGCATTCCAACCGCGTCTTATGGGCAGGATTTCAACGATCCCCGCAGTCGCACCGATGACCGGCGGACCTCCGCGAGTCTCAGTTACCGCGCCGCTTGGAACGCCCATCTGAACGCGCAAGGCCACCTGGTTTATGGCGCCTACGATTACCACGGGGACTATATCTACGAAGGGATCGACCTCCCCGACCAAGCGGCGGGGAGATGGTGGAGCGCCAGGGCAATCGCGCTATGTGG
>DEHU01000077.1 GCA_002352125.1 Competibacteraceae bacterium UBA2792 | reverse complement strand
GCCAGGCTCCTATGCCTAAACCCCCCTTTGTATGTGCAAGGGGGGTTGTTTTTATTGTGAGCAGAAACCGTTAGCTTGAGAATATTGGTATTTCTTGTCTATAGTTGAAATGCTTGTTATAAGCAGACGGATTTTGCAAATCTAGTTTAGCGGTTGGAGACAATTCGATGTCCAGAGTTTGTCAGGTGACGGGTAAACGCCCCATCACCGGAAATAATGTTTCCCATGCCAACAACAAGACCCGTCGTCGGTTCTTGCCAAATCTGCATGTGCACCGGTTTTGGGTCGAAAGCGAGCGGCGTTTTGTTACCCTGCGCGTTTCCTCGCATGGTATGCGGATCATCGATAAGAGGGGGATAGACGCCGTTCTTGCCGATTTGCGTGCCCAAGGCACCAAAGTCTAGCAAATAGGTTTACGATTATGCGCGATAAGATCAAACTTGTTTCTACTGCTGGAACAGGGCATTTTTACACGACGACCAAGAACAAGCGTACGACGCCGGAAAAGTTGGAAATGAAAAAATTCGATCCGGTAGTTCGCAAGCATGTCCTGTACAAGGAAGCGAAAATTAAATGATGAGTTTAGCAAGAGCATTACATATATAGCTAAACAAAATAATAATTTTCGTAAAGCCTTTTGATAAAGGCTCTTTAGTTATTTTGATTCTGGTGCCATCGTATTGAGCGGCTTCCCCAGAAAACTCCCCGCCGCGCTGGTCAGCAACGGATATAGTCCGTCGGGACACAGATGAATGGTGTTACCGATTTGTAGATAGCGCTGGCCATCGGTCGGGGCGGTAGTACCAAAGCGAATTTCTCGGTCGTTCAGATGCAGCCGTAACTGGGGTGGATCGAGCCGCGACGCTTTGAGGTCCAGTTCGTCGGCAGTGTATCGCAAGAGGCAGCGCGCTTCGGCAAGGTGCAGAATTGGGTCCAGCAAGACCGGATTGGCCAACCCAGCCGTCGGTGCAGTCATCCACCAGCGCCCCGTGCGCCGCTTGAAGGCCAGCGTCTCCTGGCCGGTGCGCTCGACCACGATCCGCTCGATCCGGGCTGGAGCCAAATCCAGCAACGGCGAAATTTCTGCTGATCGCTCCCGATCCAGCTCGAACAGCGCCAGCGCAGCTAAGCCGCCGGCCAAACCCAGTAGTCCGCCGTTCAGCCATTGCCGCCGCGCGAGCGCGTTCACGCTCAACGCCGCCGCCGCCGAAACCAGATTAGCCAGCCGCTCGCCAACAAACCAGCCGGTATCGCGACCAGAAAGGTGGCGGCGATCAACGCCAACGCGCTGTCAGATAAATCCAGGTTCGGATCGGGAACGGCTTTGGGCCGAACAATGATCGGGGCATCGTCTAGCGTCAGCCAGTTCAGGATATTGAGCCCCAATTCCAGATTGGCGCCGTTACCCAAGTAGGTATTCGATAAAAAATCGCCATCGCCGACGATCACGAGCCGTTGCTGGGTTGGAGCTGGCGAACCATTCACAGCAATGGACCGGAACAGCGCCACGCCAACGGTCAGCGGCCCCGCCTGTTCGACGGTATCCGGGTCGAACCGGATCGGGCCATCTGGAGAATCGGTTTCTGTCCAGGAGCGAGATTGACTTTCCAACAGCGCAGTCGAATTCCAGTCCTCGGTTGGTCGTACGTCCAGCGCAGCCGCCTGCGGCAGTAACGCGGGAGCACGTAAAGATTCGGTGATAGGATGCGGGCCGTAGTCCACGATGGGAATGAAAGCGGGATTTTTGATGCCTAACCGAGAAGTGTCCGGGTCTACCACTACACCGGGCAACACCACGATTCCCAATGCTGCCGCTAACGCTTGCAAGCCGGAAGGACCGCCCGGTTCCAACAACCACAGCAGATTGCCCCCCCGCATCACATAATCCAGAATGAGTTGAACCTCCCCGGGTGGCAATGGCTGTTGCGGCCCGGCGATCACTAAGACGGCAGTCGTGGAGGGAATGCGTTGCTCCTTCGATAAATCCACCGAATGCACCGGAATCCCGATTTTCTCCAGCTCGCGGCCGAACGCTCCAAGATCGTAATTCGCCATCCCGAGCGGTTTCCGCTCGCCGTGCCCTTCGAGAAATAGCACGGCCCGATTTGGTTGGCGGCTCAGGCGTTGCAAGGCCATAGTGAGCGCCTGTTCGCTGAGTTGCTGGACTTTTTCGCCGCGACCGCGATATTCCACGTATAGCTCGCCATCCAAGGTGACGCCGAGTTCGCGCGCCCGGTCCGGCAACAGATCGGGATTGACGAAGGTCAACGTCAAATTTGGTTTATCTCGCCGATAGCGCTCGATCAACCGGCCGATGCCGTCGCGTAGGGTTGGGTTGTCGCGAGCGTAAGCAGTGATGCGAACCGGTTCGCTCATGCGAGCCAGCAGCGCCCGGCTGGGCTCGGACAAGGTGTTGCGCCCACCGGCGGTCCAGTCGGCCTGGATCGCGTAGCGGGAGCTAAACCAGGCTAGCAAACCCAGAATCAGGCCGAACAGCAGCAGAAATAGCATATGCTGAAGCCATAGCCGACGGCGCACGGAGGAATCGAGCCGCACGAGTTAATCCCGCAACCGCCCATCGTCCAGCCGCCGGATCGTCAGACCCAGAAAAGCCGCGCTGAACAGCAAATAGTAGGCAGCGTCTGCGCTGTCGAACAGCCCCGATAGCAGGGCATCGTAGTGGCGCAATGGCGACAGGTAGCCGAGCAGGTTATCGGCGGTTTCCCGGCCGATACTGGCGAAATCGGTGAAGCATAAAAACAGCAACAGTCCAAGGGTGGAGACCGCCGCCACCGCCGGCTGTGCGGTCAAGGTGGACATATAAAGACCCACAGCGGCAAAACTGGCGACCAATAAGTCCAAGCCCAGCAATCCGGCCAGCAGCTTACCAAAATCGAGCGATGTACCGGCTGCTAGCGACAGCGGCATCAAGGCGACCAAAATCGTTGTGCCTAGCAAAAAAACCAGTATGCCTAGATACTTGCCCAACACGATAGCCGACGTTTCTATTGGTGCGGACAGCAGCAGATCGAAAGTGCGAGTGCGGCGCTCTTCGCTGAACAGGCGCATGGTCAATAGCGGAGTCAGGATCAGCAAACACCAGGCAGCGACCCGGAACAAGGGCGCAGCGATTAAATCGGTCACTCCGGGAGCGTTTTCCAACCCGATCAACCGGCCTTGCAAATTCCGGAAATCGTCGATCAACAGCAGGAAAATCCACGCCAGCAACCCCTGAACCACCGCCAGCAACGTCCAGGCTAGAGGAGACAGGAACAAACTGCGTAATTCGCGTGCCGCGATAACGAAAATCATTCGGCCTTTTCTCCTCCCAGCGTCAGTTCGACGAAAATCTGTTCCAAACTGACATGTTCCGGCACCAGCTCCCACAAATCCCAACCGGCGGCGCTGGCTTGCTCGACCACTGCCCGATGGGGGGCGAAGCCAGGGGCATGATGCAACCGGAACCGACCATCGCCCAGCTCTTCGACGCGCTCGACACCCGGCAATCGGGCGAGACTCGACACCGGGGGCGGCGCATGCAATCCGATCCGCAAGCGGGTGGATTGTCCGCACCGTTCCAGTTCGCTTAGCGCGCTGGCGTAAACCAACTGTCCGGCGCGCATGATTTGTACGTGGCTACAGGTTGCTTGTACTTCTGCCAGCAAATGGGTGGACAAAATCACGCCGTGATTTTTCCCCAGCCCGCCGATCAGTTTCCGCATCTCCCGAAGCTGGATGGGGTCTAATCCGATGGTTGGCTCATCCAAAACGATCACTGGCGGCTCGTGTAAAATCGCTTGAGCGATGCCGACCCGTTGCCGATAACCTTTGGACAAATTGCCGTTTAAACGTTTGCCGACACCGGTCAATCCACAACGCTCCTTGACCTGCTCTACCGCCGCACGACTTGCTGCGCGGCCGAGTCCATGTAGGTGGGCGCTGTAGCGCAACTGCTCGTCCACGGTCAGCTCGCGATAGAGGGGTGGCTGCTCTGGCAGGTAACCGATGGCCCGTTTGGCTTGCCGAGGTTGATCCAACAAATCGTTACCAGAGATCGTGATTCGTCCGGCATCCGGCGCCAACACGCCGGCCAGCATCCGCATGGTGGTGGATTTACCGGCTCCGTTCGGGCCGAGAAATCCTAACACTTGACCTTTGGAGAGCGTGAAGCTGACATCATCGACCGCCCGGATATCGCCGTAACGCCGGGTCAGCCGTTCCGCCCGCATCAATACATCGTCCACCATCGCCATGAATTTTCGAGAAACGTTGTCGGCTTAGCGGCTGACTTTCCAGGTTGTCGGCTGGGCCAGAGCCTGAACCACCGGACGCAGTTCCAACCACCATTGTTCCTTCGGCCGCCGGTACGTCCAATCGACCATGTCCGCCATTTGTTTGAGCGGGAAAACGGTCACCTTGCCCTCCGATAAGCCGATGAACGCTCCATCCGTCGATTTCTTCTCCAACTCCTGGCTCAGAAAGTCGATGCAGTGCGCGGCTAAACGAGTCGCCAAGATACGGTCGAAAGGCGAGGGATTGCCGCCTTGCTGGATGTGACCGAGAACAGCTTGCCGCACGTCGAATCGGTCGCGACCTTCTTCTTCGAACAGCCGGGATAGAAAATCGGTAGTGTAGCGGGGATTGGCGCGCTCGTTGCGGATAGTCAGATAAAGCCGCCGACCATCGCGGAAACTTTCGACCATGCGCTCCACGTCGGCCTGCAAGTCCTTGAGCGTGATCCCCTCCTCGTGCAGATAGACCCGCTCGGCACCGCCGGCCAGACCGCTCATCAGCGCCANNGACTGCTTGATGCGGTCGAGCGCAGCGACGATGGAGTTGAGCGCAGTATCGGCACCGATGCTCAATTCCGAACCGGGTACGTTATTATCGATGGTCGCCGGCAAGCAGATCATGGGGATTTTGAACGCCGGGTAGCGGCCGCGTTCGCTAAACAGATAATGAGCGGCCCGGTAGGCCATCCAGCCGCCGACGATCAGCAGGCCGTCGATGCGGTGATTTTCCAGGGCACGACCGACGGCGTAGAGCTGTTCGACCGTGGGTATCTGCCGGCTGGTACCCAGCTCGGCGCCGCCCAGCCCNNTCCAGGCCGAGGCGCACGGCGGCCCGGGCGGCGGTGTTCATGCCCGGCGCCAACCCGCCGACGTGCAAGACGGCCAAGCGATGCGGACGAGCGGGTGGGGTAACGCTGGGTAGTGCTTCGGCCATCGCCTTGAAAATATTGAACATCTCGGTGAAGCTGCCACCCCGTAGCGCCATGGCACCCGCATAGTCCTTCACCGAAATCATTTTGGCGACCGCTCGGGTTTGCTGGACGCAGGTCATCAGCGGGACGCGACGGATGCGGTTGTAGCGGATGCCGA
>DEHU01000128.1:17381-17519 GCA_002352125.1 Competibacteraceae bacterium UBA2792 | reverse complement strand
ACCGGCGGCGGCACCCGCTTGTCTTCCAGCAGAGCGCGCAGGCTGTCGCGGGCTAAAGCCAGGTGCGAATCGCCGCTAACCGGTCGCGGTTCCGGCACCTTCACCATCCCGCTGTCGTGCCCAAACCAGTTGGGCCAA
>DEHU01000128.1:0-17301 GCA_002352125.1 Competibacteraceae bacterium UBA2792 | reverse complement strand
ATGTCCATTTCCCGCGCCGGCACCTCGTACAGCGCGCACAATTCCTTGATGAGGCTGATTCCCAGATAGCCTTGAATGAGCACATCGGTCCCCGGACTGACCGCCGCCAAGGCTCCGAACACCGCCTTGCGCGAATAGCCTTGGACGATAGTCTCGGCTTTTTCCCGACGATGCCGAGCGACCGCCGCATCGAGTTTTTGCTGGGCCAAGACGAATACCGCCGCGTCGCGCAGCGAATCTAAAACTTGCGGATCGGTGTCGAGATAGCGCTGCAAGGCGCGGCGCAGATCGTCCACGCGCGGGTTGCGCTCGCGCAGGGTCGTCTCTTCGCGGCCATCGTGATAGACGCGGGTCACTTCCTCCACGCCGCCGCATTGGACTGGCGCTACCTCCACCCGTTCGCCGACGCGCTCGGCCAGCCGCTCGCGAATCAATTCCAGTTCCTGCTCGGTGAAGCGGTCGATCTTGTTCAGGGCCACGATCAGGGGACTGCCAAGATCCACCAAGGTTCGCAACGCCCCGTACTGATCGCGGGTCAAATCCCCCTCGCAGACGTAGACGATGACGTGGGCGCGCAGTGCCTCGTCGCGGGCTTGCCGGTCGAGCGAGCCGTCCGCTTCGTTCAGGCCGGGNNTCGCCGAACACCGCCACCACGATTTCGCCCGCCGCCCGCCGCCGCTGCAACTCCTCCAACTCGTGGCGGATGGAATCGACCGGGACACCAGCCTTCTCGCTGTGCTCCAACCGCTCGCGCAGGGTCGCTTCATCCGGCGGCCTGGCCGGAGCGGCAGCCCGGGACTTGCCGGCGGGACGGCCCCAGTTCAACACTCGCCAGACGCCATACGCGCCACCCGCGCTCAGTGCGCCAAGAATCAGCAGATAGATGAACCAGAACGCGGTCGGCGCGCGTTGCAGGCGATCCCACACCGACAGACCGAGATCGGTGATGTACAGCACCAGCACCAGCAATACCGCGACGCCGATGCTGGCGCCCACCCCCAGCAACAAGCGAACCGGCAACCAAGCCCGGGCAGCGGGCGACAACGGCAATTTAGGCAAGGACGGCATCGGTGACGAACAGTTCGCGGAAGGCGGGCGGTACGTGTTGGATCGCACGTTGTGCGTAGTCGAAAAACACGATGCCGGTCTTGGCCTGTGCCACCTCCCGGCCGCTAGTCTTTTCGGTTACCCGATAAACGAAATCGCAGCCGTATTGGTTGAAATCGGTTGCGGTTACTGCGATTTCCAGTTTCTCGCCGGGAAACGCCTCGGATTTGTAGACGATGACGCTGTCGGCCATGATCAGGCCGAGGCCACAGATGTTCAGTTCGCTGAACCCGCAATGCTCCAGGAACCGAACCCGCGCCTCGTGCAACAAACCCAACAGGGAGTCGTTGCCCATGTGTCCACCATAGTTGATATCGGTGATTCGCACCCGCAGTTCGGTGGTAAAGGGGAAATGATCCGGCAGGTCCAGCTTGATTCGCGCCATGCGCCGCCTCNNGCGGGGATTGTAAACGATTATCGCGGAAAACGGATCGCCAACCGATCCCCCAATCGAGCGAGTATGTTGTTTCAAACCCCTGCAAGATTTATGGACGCAATCGATTCGCTTGCGGCAACTATACTCGTCAGCAACGACCGGCAAGGCGCGGCGGATGTTCGCGCGAAAACTTCGAGCCGATGGGCTCAAGGGTCTGGCCGGGCCATGCGGTCGCGACGGCGAGAGGTCTATCTGGCGCTCTATCGCTGGCTGGCGCAGGATCACCGGCCGCTTCTCCCCATCTGTTCGAGCAGACCCCGATTGTGCCGATAGTCCAAGCCCCGCCAAGCAGTTGGCATCGCTGTTCTTGGTGACACCTAACCTGCTGAAAGTCATGGACAGTTACGGGATCGAACTGACCTATCTAACAGAACCGCCCATTCTTCAACGTCGGATGGGCGGTTGGAGGAAGCGTATGCAGCAAATCCGCAAATTTATTTATGCTGGACCGCTTCGTTCTCGGCAGGGATGGGCGAAAACTCCGCAGGAACCCACCGATAGCCGCCGGATTGTTCCACACGCACATGTCCGAGACCGGGGAACGGAAGATGCGCGCCGGCTACCCACCAACCTTGCTCTGCCGCACGCGCCAACAACGCTTGGCGTGTCGCAATGGCTTGCTGGCGGTCACTATCGAACTCAAACGAGGCGGTCGGGTTCGTGAACTGTACTGCGTGGTAGTGCACGATATCGCCCCAAATCAGCAAATACTGGCCATCGCCACCCTCGAAAAACCAAGAGGTATGTCCCGGCGTATGACCGTGCGATGACAATGCCGTAATCCCTGGCGCAAACTTGTTGTCTTTGGTAAAGCGCTTAAACCGACCCGCCGCTTCGTAGGGCGCGACGGCCCGGCGGGCCATATCAAAAAGACCTCGCATGGCTTCGGGCGCCTTTGTCTGCGCCTCGGGGTTCAACCAATAATCTGCATCTTCAGCGGAGAGCCAAACCGTCGCGTTGGGATAGGCCATGTGTCCTTCCCGGTCGAGGAGACCGCACAGGTGGTCAGGATGGGCGTGCGTGAGCAGCACGGTGTCGATATCTTCAGGCCGCTGGCCGGCACTACGCAGATTATCCAGCACCTGACCCAATTCGGGCCCGAAACAATTGGCGGTGCCCGTATCCACAAGGGTCCAATGTTCTCCCCAGTGCACTAAGTAAGCATTCACCGCCGTTTGTAAGCCCTTTGCAGACTCCGGTACGTAACGACGGTCCAGCAAAGACTCCAGACTAGCCGAACTAAGATCGTGCAGATATCCGCGCGGCAGCATCACCACACCGTCAAAGAGCGCCGTCACTTGCAGCGAACCGACCAACTGGCGATATACACCGGGAACCTGTTGGAAGGATGACGCAGCGACCGCCGGCACGACCCAACTGACGATCACGATACCTGCAACGACGAACGCCATACGCCAGCTTGGCAGACGTGATGGGCGGTGGTTAATGAGAAATTGCATGAAAGACAGCATTCGACGTTTCTCCAGCAAATGGCCCCTAGACCGGGATGCCTACAATAAAAGCTCAGAGACGCGTCGTTCGCTCAATCATGTGTGTTAAACGCTCAAGCCTCGCATGCAGTGTCAAGTATTTCCGATCTGGGCGGGTTCAAGACCGTATCGCTCCGTGAATTTGTGCACAAAGCTCGGCGCCGATCGATAACCCACCTTGGCAGCGATGGTCTTGACAGGCCAGCGGGTGGTGTAAAGCAGATCCAAGGCGCAGGCAAGCCGCGCGGCACGGATAACATCCCGCAAATTGGTTTGTTCGGTTGCCAGACGCCGCCGCAAGGTCGCACCGCTCATCCCGAACTCGTGCTCGAAATCGCGTGACTGCCAGTCGCGATCGGGTTGCTCGGACACCAAGGCCCGCACGCGCGCGGTCAAGCTCGGTGGCGGCGACACTAACAGGTTGGTATAGCCAAGCTCGCACAAACGTACAGCCAACGCTGCCAGAGCTAGCCGGGCGATGACATACTGTCGGTTAGTCATCGCATCCGCCCACTGCAAGAGTTCGCGTTCGAACTGATCCAGTGGGAATTTGGCAATCTTGGCATCCGATTGCGTCACGGGCCGCGCCCACAATAGGCGGGCGGCGGCGATCACTTCGTCGCAGAACGGGATGGCGACCGTGAGATACAGTCCCTCAACCGGATCGGGTAGGTTGACGACATCCAGGCGACAGCCAGCGGTCATTAAAAACAAATCTCCAGGCGCGTAATCGATTTGTACCGCACCACACCGAACCTGTTTCTTTCCTCGCAGAATGATCGCCAGGCGAGGCTGCTCCACATCGACAGATTTGACACCATGTTCCCGACGCGCGGTGATGCACGCAAACGCCTCCCGACTTTCGCTGTCGACCATCTCGAAGAGCCTGTCCAGTATGGCGGTGCCATTTAAAGTCGGGAGATAAACGAGCCCGCCTCTCACTTCAATCTCCTCAATTCGTTCGGTGGCCCCGACATCTCGAAAACTCGGAGGCTCGCCCGGCGCCATTCTGTTCTGTTCGGAACGAACAAAATCCTTTTCTATCGAGATGTTAAATCATGAGAATCTCACAAGAACATTCCGCCGGAAGCCTCGATGCGTTGCGCATTGATCCAGCGATTATCCTCGGACAACAACGACGCGATTACACCACCGATATCATCCGGTAAGCCAACACGACCCAATGCCGTTTGCGAGGCGATGAAGGCATTAATTTGCGCGTTGTCGCGTACCGCACCACCGCCGAAATCGGTTTCAATTGCTCCAGGCGCCACGACGTTGACGGCAATACCGCGCGGACCCAATTCTTTGGCCAGATACTTCGTCAATACCTCGATGGCCCCCTTCATCGACGCATAGGCGGCGTATCCCGGTAAAGCAAAACGGGCTAGCCCGCTAGACAGGTTCACGATTCGACCGCCATCGGCAATGAGTGGTAGGAGTGCTTGAGTCAAGAAGAACACACCTTTGAAATGGACGTTCATCAGTAAATCAAACTGCTTTTCCGTCGTTTCCGCGAACGCGGCATGAATACCGATGCCGGCGTTGTTGACCAGAAAATCGAAACGGTCCCGCTGCCAGTGCGTTTGCAAGGCGAGCTGTACCTGCTCAATGAAAGCCGAGAAATTCGCGCTATCGGCCACATCCAGCCGTAGCGCCACAGCGCGTGCACCGAGACGCTCGATTTCGGCTACTGCATGTTCAGCTTCTACTTGCTGACTGTGATATGTCAGGATGGTATCGATCCCTTTTGTCGCCAGATGCAGAGCAGTGTTCTTACCAAGACCGCGACTGCCACCCGTAACAATTGCAATTTTATTGCTCATGATGGGCTCCTAACTGTTATTACATAATAGTGATGGAATTGGCATTGGATCCGATCATCGATCTTGCAGGCAGCTATCCCGACAAGTCATGCCTCCGTTCCCGATGCTCGTTGCCTTACTGCTCTGCTACGGCATGACGAACGATGAATCAATGGTAAGCTGCTTGCCCGGCCGACGAGCGCCGGCGCTTCCGCAGAGGCTACCATGCTGATCGACTACGACATGCCGCTCTGGCGGCCACCCTCCGAAGCCAACAGTTTCATCCTGCAAGCCACGTTGGGCTGTAGCTTCAACCGGTGCAGCTTCTGTTCGATGTACCGGGTCAAGGAGTTCGCCGTCCGGCCGCTGGAGCAGGTTTGGGCTGAAATTCGAACGATGGCGCGGGCGTATCCCGGCGTGCGGCGGGTATTTCTGGCCGATGGCGATGCGCTGGCCGCGCCGACCGAGCACCTCTCGGAAATCCTGAAAACCTTGTCCACCGCGTTTCCGCGACTGGAGCGCGTTTCCAGCTACGCCCTGCCCGCCAACCTGCTCAAAAAATCGGTGGAGGAACTGACGCAACTACGGGAAGCAGGGCTAACACTGCTGTACTACGGTATCGAAACCGGCTCGGCGGATTTGCTCAAACGGATCACCAAGGGCGCGACGCCGGAGGCGATGGCGACCGGGCTCGGCAAAGCCAAGCAGGCGGGATTAACGATCTCCGCGACGGTGATCCTGGGACTCGGCGGCCAAACCTATTGGCAAGAACACATCGACGCCACCGCCGAACTGGTCAACCGGATCGAACTGGATTACCTGTCCACCCTGCAATTGATGATCGATCCCTCGATTCACGAGGAATTTCATCGCAAGTTCCGCGAACCGTTCCGGGAACAGGACGACCGGGCGCTGCTGGCCGAACAGGCCCGGCTGATCGAACGGCTCGATCCGCCCGCGCCGCTGGTGTTCCGCTCCAACCACGCCTCCAACGCCTTGGCGCTGGCGGGCACCCTGCCGAAAGACCGCGAAGCGCTGTTGGCCCAATTGCAACGGGCCTTGGCTGGCGGAGTCCGCTTGCGACCGGAATGGCTGCGTGGCTATTGAGTCAGGCGGCGATTCGAGAACCGCTGTTGCGGACGGCGGTCACGATCCGGTCCTCCAAGGCGATGCGCACCGCCAGTTGCTCGCCCAAACGCGACAACTCCTTGTCCAGTTCGGCTAGCGCCGGGCTGGACAAATCGCCGTCGTAACGATCGTGAAAATCCAGCGCTGCTTGCGTGGTGCGAGCGATGCGGGCGTAGAGCCGGCGGGCCAGCTCGCGCGCCTGACGATAGGGCGAATCGACCGGCTGTTCTTCTAGCGCTTCGTAGATCTCGAACGGTCCCAAAGCCAGATAATCGACCAAGGCTTGACGAAAGCGTTGCAATAAATGCTGAACCGGTGCGGCGGGCGCGAACGGTTTCAACGCGGCGAGCTTGTGGAACAGAACCAAGCTATGCTGACGCGCTACCAGCAACTTGGTTATCAGATCCGGCAGCGTTTTGCTATGGACTACGTCGGCGGTCATCATGGCGTTCATGTCGCATATCCCAGTTGGTGGTTGCTGTTTTCGTTAGTTTTATGATCGTCGCACTAGATTATCATAAATACCGTTTCGTGCTATCTCCAAAAAAACTCTTTCCAGCAATCAAACTAGGGGAATGTAGCGGTCGGCTTACTCGCCACCTCGTTGCGCAGATAGACCGGCAACGCTCGTTCGGCGGGAACCCATTGGTCCCGCCCGCCCGGATCGGCCGCCAACCGGGCGATATCGCCAGCGCGCGGATAACGCTCGCCCAACCAGCCGCCGACCGATAACCGCTTGGACAGAATCGCCGCGTAGGTCAACCAGCCGCTCCCGACGCCGAACCAATCGCCCGGCGGTGCGGTCGCGGCCAGCGGCACGCAAACTCGCTCTTCGCTCAACGGTTGCACCGTTTCGCCGATGCCCGCATAGGTGCTCCAGTAGATCTCGCCCATGCGGGCATCCAGCGCCGTCGCGATGCGGATGTGACCCGTTTCCCGCACTGCCCCCAGGGCCAGCGCGGCCAGGGTGGATACCGGCGCGACCGGCAAATCGGCGGCGAAGGCGATGCCTTGAGCGATGCCAACCGCCACTCGCACCCCGGTGAAAGCGCCCGGCCCACGGCCGAAAGCGATGGCATCCAATTCGGTCGGAGCGACCCCAGCTTCGGCTAGCACCGCGTCGATCATCGGCAGGATCAGGGCGGCGTGGCGGCGCGGAGCCAGTTCGTAGCGTTCCAGCACGGCGTCCCCCACCAGTACGGCAACGGAACAAGCCTCGGTCGCGGTATCCAGCGCCAGCAATTTCACGGCGATTCCTCAGCTTTTCAAGCTGTTTTCCGCCCGCTCCCGCTGGCGGGCTCTAGCCAGGGCGGGACGATCCCACAACCGGGCGGCGTAAGTCTGAAGATGATCGTACTCCAGCGGCAACTCGCAGGCCCGCGCCCAAGCTAGCGTGTGAGCGATCAGGATATCGGCCACGGTAAAGCGCTCGCCGACGATGAACTCCCGCCCGTTGAGCCTCGCCGCCAGGATCTTGGCCGCTACCGAGAATTCCCAGCGGGCGGTGTCGAGCACCGCCGGAACCCGCCATCGCTCGGGCAAGGCGAAGCGATGCTTGGCGATGGTCCACAGCGGTTGTTCCAGCTCGCTCAGCGCGAAATAACACCACTGGTTGTAGCTGGCGCGTTCCTGCGTACCGACCGGCGGCACCAACCCAACGTCCGGAAAACGGTCGCCGATGTAGGTGCAAATCGCGGCCGACTCGGTGAGGACAAACTCGTTGTCCACCAAGGTAGGAACCTTGCCACCGACGTTGAGCGCCAAATAATCGGGCCGCCAGCCGGCTCCGGCGCGCAAATCGATCTGCACGTATTCGTACTCTGCGCCCGCTTCCTCCAGCGTCCACACCGCTCGGGTGGAGCGGGTATTCGCACAACCATAAACCGTTAACATGATCGATGTGCTCCCCTTGATGGATGGCTCTTCGAAAGACCGCCCGTTTCAGGAAGTGCGCTTCCTGGCTTTCCTGGTTGGTGTTTCGATTTCGATGGCGACCGCTTTATTTTTCGAAACCGCTCGCTTGGGAGGCGGCCGTTTGGCGCTGGGATCGAGTCCATCGAGACGGCTGATGTTCAACGGTATCTGTCGCACTCGAACCTTTTTGAGGTGCTGGAAAATTTCCTTGGGCATACCGTCGGGCAAATCCACGGTGCTGTAGTCGTCGTGAATCTCGATGCGGCCGATGTACCGGCTCTCGATGCCCGCTTCGTTGGCGATGGCGCCCACGATATTTTGCGGGGTCGCGCCGTGCTGGTGGCCGACTTCGAGGCGGTAACGCACCTTGTCAAAATCGGCCGAGTGCCTGGCGGAATCCCTGGGTGGCCGTTCCCGCCGACCGGCCGGTTTTGCCTCCCGTTCCGGGCGGGCGGGTGCCCTTTCCACCTCGATGGGAATCGCATCTTCGAACTGAAACGGACGGTCGCGCTGCGCCAGATAGGTCAAGGCCGCTGCGATGTCGTGTAGGCCAATTTCCTGTTCCCGCTCGATTTCGGCGACCACTTCCTGAAAAAAGCCCAGATCCTGGGATGTCAATACGTCGCTGAGCTGTTGCTTGAACTGGGCCAGGCGATGGCCGGTGATGGCCTCCTGGGTCGGCAATGGCATCCGCTCGATGGGTTGCCGGGTCGCCTTCTCGATGGCGCGCAACATGCGCAATTCGCGGGGCGCGACGAACAGGATGGCGTCACCAGTCCGCCCCGCGCGGGCCGTGCGGCCGATGCGGTGGACGTAGGCCTCGGTATCGTAAGGAATATCGTAATTGACGACGTGGCTGATCCGCTGCACATCGAGCCCGCGCGCCGCCACGTCGGTGGCGACCAGGATATCGAGGCTGCCACCGCGCAACTGCTCGATGGTCCTCTCGCGCAGCACCTGGGTCATGTCGCCATGCAGGGCGGCGCTGGGGTAACCGCGCGCTTCCAGCCGTTCGGCCAGTTCGGTCGCCGCGACCTTAGTGCGCACGAAGATCAGCACGGCATCGGCATCCTCGACTTCCAGGACACGGGTCAGAGCATCGAGCTTGTGCTGCGCGCTGACCTGACAGTAGCGCTGGCGGACGGTCTCCACCGTGGCGGTGCTGGCCTTGATCTTCACCTCGTGGGGATCGCGCAGATGGCGGTGCGCCACCTGGCGGATCGGTTCGGGCATGGTGGCCGAAAACAGGGCGATCTGCCGCTCCGGCGGGGTTTGTTCGAGAATCCAGTCCACATCCTCGATGAACCCCATCCGCAGCATCTCGTCGGCTTCGTCCAGCACTACGGTTCGCAATTCTGCCAGCGACAGCGTTTCCCGGCGCAGATGGTCCATGACCCGGCCGGGCGTGCCGACCACAACATGCACGCCGCGCTTGAGGTGGCGGAGCTGGATACCCATGCTTTGGCCGCCATAGATCGGCAGAACGTGAAAGCCGGGCGAGTGGCGAGCATAGCCCTGAAAGGCTTCGGCGACCTGAATCGCCAGCTCGCGGGTGGGCGTCAGCACCAACGCCTGCGGGCGCCGGTTGGTCAAATCCAACTTCTCCAGTACCGGCAGAGCGAACGCGGCCGTTTTGCCGGTTCCGGTCTGCGCCTGGCCCAGCACGTCGTGGCCATCGAGGAGCAAAGGAATGGTGGCTGCCTGGATCGGCGAAGGAGCTTCGTAACCGATTTCTTTAAGAGTTTCGAGCAGCGGGAGAGAAAGCGCGAGTTGGTCAAAGCGTTCGATGAGGGATGACATGCACGACGATACCTGGGTTGGAAAAGCGTTTGTGCGGCCCGGAAACTCCAGCAGCCAAACGACGGGTAAAATCTTGGGCGATTGGCGCTTCTAGCCCGAACGGACGGCGTTTCGGCGGCGGAATCGGACAACAATGTGCCAGCGCCAGAGGAGATGGGCAACCGCGAAGGTGGTGATCCCGGCCAACACCGCCGTCGCCATCGAACCCACCAACAGCGGTAGACCGATATCGCCGGCTTTCTGCAGCAGCCAATCCAGCGAGGGTTCGAAAGACCACTCTCCCGGCGGACTCCCCAGCAACCAAGCGCCAAACCGGTAATTGGCGAAAGCGATGGGCGGTACAGTCAGCGGATTGGTGATCCACACCATCGCTATCGCTACCGGCAAATTGAATCGCAGCCAAGCGGCGGTTACGGCAGCAAGCAACATTTGCCACGGAAAAGGAACGAAGGCATAGAACGCGCCGACAGCCAACCCTCTGACCGTCGAGCGGCGATTGAAATGCCAAAGCCAAGGATCGTGCAAGCGTTTGCCCAAAAAGCGCAAGCTCTTGTGCGCCCGCAAAGCCTGCGAATCGGGCAAATGGCGTTGCAAAAACCGTTTCATGATGAAATTCGAGTTAGGTTCACAGCTCGACAAAGCCGACCCGATACCACGCCCCAGGCGTCAGTCCGAAAATCGCGAAAGAAACCGCACGAAATCACGGCTGCATCATCTCGTCAAATCGTGGTGATCGCCGCCGCCGCCGCTGGCGGCGTTTGGATCAGCAGCCGGGCAAATTCCACGGCGGGCAAAGGGCGGCCCAGATAATAACCCTGAATCTCGTCGCAGCCATGATCCCGCAAGAAACTTAACTGGAAATCGGTTTCCACCCCTTCGGCCACGGTGAGTAGCTTGAGGTTGTGCGCCAGTTGAATGATGGCGCGAACGATGGCCGCGCTGTCGGCATCACCGCTAGCGAGACCTCGGACGAAGGACTGATCGATCTTGAGTTTGTGTACCGCCAATTTCTGCAGGTAACTCAGGCTGGAATAGCCGGTGCCGAAATCGTCAATAGACAGCCTCAGCCCCATCGCGCGCATTTCTCGTACCACCTTCAGCGCACCGTCTACGTCCTGGATCAAAATCGACTCGGTTAGTTCCAATTCCAGACAATCCGGCGCCAACCCGCTCTCCGCCAACGCTTCAGTCACTGTGGCCAACAGATCGGACCGCTTGAATTGCAAGGCGGACAGATTGACCGCGACGGTGATTCGCACCAGTCCCGCTTCCTGCCAGGCGCGAGCCTGACGGCAGGCTTCCTGCAATACCCATTCTCCGATCGGAACGATCAAACCGCTATCCTCGGCAACCGGAATAAAACGTCCGGGGGGCACCAGCCCGAGCTCGGGATGTTGCCAGCGCAGCAACGCTTCGGCGCCCACGATCAAACCGCTGGACAGGTCAAACTGCGGCTGGTAATGCAACAAAAATTCGCTTCGTTCCAACCCTAGCCGCAAACCGCTTTCCATCCGGAGGCGCTCTAGCGTGTTGACGTTCATCGTGGCGATGAAAAAGCGGTAAGCGTTGCCGCCGCCGTTTTTGGCGTAACTCAACGCAGTACTCGCTTGCTTCAGCAAAGTATCGCCGTCTTGGCCGTGAACGGGATACAAACTGATACCGATACTGGCGGTCACGTTCAAGGCGTGATCACCGATTTCAAATGATTGGCTTTCAAGACATCTCAACAACTTATACGCGACACGGTCGGCGCCGTCCATACCGGTATCCGGCAGCAAAACCAGAAACTCGTCGCTGCCCTGACGACTGACCGTATCCGTCTCGCGCACATGCTCATGCAGCCGCAGCGCGACCATTTGCAGCAACTGGTCCCCCAGTTCGTGACCGAAAGAATCGTTGACCAGTTTGAAACGGTCGAGATCGAGTATCAGCAAGGCGACGGTAGAATGTTGCCGTTCGGCTTGCGCCAGGGCCAAATCGAGTCGATCTTGCAGCAAAAACCGATTGGGCAGCGCGGTCAGCGGATCGTGATGGGCGAGAAACTCGATTCGATCTGCGGATGCTTTGCGCTCGCTTAGATCGCTGAAAATTCCCAGATAGTGGGTTAAATGTCCTTGCGAGTCGTAGACAGCAGTGATTCCGAGCCACTCCGGATAAATCTCGCCGCGTTTGTGCCGGTTCCAAATTTCCCCTTGCCAGTGACCTTCGGTGACCAGAGCATGCCACATCGACTGGAAGAAATCGCGATCATGCCGGCCCGATGCCAACAATTGTGGCGTCTGGCCGATCACTTCGTCGGCGGCGTAACCGGTAATATCGCTGAACGCTTGATTCACCGACAAAATGCACGTTTTGGCATCGGTGATGACGATAGCTTCCCGGCTGTTCTCGAACATCCGAGCGGCGAGCCGTAATTCCGACTCCGCGCGTTTGCGCTCGGTAATATCGCGGCTGCTAATCACCGCCCCGCAGGGCTCGCCGTCGGCATCGAACAGCGGATTGCCGATGGCTTCGAGCCACAGGTAGTCGCCATCAACGCGCCGGTGCCGGAACTCGGCTTGTCCGACTTGGCCCCGCGCCAACGATATCTGGCAAATCGCAACGGCCGTTTCGCGGTCTTCGGGGTGCACGTTGGCGAAAAACGAGCGGCCCAGCAACGTTTCAGTCTCGTAACCCAACACCGTACTGTAAGAGGGGCTAAGATACAGGATCGTGCCGGTCGTATCGACTTGACATACCAGATCGCGCATGTTGTCGGCAAGACGCCGAAATCGCTCTTCGCTTTCTTGCAACGCCGTTTCCGCGCGCTGCCGGGCAATAGCTTCTCCGATGTTGCTGGCGATCTGCTGCAATACGTTTCGTTCGGCCTGCGTCCAATCCCGTTCTTGGCGGCAATCGTCAAAACCGATGAAACCCCAAAATTCGCCGTGGACGTTGATGGGCACCACGAGGATCGAAACGATGCCCTGCGGCTCCAAAACCGCTCGCTCGGATTCCGGAAAATCGCGTACTAGCCCAACGACCGATACGCCTGCGGCCAACATCCGTTGCCAGCGTTCAAGCCCTCCCGAAACATAAGACAGATTCTGAAGCTCCGGATTATCGACTTGGACCGATGCGCTATCGGCGCACCATTCGTGGCGCCGACTCATCAGCAACGCTCCCGTCCGAGGGCACGAGTGATTTTCGAACAGATACACTCGATCCACGGCGCTAGCTTCCCCCAATTGGGTGAAGCAGGTTGCGATCACCATGCTCGGATCGGTTTCCCGGAGCAATCGGGACGCGGTCAGCGCCGCGACCTCCAGTAGAATATCTCGCTGCGCCAGCGCCGCCTCGGTTCGCTTGTGCTCGGACAGGTCGATATCCAGATAGTACGTTTCCCGCCCGCCTCGGCCGGCGACCAACACCACCTGGCTGGAGTATATCGGCACTGGCGTACCGTCTTTGCGCATCAGCTCGCACTCGCCGCACGGGATCGGCGACTCTTCGTTGGTCGAGCTAGCGGCAGCGTGGATAAGCCGGCGACATACCGACGGCGGCATGATTAGATCTTCTCTTAGCTGGCCTAGAGCTTCTTCTCGGCTATAGCCGTACAACCGCTCGCTGGCCGCATTCCAAAAAATCGCCCGCCGATCCCGATCATAACCTTGCACGGCGATACCGGGTATGGTTTCCAACAGGCGATGCAATTTCAGTTCACTCTCGCGCGCCCACGCTTCGGCGCGGACCAGTCGCGCTAGCACGCTCCACAGATACCAGGCCAGCAAGATCGTCAACAATAAGCCTACGGGCAAGATCAACCAATACGGTGGAGAATTTTCGACCCGTTCGCGCGTGTTCCAGCACATCATCCAAAACAGCGCACCGGTCAAACACAATCCTGCCAAGACTATCAACAAAACACCAACACGATCCCGAACGAGACGGCAAAATCCAAAGGTTTGCATAATGTTAACCAAGCTAGGTCTTTCCTGGACTTATTTTACCGACGAGCCCAACCATACGAACAAACCGCTAATACCTATTTCTATCTTGTCAGATCAAAACGCAAGATATTAATTTTGCTATGACTAACATAAAAATTGGCGAAATCGATCAACCTTTATAAATCAAATTTTAGGAGTTGCGCAGTTGAAAATTAATCAACCGATTTAAAAAATATGACCATGCACAACTCAGATACGATCTGAGTCGAATCAGCCACTTAGAACTCAACTGCACCACTCCTAAAATTATTGACCGCAAGCTGACAAGATAGAGTTATTTTTACCAGTTTTTTGCCGCAATAATGCATCGGCGCAGCGGATGCCTTGATCGAGATCCGCCGCCTACCGACCGATCCGTCGTGACCTGCAGCTCCCCGACAATCCTGCCCCACACCGTAACCGCTCACGAGCGGATCATCCCGGTCCACATCCAGTTTACCCGGTTTCGGGATCGAACCGCCCGCAATCCGTCGCGGATTTCGCCGAGAGCTGCGCGGAGGCTTTGGCGTGTCACGGATAGACCGAAAAACCTGGATCGCAGGACTTCGACATCCGATCGCTGCTTGCGAACCCATCGCTTTTTCCACACGGTTGGAACAGAACGATGCAAACGGCAGATTTTCAGGAAACCCGCCGCCGGTAGGCCAACGTTAACAACATCACGCCAACCGCGATCATAGGTAGCGATAACACCTGCCCCATGGTCAACCAACCAAAAGCGAGATAACCGAGCTGCGCATCCGGCTGACGAACGAATTCCACCAGAAACCGGCAAATACCGTAAGTGAGCGCAAACACACCCGACACCGCCATGGTCGGGCGCGGCTTGGCCGAAAATAGCCAGACGATAACGAATAGCGCTACCCCTTCCAGCGCCGCCTCGTACAATTGCGAAGGATGGCGCGGCAAACCATCGCCGGTTTGGCGGAACACCATTCCCCATGGCAGATCGGTCACCCGTCCCCACAGTTCGCCATTGATGAAATTACCGATGCGCCCGAATAGGATGCCCGGCGCGATTAGCGGAGCGATGAAATCGACGGTCGCCCAGAACTGTTTTCGGTATTTGCGGGCGAACAGCACCATCGCCAGCAACACGCCAAGAAATCCTCCGTGGAAGGACATACCACCTTCCCAGACCCGGAATAGTATCGTTGGGTCGTGCCGGAACGCATCGAAACCATAAAATAAGACGTAGCCGATCCGGCCACCGAGAATGACACCCAAGGCGACATAAAACACTAAATCATCCACTTGGACGGTAGTCCAGCCGGAGCCCGGCCGTTTGGCGCGGTAACGGCCCAACGCCCAACCGGCGAGAAACCCCAGCAAATACATCAGGCCATACCAGCGCACGCGCAGCGGTCCCAGACCGAACGCTACGGGGTCGAAATCGGGGTGGACAAGCATGGAAAACTCCTTGAAAAGCGATCAAAACAGCGAATCATTCCCGTCGCCGACGCTAATCTTGGATTTTCGAGAATTTGGGACTATCGCGGAGGAATCGACGCGCGGCGATGCAAAAGCATATCGCGGTTTTGGCGGTCGCGCTCGGTCGATCCGGTAACACTTGCTAGCTTGCGGTCCCATTGGCCAGCGCCCAATTATCCGGGGATACGATTATCGTTGTAGATATTCTGCCGGTTTGGTTGCGATGGAGCTACAAGCGATCACTCTTCGAGCCAAACGATTTTTTTGGACGAAGGGTCGATCAATCCTTGTGCGCAATGGAATCACGATCGAGGGTAAACATCGTTCATCGAACCCAGCCCGGTCGTTATTCCACGCAAAATCAGATTCGCAATTTTAAAGATACATCAACAAAAGCCAACTGACCTTTATTGTCACAATATAACTATAATGTTCTTTTTTAGAGACAAAATATGACCTGCCGGATCAAAATGGCCCGTTATCGACCAGACTGAGCCGGCAGAGCCGAAATCGCTTCGCATGGTATACCGTCACGCTTAAAAGCCAAGTATGGTATCTTAGCAAACTCGCTTTCGCTCGATAGTGTCACGAGCCATATCCAAAAGTTCGGTAGGTGGCTCGTAGCCGGTTCGCCGACAATGCCGAAGGTAGTCGGTTAAGCGCGGCTCGACATCGCTTTGGTTCGCAAGCTCGATCAATTCGAGTAGCTCGATCATCCGCGGAGTTGGCACGGTAGCGACGGTTTGAAGCATATACAAATTCCTCGCGTGGATATATTAGGCCGACCATTAGAATCCGACCTCATGATAAGCACTCATCATGCCATAATTACTCATCCTTGTTCGCCAATATTTTGACAGTGATTAACTTAAACCAATTCTTTGATAATGAATCATTTTGTTACATTTAATGAAACACTTCGTTTCGATTTTTAACTCCAAAATAGAGATAGAATTGTAATAAAATGACAAAACAATCAATAAACCTAACATCCATACAGACGAAGCGCCCCCCCCTTCCTTACCAAACCCGAAACTATCGGCGTTCACCCCCGCCCGCATCTCCGCAAGGGGCGGCTAAAATTGGTGGAAGAGGTTCTTTCGCCTAATCTCGAATTCTGGCAAAAATGCGTTTTTTGCACCGGCATCGAGCGACGCTATAAAGAGAAAACGAGCAAAAAACCGAAAAAATTTTCTAAACCAAAAGGATACTTGCGCCGTGCTACTCATGATCGACAATTACGATTCGTTTACCTACAACTTGGTACAATACTTGGGCGAATTAGGAGAAGACGTGCGGGTAGCCCGCAACGACCAGATCGGGGTGGATGAAATCGCTGCGCTTCGTCCTGTGCGTATCGTCATTTCGCCCGGTCCCTGCACGCCCAACGAAGCCGGCGTATCGCTGGCGGCCATCGACACCTTTGCCGGCCAGATTCCCATCTTAGGCGTCTGCCTGGGCCATCAAAGCATCGGCCAAGCCTTCGGTGGTCGCATCGTCCGCGCCGGTCGCGTCATGCACGGTAAGACTTCCACCGTCTATCACGACGGCCGCGGCATGTTCGTCGATCTACCTAATCCTTTTACGGTAGTGCGCTACCATTCTCTGGTGATCGAGAAGGCCACCATTCCAGACTGTCTAGAAATCACCGCCTGGACGCAGACGCCGGACGGCGCGGTGGACGAAATTATGGGCGTGCGGCACAAGACGCTACCGGTCGAGGGCGTGCAATTCCATCCCGAATCCATCCTGACCGAACACGGCCACGCCTTGCTCTATAATTTCCTTAACCGGCAGCACTGAGCCGCTGCGGAGATCGCCATGTCCATCACGCCCCAGGAAGCCCTGCAACGCGCCATCGAACACCGGGAAATCTTCTACGACGAAATGCTATCGCTGATGCGCCAAATTATGGCCGGCGAGATTTCGCCAGTGATGACTGCCGCCATCCTCACCGGCCTGCGCGTCAAGAAGGAAACCATCGGCGAGATCACGGCAGCCGCCATAGTGATGCGCGAATTGTCCACCAAAGTTTGCGTTCCCCCGCCGCACGAGCATTTCGTCGACATCGTCGGCACCGGCGGCGATGGCGCGCACACTTTCAATATCTCCACCGCCTCGATGTTCGTGGTTGCCGCCGCTGGCGCCCGCGTTGCCAAACATGGCGGTCGGGGCGTTTCCTCCAAATCCGGCAGCGCCGA
>DEHU01000252.1 GCA_002352125.1 Competibacteraceae bacterium UBA2792 | reverse complement strand
TGCTGACTTTCAGCATGCTGTACTGCTTCACCGAGAACTTCATGCTGCCGTTTTCGCACGACGAGGTGGTGCACGGCAAGGGCTCGATGCTGAACAAGATGCCGGGCGACGAATGGCAGCGCTTTGCCAATCTGCGGCTGCTGTACACTTATATGTTCACGCATCCCGGCAAGAAGCTGCTGTTCATGGGAACCGAGTTCGGTCAGGGCACCGAGTGGAACAGCGCCACCACGCTCGACTGGTACGTGCTCCAGTACGGTTTCCACCAAGGAATGCAGTTGATGGTCAAGGACTTGAACCGGCTCTACCACAACAGCCCGGAGCTGCACCACTACGAGTTCGAGTGGCAGGGCTTCTCCTGGATCGATTGCCACGATGCCGAACAATCCATCCTGAGCTACCTGCGCAAAAAGGATAACGACTTCCTGATAGTGGTGGTCAACTTCACCCCGGTACCCCGCCATGACTATCGCATCGGCGTACCGCGGCAGTGTCGCTATTCGGAAGTGTTCAATTCGGATTCCCATTACTACGCCGGCAGCGGGGTCGGCAACGGGGATATCGAGCTGATCGCCGAGGAGCGGCCTTGGATGGAACACCCCTATTCGATCTCCATTACCGTCCCACCGCTAGGCGGCATCGTCCTGCGACCGGAACCCTTGCCCGAACCCTTGCCGGTTTTGGCGAACATCGAGGAAGAAATCCCGGCCGAGCCTGTAGCGTTGCAAGAAGAATCGAGCGCGGCGACGGTCGTGATCGAGGAAGAATTGGCGCAACCGGAATAAACCGCCGATTTAAGAGGCATCAAGACAGATAACAAGGCGCAGTGATTCGGCGCCTTGTTCTTTCAGACGTACCCACCTGCAATCAACTCGGACACGATGAGCTTTTGAATCATCTTGTCTCTTTGGCCGGTCGGCTGATCGAGCTTCAAGCGAGCCAAATACCGCTCGGCCGTTTCGGATGCCGAACCGGCCGTCATCGCCCTGACGATGGTTTTCATCAGAGCCCCCTTGGTCGACAACCGCAGTTTGAGCCCCTTGAGCACCCGTCCCAAGACGATTTCTTCCTCGGTGAAATCGGTTCCTAGCGGAAAATCGGGCAACACTCCCATTTCTTGGTACTTCGCCAACCGCGACTGAATTTGGCTCGGCGTATTGTTGAGATACGGTTGCGGAATCTGGTAATCGCGAGGAATTTTGCCGGCCCGCTTGGCTTTCTCCAGCAGTTCCGGCTGAAAGCGCGAATCGGCGATGTTCAGCAGGGCAAGAATCACCTCTTTGTCCGACCGTCCACGCAAATCGGCGATGCCGTATTCCGTGATGACGATATCGCGCAAATGGCGCGGAACGGTCGTGTGGCCATAGCTCCAAACGATGTTCGAGGAGGTGATCGAGCCGCTCTCCCGCGTGCTGCGCAGCATCAGGATAGAGCGAGCGCCCGGCAATTCGTGGGACATGGCCACGAAGTTATATTGACCGCCCACCCCGCTGATCACTTGGCCGTTTTCCAGCCCGTCCGACACCGCCGCGCCCATCAGCGTCATCATGATGGTGGTATTGATGAAGCGAGCATCCCGCCGTTGTAGCGTCGCCAGTTCTTCGTTGCCGTAGAGGTGGTTGATCTTCCGCACCGTGGTCATGCAGATCTGCCGGCTTTCCCGCTCGGGCAGCGTGCGCAGCGCCTCGTAAAAATCCTGCGGCCCCATGAAGAAACCGCCGTGCATCAAGATGCCGCCTTGGAGACGGTCGCCGAGACCGTTCGCGACTACCGCCGCGTAGCTTTCCGGCCGCTCCAAATCGGCTGGAACCCGCACGGTTTCGCCCATCACCAAATCGCCATCCCGGTAGCAGACCCGATCGTTGAATATCCCAAATTTGCGCAAAAATCCGACATCGGCCTCGGCCAAGCGGGCCGGAATCACTCCTCGTTCCAGCAGAACTCGCAGCGTTTGCGCATCCACCGCCTCGGTGATCGCGCCATCGTTGAGCAGGCGTTGCAAAGGGATATGATCGTAAACCTTGCGCTTGAGGATACCGTCCCGGTACAGGTGCAAAAAACCGTTGACGAACATCTCGCTGGCGCCATACAGCCCTTGCGCGAACGGTTCGGTTCCACCGATGCGTTGGATCAAATCACCGTGGTGATCCAAGATACGCGAATCGGCCAACAGTTGATTGTAGAGCGCGTTTTGCCGTTGCCGCAGCCGACAGAAATGGACGATGGCATCCCCCAGACAGCCGATGCCGATCTGCAGGGTGCCGCCGTCGCGAATCAGGGCGCTGGCCTGCAATCCGAGCAGATAATCGGCGGCATCCACCGGCATGTTGGGGGCACCGAACAGCCGAAAGTCACAACCGGGATGATCGAGCACTAGATCAAAAGCGACTGGCCGGATCATGGCGTCGTGGTACATGAACGGCATTTCGCGGTTGACTTGGGCGACCGTCACCACCGGCTGCCCTTGGCGGCGCGCCTCCTCGATCATCGGCAACAAATCCAGAGTCACGTCGGGATTGCTGCCGAAGCTGAACCACGATTCGCCATCTACCTCGCGCGCGGCGACCATCTGAGCCAGCACGTTGATGCCGTTTTCCATCAAGTCCCGCGCGGCGTGAGTGTAATTGGTGCTGATGTAGTTTTGCTGCTGCATCGGCACGTTCAGGAAACCGCCGGGTTTGAAAAAGAATTCGGCCACTTCGACGTTGGCCGGCAACTGGCCGTTGCGCAAATCGCCTGCATACTCCAGATCGGGATAGTTACCGAACACCCGCTCGACGAAGGGTTCCAGAAACCGTTTTTCCAGATCGCTGGATCCTTTGGGCGTCTCGACGGTAATCGCGGTCAAAATTTTGAGCCGCAGTTCCGGGTCCGCTTTCGCCCGCCGGTACAGCGCGTTCACCAAAGGATTGGGCTTACCGATTCCCAATGGAATACCGAGCACGATTCGTTTGCCGACCCGGACGACGATCTCCTCCACGCAGGTATCGACGTCCTGGAAATACGACGGGCTTCGCTGTTGCATGATCCGATCTCTCTGGGCCGGTTGGTGATCGCGCGATCGGCGCGACCGTCGGGTAGCGGCGTTGTCGAAAAACCAAGGCAGCCCGAAAAAAGCGATCCGTTCAAACACTTATCGGACAGGATAACCTTGCGTGGACCATCGTTGATTATAGCAGGTACCGCCTGCCCGGCCCGTAGCGGCCTAGTCTGGAACGGATTACACTAACGAACGTATCGGTTGCCGCCCGTTGCATTCCGCATGTCGAAGGAGAAGCCGCAATGTCAGACAGCAGTGTTTTGGAAGCCAACAAGGCCCTGGTCCGGCGCAACTTCGAAGCGATTTGGAGCCAAGGCAATCTGGCGGTCGCGGACGAAATTCTCTCGCCGGACTACGTCGGACACATCGCGACCCTGTCCGAGCCGGTGCGCGGCATCGAAGCGTTCAAGCAATTGATCGCGATGTATCACTTCTCCTTTCCCGATACCCGCTTCGAAATTCAGGACCAGGTCGCCGAAGGCAACAAGATCGCATCGCGCTGGATCGCGCGCGGCACGCATCGCGGCGAATTCATGAGCATCGCGCCCAGCGGTCAGGCGATGTCCGTGACCGGCATGAGTTTTCACCGGATCGAAAATGGCCGCATCCAAGAATCCTGGGACGATTGGGACGCCTTGAGTATGTTTCAGGGCATGACCGAAGACGTTTTCCAATCTCTGTCGTTCCGCATCTGACGCGCCTCGCGATCCTGCCCGCTAGGGCCGGCACGGCATATCGAACCGTCCGGCCACCGAAACTCACGCGCCAGCCGCGATTTTATCCAGAACGAACTCGTAGACTTTCCCGAACGTTTCAAAAACCTCTGCACCGATCTCGTCATCTTCGACCCAAATGCCGAACCGCTCTTCCAGAGCGTGGATCAAAGTAACCGCGGCCATCGAGTCGAATTCCGGAATACTACCTACCAGCAGGGTATCCGGACCGATCTTTTCTATCCGGTCGCCCAAAAGCAACAGCTCGCCGATCAGTTGCCGTATGTCGTCGAACTCGACCATCGAGACCATCTCCTGGAATGGAAAGCCAAGGAAAAGCGCTGGGCGCGGGTATCGAGCCGCTGGGCGCGCGTAGACAGTCAAGATAGCGTTGACGCCGACAAGAATCCAGCCGCACGACCAACTTAGGTGGGAATTGGTCGGCGCGCCAGCACCACGTATCCCACCATCGGCTGGTCGTTTTCCAAACGCAGGGTGGCCTCCGTGATCGTTCGCACCTCCAAACCGGCCGCTTTTAGGCTTCGATCAAGGTATTCGGCCGTATGGCTATAACGGCCGCTCGGGTTAAGCCGAAAACCGGCCGGTGGCGCGGTATCCACCAGAGCCTCCGCCGTGAACGCCAGCCAGCCCCCCGGACGCAGCGCGGCCGTAACGGCATGCAAGACCGCATCCAGTGCCCCGAAATACACCAGCGTATCGGCCGACACGATCAGGTCGTAAGCGCTTTGCTGCCCGGCGAGGAACGCCGTCAGCTCGGCCACCACCAGCTCGTCGTAGCCGCCCCGCTCGCGCGCCTTGTCCAGCATTCGCGGCGACAGGTCCACGCCCGTCAGATGGCGCGCATAGGGACGGAGCAGGGGGGCGCACAACCCCGTGCCGCAACCGGCGTCCAGAATGTCTAGTCGCGCGGCGGGCACTTCCAGAATTTCGGCAATTTGCGCCACGATGACCGCCGGGGCCCGATAGTTCAGTTGTTCCAGCAAATGGCTATCGAATTGATCGGCGTAATGGTCGAACAAGTACGTCACGTAAGCGTCGGAAGCGCGGACCGGTATTTCGTCTTGTCCGAGCCATGCAGCCAAGCGGTGCTGGGCGATCCGATCATCCGGCATCAGCCGCAGCCAATGTTGCAACAAGGTCAACGCGCTCTTGTCGTCTCCCAATTGGAACACCGCATTCCCGAACACGACCCGAGCATCTTCGACCCGCCCCAAACGATGCAGTAAAGTGCCCAACTGCTTGGCCACCTCTTCGTGGGTCGGATTATCGCGCAACGCTTCTTCGAGAACGGCGACCGCCTCGCCGGTCTGCTCCAGTTCGGCCAGAATCGTTCCGAGGCGGAGACGGATTTCGACGTCCAGCGGGCGCCGGGCCTTGGCCTGCCGATAGGCTTCCAGCGCTTCCGGCAATCGCCCCAATCCCCTCAGCACCGCGCCCAGATTGACGCAAGCTTCCACTTCGTCCGGCCCGAGAAGAATCGCCTGCCGGTACGCGGTTATGGCGTCCTCGTAGCGTCGCTGGACCAGCAAGACATTGCCGAGGTTGGCATACGCGGCCGCGTAACCGGGAGCGCTGAGAATGGCTTGGCGAATCAACTGTTCCGCCCGGCCCGACTGGCCGCGCTGCTGTTGGAGAATTCCCATGTAATTCAGCGCTTCCGGATGCTTGGGCCGATGGTCGAGGACGCGCTGGTAAAGCGCTTGGGCTTCGATCAGGTTACCCTTTCGATGCCAGCTCAACCCCTGCGCCAACCATGTCGCGATGTCGGCGAGACGGGAATCCTTACCGGGCGCAGAATCTGGACTTCCAGGCTTTTCAACGTCGCTCAAAGCGCCTCCTCAAAGTATCGGGATAGTATCGAGGGCGGTTTTTCATATCTCGCCGCCGACGGGAGGCCGGTGGGCCGACACCAACAATCCGGCGACCGGTTGTCCTCCTTCCATGCGCAAGACCACCTCCTCCAAGGCGCCGACCGTCATCCCTGTCTGGGCCAGCATTCGCAGCAGATACGGCTCGGAATGACTGTAGCGGCCGCTCGGGTCGAGGTGAAAACCCGATGGCGCTTCCGAATCCGCGCAACGCTCGACCGTAAAGACCAGCCAGCCATTCGGTCGCAATGCTCCGGCGGCGGCGGTCAGAATCGTTTCCAGCTCCCCAAAGTAAACCAGCGTGTCGGCCGAGACGATCAAATCGTAGGCTGCAGGCCGGTCGCGCAGAAAAGCATTTAATTCCGCCACCACCAACTCGTGATAGTCTTCGCGCGCGCGCGCCTTCTCCACCATGCGCGGCGACAAATCGACGCCGGCTAGATGGGCGGCATAAGGACGCAACAGCGGTCCGCACAAACCGGTTCCGCAACCGGCGTCCAGAACTGCCAGCGATTGCTTTGGCTCTCCCGCGGCGGCGGCAACCGCTCGGGCGACCAGCTCGGGCGCCCGGTACTCCAAACGATTTACAAGATGGCTATCGAAATCGTCGGCCATCCCATCGAACAGCTTTTGCACATAGTCGTCCGCCGCCCGCAACGGGACATCGCACCCCGAATGCGCCGCCAGCATGTGTCGGGCCACCGGATTGGCCGGGTCTCGCTCCAGCCAAAGCCGATACAAGTCGGCGGCTTCTTCGCCGCGTCCCAGCCGGTACAGCAACATTCCCAAACTTCGGTAGGCGGGAACATGGCCGGGGCGCAAGCGAATCGCCTCGCGATACGCCGCCACCGCATCCTCGTACCGATCCAGTGCGGTCAGCGCCTTGGCCAGGTTAAAATGGGCTTCCGCCAATCGGGGATTCAGCGCGATGGCTTGCCGGCAGGCGACTTCGGCTTCGGCAAACCGGCCGGTTCGTCGCAGCATCGCCCCCAGGTTGCAATGAGCGCTGGCGTTTCCGGGCGCCAGATCGATAGCCCGGCGGTAAGCCTCTGCGGCCTCGTCCAGCCGTTCCATGGCCGCCAGCACATTGCCCAGATTGTTGCAGGCGTCCGCGTACTTCGGATTCAACACGAGCGCACGGCGAATCAAATCGACCGCTTCGGGATATCGACCTCGCTGCGCGGCGAGCACGCCCAGAAAATGCAGCGCGTCCACCTGCTCCGGGTTTTGCCGCAGAATCTGGCGGTAGAGGCGTTCTGCCGCATCCAGTTGACCCTGTTGTTGCAAACCGATGGCTTGCCCCAAGCTTTCTGCGGCGGCTTTCGAACCGGTTCGGCTGGCGAGATTTCTACGTCGCTTGCGATTCATCCGAGATGCTCCCCGTATCTGGACGCTCTATCGGCACGACACGATGTAACCTGAACGGCAAACTCCGTCCTTCTTTGCGCATCCAACGCAACAATATCGAATCGTCGGCAAATTCGATGATCCAATAAGACCGTTCCGGCTCTTCTACCTCTTCCCACTGGGTCACCAACGTCCGCTCGCGCAACTCCCATCGGCCGTCGGCCGTAGCCGCAACTTCCGGAGCCGCCCAGCGAAAAATTCCATCGGCGCCCAACCGAAAATGCTCGCTTTCGGAGCGCCACTCGCCGACCAACTCTTCGAACGTCGGCATCCGCAACCACTCTTCCAGCGGGTCGCTACAGTTCGGCCGTGGCACTCGCGCCACCCGAGGTGCCGGCGGTCGCGGTGGCCGGACCGGCACCGGCGGAACTCGCGGTATCTGCCGTTGAGCCAAAATTTGGCGGTCGCGCAGAATGTAATTCGTTTCGATTACCTGACCGAGCCAGCCACCATCGTATTTCCACACGTAATGCCGGGCATCGCGCCAGCCTAGATAGCGTCCGGTGGCGTCGAATAGCCATTCGTCCTTGAAAAAGCCCGCATACTCGCCGTTCCATTTAAACACGAAGCAGTAATTGCCCTGCTCCGAGCCACCTGGTCCGAACATGTTTAAATCCATTGCCGCCCCTCACTCTCAAACATCGCTTGGCTGCCATCGCGTAGTTGCTCGCGCCAAATCGCCGTTCCAAAACCCACGATCATCGATCTCTATCTCGGCACGCGATCATATCGCCCAGCCATATCCGCGCGGTCCCCGCAACTCAAGGAGCCGTTTCCTGGACGGTTGCTGGCACGCCGTGCCGTTGCAACCAACCCAATGCCTTTTGGGCCTCGACAATGAGCTGGTTGCCGAGGCAACGCTTGGTGACATAGCGCGCGCCATCGGGAGATAGCTGGAGATAGAGTAGGTATTCCTCGTCGACTCGAAATTCAAATGCGCAAGTCGTAGAGGTCGAGATTTCGATTTCGGCGCGAACCGGCTTTTTCCAGGTTTTGGTCACGCGGATCTTTGCCGTGGCGCCTTCCCGATTGATGTCGCCTCGAACGGCCTGCACCTGGCCCTGCACCACCACGCTCGCCTGCCGATAAGCGGTCGCTGGAGCAACATCCTCGACGCAGCGGCAGGCCAAACTTGGCATCGATAACGCCAGCAACAAGATGAGCCCCGTTATCCAACGCGCAACCCCCGGCATCGACATGCACGTTTATCCTGAGATATTCGGGTTGAAAGGCGTGGCGGGATCGTCTACGCCTGTTGTCAGCTCCGACCGTTTGCCCAACCCGCATTCGATCAACGCCCGCTCGGCCCGTTTGTCCGCTCCGCCCGGTGCGCCATCGGCATGTGCCAACTCATGAATCAGGGTCGCCAGAACGGTCCAGCGCCCGATCCTGAAAGATCTCTCGGATATGGCGATCTCTTTACCGCTGACCCGGTTGGTCTCGCCGAAATGGGGCATGGTGGCATGGTAGTTCACCCAAATCGAACTGTCCGCCAATAAATCGCTGAGCGATCGACCATCGGGCAAAGTGCGAAAATAGCTGTTTGCCGAATTGATGTTGGTGGTAATCCATTTGGCCTTGGTGCGCGCCCAGCGTATGGTTTCCAGGTGCCTGTTTGGAAATGCGACATAACCGGCCTCGGAACTAACGTGGTCGCCAATATTGATCTGCATGCCCGGCATAAAGTACCTCCAGGAAAATCAATCCAGCCTTATCGAAATGATCTCTAACGCCGACGATCCGCAACTATCGGTTTTTACTGCTGGCCGATATGCAGATCGACTCAAGATCGGGAGATTGCTTTTCTTGAGAGCATGTTCCATGCCGACTTCGACCGACTCCCACCAGCGTAGCATTTCCGCGCTAGCTGGCCATAAAGAGACTCGATCACCAATCCAGAATGAGCTTCCATAACTCACTCTGGACTGGTTCATCTTCGTCCAATTCGCATTCGCGCGATTACTTATTCGAACGAATAGGCAAAATCGCCATCCTTGACCTCGACCTGGACCCGCGCGACCGGTTTCCCTTCCACCATCCGGGTCAAAAATTCCTGGCTGATCGCCGGTAGCATCGTGTTGGTCAGGATTGCGTCCACCATGCGTCCGCCGCTTTCCAGTTCGGTGCAGCGGCTGACAATCAATTTCACCACCTCGTCGTCGTAGCCGAACGGCACCTTGTGGTTATCCTTGATCCGCTTCTCGATCCGGCCCAGTTGCAAGCGAACGATGTCGCCGATCATGTCATCGCTGAGCGGGTAATAGGGAATCGTCACCAGTCGGCCCAGCAGCGCTGGCGGGAATACTTTGAGCAAGGGTTCCCGCAGCGCCTTGCCCAAACCCTCGGGATCGGGCAGAAGGTCCGGGTCTTTGCACATGTTCATGATCAGATCGGTGCCGACGTTGGTGGTCAACAAGATCAGCGTGTTCTTAAAATCGATGAACCGGCCTTCGCCGTCTTCCATCCAGCCCTTGTCGAACACCTGGAAAAAGATTTCGTGCACATCGTGGTGCGCCTTCTCCACTTCGTCCAGCAGCACCACGCTGTAGGGCCGGCGGCGCACCGCTTCGGTCAGCACCCCGCCCTCGCCATAACCGACGTAGCCCGGCGGCGCACCTTTCAGGGTGGAAACCGTGTGCGCCTCCTGAAACTCGCTCATGTTGATG
>DEHU01000229.1 GCA_002352125.1 Competibacteraceae bacterium UBA2792 | reverse complement strand
CGGCCGAAAGCGCGGGGCGTGATGCGTACCCCCGGCGCGGCCTGCCGGCGCTTGTACTCGTTCAGGATCACCAGCCGCGCTACCCGCTCCACCGTCGCTTGGTCGAAACCGGACGCAATCAGTTCCTCCACCGAGCGGTCTTCTTCCACGTAACCGTGAAGAATGGCGTCCAGCACGTCATAAGGCGGCAAGCTGTCCTGATCGGTCTGGTCCGGGCGCAATTCCGCCGATGGCGGCCGGTCGAACACCCGCTGCGGAATCGCTGGCGACAGGTTATTGCGATAAACCGCCAGCCGGTAAACCATCGTTTTGAGCACGTCCTTGATGGGTGCAAAACCACCGGCCATGTCGCCGTACAGGGTGGAATAACCGACCGCCGTCTCGCTCTTGTTGCCGGTGGTCAACACCAGCTTACCGGTCTTGTTGGAAATCGCCATCAGCAATACACCCCGGCAACGCGCCTGAATATTCTCTTCGGCGATGTCTGGCGGCAATCCGGCAAACACCGGTTGCAGGATGTGCAAAAAAGACTGAAAGGCCGGCTCGATGGGCAGGAGGTGATACTTGACGCCCAACGCCTTGGCTTCCAATTCGGCATCGGTGTTGCTCATGTCGGCAGTGTAGCGCGAGGGCATCAAGACCGCCTCGACCCGTTCCGCACCCAAAGCGTCCACTGCGATGGCTAGTGTCAGGGCCGAATCGATGCCGCCAGACAAGCCCAACACCACGCCCGGAAAACCGTTTTTTTCGACGTAATCGCGCACGCCGAGCACCAAGGCTCGATAAATGCCCTCCTCTGCCCCCGGCTCTTCGGCGATCTCGCCCGGCACCGGCGCCAGACCGGCCTCGGAAACCCGAAAATCCACCGGATACAAACCGGCGGCGAAAAACGGCGCCCGTTGGATCAGCGCTTCATCGGCGCCGACCACCATCGAACCGCCGTCGAACACCAGTTCGTCCTGACCGCCCAGCAGGTTGACGTAAACGATGGGAATGCGGCCTTCCCGCACTCGTTGGCGCAGCACGTCCACGCGCTGGCCGCCCTTGCCGGCGTGATACGGCGAGGCGTTGAGATTGACCAACAGTTGCGCCCCGGCCTCGGCCGCTTGCGCGACCGGCCCCGGCAACCAAACATCCTCGCAGATGGTCACGCCCACCCGCACCCCGGCCACTGTCACCACCGCCGGGGCTTCGCCCGGCACGAAATAGCGTTTCTCGTCGAACACGCTGTAATTCGGCAACCAGCGTTTGTAATACGCCGCCTGCCGCCCGCCATCGCCCAGAACCACGGCGGCGTTGCGCAAACCTTCCGGCGTCAGCAAGGGACAACCGACCACGGCGGTGATACCCCGGATCTCGTTGCAAAGCCGCTGCAACGCGGGTTCCATCTGCCGGACGAAACCGGGACGCAACAGCAAATCCTCGGGCGGATAACCGGTTACAGTGAGTTCCGGGAAGACGATCAGATCGGCCCGCAAGCGGTCGCGGGCTTCGGCGGCGGCGGCGATAATTTTATCGGCGTTGCCGGCGACATCGCCGACCAGAAAGTCGAGTTGGGCCATGACGACCCGGAAAGAGGTAGCGGGAGCGTTCACGAGCGAATAGCGACCTCATCGAACGGTTTGACGAACCGAAAATCGGTAATCAATTTTATTTGGGAACCCGAAAACGACACGAGGGGCGCTCGTGCACCCCTCGTTGGATTTGCAATGGATCGCGATCCGGCTGCTAACCGGTGAAGAACGTCTTCATCGCCTCGCCGATGTCGGCCGGGGAACGAACGATCTTCGCGCCTGCCGCTTCCAGCGCCGCGAACTTATCCTTCGCCGTGCCCTTGCCGCCCATGATGATGGCGCCGGCGTGGCCCATGCGCTTGCCGGGGGGCGCGGTGACGCCGGCGATGTAGGCCACTACTGGCTTCTTGATGTTGGCCTTGATGAACTCGGCGCCTTCTTCTTCGGCGCTGCCACCGATTTCGCCGACCATCACGATACCTTCGGTCTGCGGATCGTCTTTGAACAGCTTCAGCACGTCCACAAAGCTCATGCCGTGGATCGGGTCGCCGCCGATGCCAACGCAAGTGCTCTGGCCCAGACCGGCTTGGGTGGTCTGATAAACTGCTTCATACGTCAGGGTGCCGGAGCGGGAGACGATGCCGATTTTGCCGGGCAGATGGATATGGCCGGGCATGATGCCCATCTTGCAGCCGCCGGGCGTGATCACGCCCGGGCAGTTCGGGCCGATCAGATAGACGTCCGGGTAGTTGTTGGTCAATACCGCCTTCACCTTTAGCATGTCCATGACCGGAATGCCTTCGGTGATGCAGGCGATGACCTTGATGCCGGCGTCGGCCGCTTCCAGGATGGCGTCGCCCGCAAAGGCGGCAGGGACGTAGATCATGGAGGCATCGGCGCCGGTGGCCGCCACCGCCTCGTACACGGTGTTGAACACCGGCTTGCCAAGATGGGTGGTACCGCCCTTGCCGGGGCTGATACCACCGACCAAGTTGGTGCCGTAGGCGATGGCCTGCTCGGCGTGGAAAGTGCCCTGCGAGCCGGTGAAGCCCTGGCAGATGACCTTGGTGTCTTTGTTGATCAGAATGCTCATGGTCGTCTCGTTCTCTCTGGATCGTGGAAACCGAATGCGCGCCGGATTACTTGGCGGCGGCCACCGCCATCTTGGCGGCGTCGGTGAGATCGTCGGCGGCCATGATGTTCATGCCGGATTTGGCCAGCATCTCGCGGCCAGCTTCCACGTTGGTGCCTTGCAGGCGCACCACGACCGGCAAGGTGAGACCGACCTCCTTGACCGCAGAAATAATGCCCTCGGCGATGGTATCGCAACGGACGATGCCGCCGAAGATATTGACCAGAATGGCCTTGACCTTGGAGGAGGACAAAATCAGCTTGAAGGCGCGGGCCACGCGGTCGGCAGTGGCGCCGCCGCCGACATCGAGGAAGTTGGCCGGCTCGCCGCCGTGCAGCTTGATGACGTCCATGGTCGCCATCGCCAAGCCGGCGCCATTGACCATGCAGCCGATGCTGCCATCCAGGGCGACGTAGTTCAGGCCGATCTCGTGGGCGATGTGCTCGCGCTCGTCTTCCTGGGAGGGATCGCGCAGTTCGGCGGTGTCCTTGTGCCGGTATAGGGCGTTGTCGTCCAGGCTGACCTTGGCGTCCAGCGCCATGACCTGGCCGGTGTCGGTCACGATCAGCGGGTTGATCTCGACCATGCTGCAATCTTTCTGGACGAACAGGTTGTAAACGCCGTTCAGCACCTTGACCAGTTGCTCGACTTGCTGTTTTTCCATGCCCATCTTGAAGCCGAGATTGCGGGCCTGGTAGGGCTGGACGCCGGCGACAGGATCGACGGTCAGGGTCAGAATCTTTTCGGGCGTTTTGGCGGCGACTTCTTCGATGTCCATACCGCCTTCGGATGATCCGATGATGATGATGCGCTTCTTGCTGCGATCTACCAGACAGCTCAGATAGTATTCCTTGGCGATATCCACGCCGTCCTGGATCAGCAGGGCGTGAATCGGTACCCCTTCAGGACCGGTCTGATGGGTGTGCAGGGTGGAGCCCAGCAAGCGTCCCGCAACTTCTTCGACGTCCTGGATCGTGCGGACGAACTTGACGCCGCCCGCCTTGCCGCGGCCACCGGCGTGAACCTGGGCTTTGACCACCCACGGTCCGCCCGGTCTAACTTGTTTTGCCGCCTCGACCGCCTCCTGCTGGGAAGTGACCTTGATGCCGCCGGGTATCGCCACACCGAATTGCTGTAGGAGTTCTTTTGCTTGGTATTCGTGCAGGTTCATGCGAATTACATCCCCCTGTTTCAGTGAGGTTGTCATTGTACCCCGAAATGCCCCAATCTTCACGCTTGCCGTGAAGTGGGTCGCGGCCGGCCCATCCCGGCACCGGTATCGTTACAATTATACGATGAATCGCTTTCTCGAAAAAATCGCGTTCCCATCCCGTCCAACATGACCATCGCCGACCCGCTCGCTGGACTCCCTACCGACCGTTTTCTGGATCGCCGTCACCTGTGGCGAGTGTTCCGGGTATCTAATTTCTACCGGCTGATCCTGGCGGCGCTGTTGCTGGTGGCATTCGCCCTAGACGAACAGAGCAGGCTGTTTGGCAAGCAATACCCGTCGCTGTTTCTCGGCACGGCGCTGGTTTACATGGCGCTGGCCTTGACCGCCATCGCCGGTAGTTACTGGCGGCGACCGAAGCTGGTGGTGCAAGCGCATTTGCAAATGCTGGTCGATCTGATAGCTCTGATCATCATCATTCACGCTTCGGGCGGTCTAGCCAGCAGCCTGAACAGTTTGTTGATCACCGCCGTCGCCGCCAGCAGCATTCTGCTGCCGTTGAGTTCGGCCCTGCTCGCCGCCGCCCTGGGTTTTCTGCTGCTGGCCGGCTCCTGGCTGATTACGCGCTGGTACGCCTATAGCGCATCGGCACCGGACGACTGGGGCAAGCTGCTGGAATCGTTGCGCAACGCCTCCGACGATCTGGTCCGGCTGGGCGTCATCGGCGCCGCGCTGTTCATCGCCGCCGGGCTCAGCTACGCCCTGGCGGAGCGGGCGCGGCGGGGCGAGGCGCTGGTCCGCCAGCGCACCCGGGAATTGCTGGCGATCGCCGAACTGAACCAGGGCATTATCCGCCATCTGCAAAACGGCGTGGTGGTGGTCGATCACGCCGATCAGGTTCAGTTGCTGAACGACACCGCTCGCGAATTGCTCGGCTGCCCAGCCGCCCAACCGGCGGTTCCGCTACACGACTTATCGCTCTCGCTGCACCAGCGGTTACGGGCATGGCGAGCCGGCGCCGTCGATATCCCGGCCTTTCGGCCGACCGAACACCGTCCAGAATTGATCCCGCGCTTCACCCGACTGAGCGGCAGCCAAGCGAGAAACGTGGTGATCCTGCTGGAAGACTCCGAACAGGTCGCCGAACGCTTGCGGCAGATTAAACTGGCGGCGCTAGGCCGGTTGACGGCCGGCATCGCCCACGAAATCCGCAACCCCTTGGCAGCGATCAGCCATGCCGCTCAACTTTTGCAGGAATCGACCGGCGCCAGCGCCAGCGACCGGCGGCTGGGGCAGATCGTGCACGACAACGTCAAACGGGCTAACCGCATCATCGGCGACGTGCTGGACCTAGCCCGGCGTGACCGGGTGAAACCGGAGCGGCTGGCACTGGCGCCCTGGCTGGACACTTTCGTTCGAGAATTCCGGCGCGGCCTGGAAGGAACACCACCCGGATGGCACCAAATCGTCGAGCCGGCCGAAACGGAGATCCTGTTCGACCCGCACCAGTTGCAGCAGGTCTTGTGGAATCTGTGTGTCAACGCTTGCCAGCACGGCGCGCGGCCTGGCGAAACAGCCGAGATCGAGCTACGCGCCGGCGTCGAACCAGGCCGCGAACGGCCGTTTCTGGAAGTGCGCGATACCGGCCCGGGCGTGGCGCCGGAAAANNTGTTCGAGCCATTCTTCACCACCCGGACCAAGGGCACCGGCTTGGGGTTGTACCTGGCCCGGGAACTGTGCGAGGCCAACCGCGCCCATCTACAATACCTGCCCATTCCCGAAGGTGGTAGCTGTTTTCGCATTACCTTCGCTCCCGCGACCCCAGAAATGGAGATGGATCGATGGACGACTGCAACGCCTTGATCGTAGACGACGAAGCCGATATCCGCGAACTGATCGAGATGACCCTGCTGCCGATGGGGGTGACTTGTCTACCGGCCGAAACCTTGAGCGAGGCGCGCGCGCTGCTCAAGCGTCAGCCGCTCAATTTCTGCATCACCGATCTGCGCCTGCCGGACGGTAGCGGTCTGGAGCTGGTGGCGCACATCCAGAAACATTTTCCTAATTTGCCGGTGGCGGTGATCACCGCC
>DEHU01000241.1 GCA_002352125.1 Competibacteraceae bacterium UBA2792 | reverse complement strand
TGGGGCATTACCGGATGGCAGCCCGGGACAGCGCTTGCCGCCGCGAAAACCTGCTTTCAAGCCTGGCTGGCCAATCGTGGAGGCGTTGGAAATGCCGAAGAGCGATCAGCCTTGCGACAGGTTCGCGAGTTCCTTCGCCGCTATACCGAATCGGCTTTCGCCGATTGGGACCGCCCCGCCGTCGAGACCGACACCCGCGCCGCGGTGCGCTCCGATCGTGTCGGCTACCGGCGAGCACTGCCCGGCGATGATGGTTTGGAATACTTCGTCTTTATCGAGACTTGGCGCTTGCGTGTTTGCGCTGGCCTTGATGCTGCCTACGTCGGGCGCCTGCTGGTCGAACGCGGATATGCGGAACGCGGGACGGAGAAGAACCGCACCTACCAAGTGAAGGCGACTATCCCAGGCGAGGGGCGCGCCCGCTGCGTGCATATCCTGCCGGCGATCTGGGACGACGACGATGCTTGATGTCGACGCCCTGTTTGCCGAAAGTACCCCGCCCGACGTTGGACGAGTGCCACGGAAACCCCGCGAGCCGTTAAGCCCGGTCAATGCTCATGCGGAAACTGTCCCAGGCCGTCCCAATCGCCACGGCATAAGCGGGACCGCGTTTGGCATATCTTCGGAAGGAAACAAACCGGCAAACAACAACTTGCAGCCAGTGTCCCAAGTGTCCCATGCGTTTTTGCAAGAGAGAGAGAACGAGCGGATGCGAACCAACTCGGGAAGCGCCGGCCCCGGGCGCCCGGGAAGGGCGGCAGTCGGAGAACTTTCGCGCGGCAGAATCGGACGACGAGGCATGGCAAGCGGACGAGGTGGAACGTAACGAAGCCGCCTTTATGGTCTGCTGCGTCTTCAACCATCCGAACGACACCGAAGCCGACAGGCAGGAAGCCTACCACTGGTCACTGGCCAGTCGAGGCGCCTTTGACTGGCTGACCTGGAGGAATGGCCACCCTGCTTTCTGCACCGACGACAATCGCCGCCCCTGCGCTTGCTGCGCCAACCTGGCCCCAAGTTCATGGCGCTGCAGTGCCGTTGATCGGGGCGAGCTGATAGCCCGCCGGCCGTACTATCCGAACGCCTTTCTGCTGCAACGCTGCACGGCCTTCGCGCCGATGGCCGGAGACCCCGACCAACGGCTGGTCAAGCGGCGCTGGCCCGGCTTGCTGCGCCCCGCTGACGGAGCCTGCAAGGATGAGTGACCACATCAAGGGCGCTCCGGTAGCGTTCACTTTTGGGTCCTTCCTGGCGAATTCGTTCACGGGTAATGCGAAGCACGAAGATATCCGAGCAGATCATGCCAAAACATAGTGAACGGGAAAGGTTCGCCAGATGAAAACCGGTTCAAAGTCCGTTTCTGCGGCCGATGGTAGCCTCTTCACGTCGATTCGTTGGCCACGAGCCAAGACGCCCAAGCGCGCCGAGGCACTCGCAAATCTTGAGCGCCTGATACCTTGGAGCGATCTGGAAACAATCGTCCGTCGCGTCTACTACCGTGACCAACGGCACACCGGCCGGCCGGGATACTCCGCCCCGATGCTGCTCCGATGTCTGGTGCTATGCTGGTTCTGGTCTCTGAGCGATGACCAGGCCGAAGCGGTGATTCTCGACAGCTACGCCACCGCGCGCTTTGTTGGCACTGATCCTTGGAAGCCCCGCCCGCCTGCGGCGAGCACGATCAGAGAATTCAGAAAACAGCTTGAGCACTTCGGCATACTGAAGGAGATCAGAGACCAGACCGATACGGCATTGACGGCCGCGGGTATCGCGGTGCGACACGGCACGATACGGGAACCGGTATTCAAGAAGCTTGCCGGTATCGCCGTCGCACGTCGACCACAGACAGAGATCGGCAGCGATGCCGACAACGGGCGATAGAGGCCCCTGCTTGTGCTCGTGTTTCTTCTGTCTCATGCAAAAACGCATGGGACACCTTGGGACAATTGGGACACTTCATGCAAGCTGTTGTTTGCCGGCTTGTTTCCTTCCTACGACATGCCAAACGCGGTCCCGTTTATGCTGTGGAGATTGGGACGGCTTGGGACAGTTTGCCTACCAGCATTCTCAGCGCTTAATGCTCCGCGGCCCGCCGCTGGCTTTAGCGCGCGGAATAGAGTTGGCGCCGGCCCTTTTCCCCCCCGACGTAATTTTGCCGAGAATAGCCAACAAGAGCCCGCCTGAACTGCTCACGCTTGCGGTCCTGTTTCGCCGTTGGCTTGCTCGTCGTGCCGACCCGCGGTCGATGGTTTTCGCCACCCAAGCCAATCGCATTCCACGGCGCCCGTTACTGGATAGAATGAGCAGGCAAACAATAGCAACCGAAGGGAGGAAGCCATGTTTTCCAAATTCTTCAAGAGAAAAGAGCCACCAGTTCTAAAACCTGAAATGCTCCAGCCGATCGATACGCCGATTTCTACCGCTGACGCCAAACAGCTCTTCAAGGAATGGATGGTGCGGATTGGTCATTTTTCCGACAAGGACCCGCTCGACAGGCTAGAGCTTTCCGCACACGCGGGCTACATGATCGACGAAATGAAAGAGCATGAGGGACTGCTGAGAGAAGAGGTACGCGATGCGAAGGAAAGTGTGGCCGATGCCGTCAAGGAGGAGAAAGACGAGCTTCGCGAATTGAAAAAGCTTCTGGCGAAATGCAACGACCCGTCGGAAAAATCCGAGATCGAAGCCGAAATTGCGGATTGCGAGTATCGCATCGCCAAGTTCCCGAACGATTGGTTAGCGCCGCGCGTCAAAGCGCTAGCCGACTTCAAAGCGGACAAGCGGGAGTTTTTGGTGCACTACATCAACATGCAGGTTCACGGCGCGCAGTGGCGGGAAAAGTTGTAGGCGATGTCCGCGGCGAATCGCATCCGAGCCGCCGGGCCTTCGGCGGCTGCCGCCCTGGCCATCGATGACGGATGGCTGATACCGGGCCGTCGCCGCCTGCCAAAGCTCCGACGCCAGCAACGAGCGCCCGCCGAAAAAGGATAGCCGATAACTGGTGAGGAGCGCCGGCCCGCTCTCGTGGCCAAGCACATAGGGCGAAACCACCCGGACGCCCAGCGCTTGCCGACCTGGCCGGCCGCCTGCCTTCCGTCATCGGCCGCCCTAGCCATCGATGACGGATGGCTGATACCGGGCCGTCGGCGCCGTGCTCCCGCTGCCGGGCGAAATCTCCGACGCCTGCAACGAGCGCCCGCCGAAAACGGATAGCCGACGACTGGCGATCGGCGCCGACCCGCCCTCGTGACCAAGCGCATGGGGCGAAAGCGCCCGGACGCCAGACGCTTGCCGCCCTGGCACGCCGCCGGCCTTCCGGCGCCGGCCGCCCTTGCCCGCGATGACGGATGGCTGATACCGG
>DEHU01000125.1 GCA_002352125.1 Competibacteraceae bacterium UBA2792 | reverse complement strand
TGCACCAGCAGCGGCGTGCCGCGGATCAGCTCGATATACAACACCGCCAGACCGCGCAGCGCGGGATTGGGCGACAGTCGGCACAGACCCGTAATCAGCCCGATCACCAATCCAACGAAGCCGGAAACGAAGGAAATCCAGATGGTGACCCAAAGTCCTTGAGTGAGTGGACCGGTTTTCCAGTGCCGTTCCGCGCCGATGTCGTCATTATCGGCGATGGGATCGCCGGCCTTGACTTTTAGTGTATCGGTCTCGACGGTGACTGTTGTGGGTTGTCCGCCGCCTTCCGGCACGATTTCCACCCGGCTGTACGCACCTTCCGGGATGATCTTTTGCACGGTGCCGGCGAATGGCGCCGATTGCATTTCTTCGTCCAGATAGAAGAAATACTGCGGTACCCGCTCCCAACGCCATTCGTAGTGAACCCGCTTGGTTGCGGCCCACAGGCTGGCTCCTATTCCCAATAGGATAGCGATTAACAGCGCCTGCCAGGGCCACTGGACGGCGCGTCGTTTTAACGGCACGGCTTACTGCACGTCTTTCAGCCAATCGGTATTCTTGAACCACTTGTCATGTAATTTGGCGTGCGAACCGTCTTTCTTGATCTTGGCCAGGAAACCATTGAGCGTTTTCAAAAATTCCGGATCACCCTTGGCGATAGCCCAGCCGATGGGCTCGTCGGTGAAGGGTTTATCCAGAAAAACCAGCTTGCCTTCTCCGCGTTGCGCAATAGCGACCAAGTTGTAAGGAGAATCGTAAACGAACGCATCGGATTTGCCGTTGACGACGTCGATGACGGCTTCCTGCTCGGTTTCGAAGGAGTTGTATTTCGCTTTGGGGATATATTTCTTGGCAGCGATTTCGCCGGTGGTGCCAAGTTTGGAGGCGACCTTGTATTCCGGTTTGTTGAGATCTTTATAAGATTTGATCTTGCCAGCCAATTCTTTGCGCAGCAGGATAGTTTGGCCGATTTCCATGTAGGGGTCCGAGAAATCCACCGTTTGCTTGCGCTCGTCGGTGATGGTCATCCCGCTCATGATGATGTCGCATTTGTTGGTGATCAGCGCCGGAATGATGCCATCCCAAGCGGTGCTGACCAGTTCCAGCTTGGCAGCGCCCAAATCCTTGGCCATCAGCTCGGCCAAGTCGGGGTCGAAGCCGATGATTTGTCCTCGTTTGCCGGTCATTTCGAACGGCATGTAAGCCGGTTCCAGACAAACCCGTAGACCGTCCTTTTTGATTTGCTCCAGCTTGCCCGCCCAAGCGGGCGACAGATTTAGTAGACCGAATGAGGCAAGCGTGGCGATTGCAAGCAGACGGATTTTCATGCGGCGACTCTCTTTGAGATCAGGGGGTGGATGTCGGAGTTAAGGTATTGATCGTAAAACAATTTTGTCCGTCGGGTAGGCGACAGAAATGCCGCAAACACGATATTACAATTCACTATTGCTTAGGATAGCAAACTTGTCGTCGTGCGCCAGGCGGTTATGCCTCAAAGGCGGATCTTGCCGACCGGCGAGAACGTTGCCTTGTCACTCGACCCGGTTCCCTTCGAAAATCCGGGGTGAGCCGACGAGAGGGAACATTGTACAGCGCCATCGGTACGCGGCTTTTTCTGGATGGTTTGTAGATCGCCTTTGCCTAAACCGACGTGCTAGTCCGATCCCTCGATTTGAACAGGATTGCTAACGTGCGACTCGACGACTCGGGAAATTTGTCGCTAGTCGGATACTCTGTTATTATTTTCAACAGTTTGTGTGAACGTAACGCGTGGCCCAAGCTGGTAACCACAGAAGTCGGTCTGACTGCCGGAGCGATAGCCAAAGGGGGCGAGAACGATGTTGAACGGCAAAAGCAACAAACCTGTGGCAGTGATCACTGGCGCCAATCGAGGATTGGGATTGGAAACGGTCCGGCAGCTGGCCAAGCGCGACATTCGAGTTATCGTCACCTGTCGCAATGCCAGCCGGGGCGAGGTCGCCTTCGAAAAGCTGCTGGCCGAAGGGTTGGATGTGGTGTTTCACCCGCTGGATGTGACCTCGGAGAGCAGCGTGGCGGAACTGGGTGCTTTCATCCATAGTCGGTGCGGTCGCGTCGATATCCTGGTCAACAACGCCGGGGTCAATTTAGATAGTCACGGTACCGAGGATGCCGGCAGCGCCAGCGTGTTTAACGCCAGCCTGGAAACCTTGTCGGCGACGCTGAAAACCAACCTGTACGGCCCATTGTTGCTGGCGCAGGAACTGGTACCGTTGATGAAACAGCAGCACTATGGCCGGATCGTGAACGTTTCCAGCGGCATGGGACAGTTGAGCGAGATGGACGGCAAATCGCCGGCCTACCGCATTTCCAAAACCGCCCTGAACGCCTTGACTCGCATCCTGGCGGCCGAAACTCGCGGCTTCAATATCCTGGTCAACTCGGTCTGTCCCGGTTGGGTTCGCACTGACATGGGCGGTCCAAACGCCGAACGGACGGTGGAGCAAGGTGTTTCGGGCATCGTCTGGGCCGCCACTTTACCCGACGACGGACCGAGCGGCGGATTTTTCCGCGATGGTCAACCGATTCCTTGGTAAGCGAAGCGGTGACCGGTTTTTTCAGCCCGAGCCAGTTTCCCAAGCTACCAACACCGCTTCCAGCTCCGCTAAACTGCCGATTTCTGCGTCCGCTCTAAGGCCGCCAGGCCAGTCGCGACCGTTCCTGTTGACCCACACGGTTCGCATCCCCGCGTTCGCTGCGCCTCGCACATCGTGTTCGGGGTCATCGCCGACGTGGACGACCTGTCCGGGCCGCGCGTTCAACTGGCGGCAAGCCAACTCAAACATCAACGGCTCCGGTTTGGCAACGCCTGTTTCGATGGCGTTGAGCGAGAAACTGAACACGTCATCCAGGCCAATCAAACCCACGTCAGCATTGCCGTTGGAAAGCGACGCGAGCGTGTAGCGCTGCGCCAGACGCTCTAGCGTTGGCCGTACTTCCGCGAACAGCTCCACCGCATTGCGAGCGATGTAGAATACCGCAAACGCTGCGTCCGCATCGAAATCCAGATAGCCGGTCCAGGTTGCCGCCAATTGCAGCGCGTCCTTGCGCAGCCGAGTGCGGTCGTGGGCGATCTCCGGCCGGGCGGCGGCGATCTCGCCGCACAGCTCCCGCAACTCCAACGGCGAGAATCGCTGCGGAATGCGGGGATAACGCGCCGCTAGCCAATCGTGCAGCAATCGCTCGGCGCGTTCGACCACCGGCCACACGTCCCATAGCGTGTCATCCAGGTCGAAGGTGATGGCTTTGATCATCGGCTCAGCCCAGAAGGTGGAAGCCGCGCTCCAGATCGGTTTGGATATCCGCGATAGCCTCCAGCCCCACCGAAATCCGTACCAAACCCTCACCGATGCCGGCGGCTTCGCGTTCTTGGGGGGTCAGGCGACCGTGAGTGGTGGTGGCAGGATGGGTGATGGTGCTTTTGGCGTCGCCCAGGTTGGCGGTGATCGAGATCAGCCGCGTCGCGTCGATCAAGGTCCAAGCGGCTTCCCGGCCACCGTGGAGATCGAAAGAGACGATACCGCCGAAACCGCTCTGTTGCCGTTTCGCCAGTTCATGCTGTGGGTGCGAGGTCAAGCCGGGATAGTAGACTCGCGCGATCGCTGGCTGGGTTTCCAGCCAGTGCGCCAGTTGCAGCGCCGATTCGCTGTGGGCNNCTTGGTGCCGGAGTGAATCACCAAATCCGCTCCCAGCGTGAACGGCCGTTGCAGGGCAGGGGTACAGAAGCAGTTGTCCACCACCAAGAGACAGTCGTGAGCGTGCGCCAGATCGGCCAAGGCGCGGATATCGGCCAATTCCATCAGCGGGTTGGAAGGGGTTTCGAGGAAGAGCAACCGGGTTTGCGGGCGGATGGCGGCTTCCCAGGCGGCGAGGTCGCTCAGCGGTACGTAGGTGGTGGCGACGCCGAACTTGC
>DEHU01000236.1 GCA_002352125.1 Competibacteraceae bacterium UBA2792 | reverse complement strand
ATCGGTTCTTCGACCATGCCGCACAAGGTCAATCCCATCGACTTCGAGAACGCCGAGGGTAATCTGGGTATCGCCAACGCACTGCTCGACCATCTGGCCGCCAAGCTGCCGGTGTCGCGTTGGCAGCGCGATTTGACCGACTCGACCGTGTTGCGGACCTTGGGTGTCGGCTTGGCGCATTCCCTCGTGGCTTATCAAGCCTGTTCGAAAGGCATCGGCAAGCTGGAGGTGGACGCGGCGGTACTGGACGCCGATCTGGACCATAACTGGGAAGTGCTGGCCGAGCCGATTCAAACCGCGATGCGCCGTTACGGCATCGAACGGCCCTACGAGCAACTCAAGGCCCTGACGCGCGGCCAGCGGGTGGATCGCGAGACGCTGCGAGCCTTCGTCGCCGATCTGGCAATTCCCGATGAAGCCAAGCGGAGGTTGTTGGCTCTGACGCCAGCCTGCTACACCGGTAACGCCGCCGCGCAGGCGCGCAGGGTGTGAAGTGATCGAATCGCTGCCGGCACCGAAACATCCGGAAGTTTGACCGGGCGCTACAAGTGGAAACGAAAAAAGCCTTGCGGCGCTGCAAGGCTTTGTTTTGTATGGTGCCGGAAAGAGGAATCGAACCTCCGACCTACTAATTACGAATCAGTTGCTCTACCGACTGAGCTATTCCGGCAAGAATTATTAGACTGATTAAAATAACCCGTTCAGGCTCGAAACACAAGCCCGAGCAGGTCTTGCGTTACCATGTCAGCCGTGACTCTGCCTCTCTAAAAAAGTGGAGAAGCAGAAAACAGGAAAACTCATGACCATTTGCATCAAGTATTTTGCCAGTCTACGCGACCGGATAGGCCGCGCCGAAGATCGGCTCGACACGCCGGGCGAGCTAACTGTCGCGGCGGTTTGGGCGGCCCTGTGGCCGGAAACGCCGTTGCCCCCGAATACGCTGGCGGCGGTGAATATGGAATACGCCAGCTTGGAGCAGATCGTGTGCGACGGCGACGAAGTGGCATTTTTTCCGCCGGTGACGGGAGGTTAGCGTGTGAAAGTCGAATTGCGAGACTCGGCCTTCGATCCGCTGGCAGAGTTGGGATTTTATCGGACCGATTCGAGCGTACCGCAAGGCCAGTACGGCGCGACGGCCATCTTCATCGGGACGATGCGCGATTACAATGAAGACCAATCGGTCAGCCGGATGACGCTGGAGCATTATCCCGGCATGACCGAGCGGCATTTGCGGCGGATCGTCGAAACCGCTGGCCAGGAATGGCCGTTGCTGGACGCCCTCGTGATTCATCGGATCGGTGAATTGCAGCCGAACGACCCCATCGTGCTGGTGGCGGTCTGGTCGGCGCATCGGGCGGCAGCGTTCGCCGCATGCCGGTTCATCATCGAAGAGTTGAAAGCGAAGGCACCGTTTTGGAAGCGCGAGGCGACCGTCGCCGGCCCGCGCTGGGTGGCGCACAACACGCCGGGTTGAACGGCCGGTTTCACCGATGCGTTCTGGCGGGCTATCCGTTATGCTGCCCGAATGAACGAACCTGCACCCAACCCCCTTATCGCCCGCCGCTTCCGGGGTTTCCTCCCGGTCATCGTGGATGTCGAGACTGGCGGCATCAATGCCCAGACCGATGCCTTGCTGGAAATCGCTGCCGTGCTCATCCGCATGGACTGGCAAGGATATTTATATCCTGCCGGTACGTTGGCCCATCATGTTCAACCATTTCCCGGCGCACGGCTGGACCCTGCCTCGATGGCCGTGAACAACATCGATCCCGACCATCCGTTCCGCTTCGCGGTGCCGGAGCGCGAAGCGCTGGAGGCCGTTTTTCGGGAAGTGCGGCGGGAAGTCCGGGAGACTGGTTGCACCCGCGCTATCCTGGTCGGCCATAACGCCTTTTTCGATTTGGCGTTTCTGAACGCGGCGGTGGCTCGCACCAAAATCAAGCGCAATCCCTTTCATCCCTTCAGCAGCTTCGACACCGTATCGTTGGCGGGCTTGGCCTACGGCCAGACGGTGCTGGCCCGGGCGCTACAAGCGGCCGGCATTCGCTGGGACGAGCGCGAGGCGCATTCGGCGATTTACGACGCCGAACGCACGGCGGAGCTGTTTTGCCAGATCGTCAACCGTTGGCAAGAGATAGGCGGTTGGATGCCGGCGGACGATTAATCCGCCGCTTCGAAAGCATACGGCAGGGATTCCAGCCGCAGCACTGGGCCATCGGCATCGCTCAAATGGAGCGTTCCCCGTTCCGCGCACTCGATCAGTGCCACTGCCAGCACCGCGTAACCACCGCCGGGATACCGGCAGGCATCGACCAATCGGCCGGGGCTTTGGCTGGCGTCGGCTTGCGGCGAAAACAGCGGATCGCCGGGACGGGGCGGAGTAGGGGATTCCACGCGAGCGAGATACATCCGCCGCTTCAGCTTGCCCAGATAATGGGTGCGCGCCACGACTTCCTGTCCGGTGTAACAGCCTTTTTTGAAGCTGATGCCGTCCAGCAATTCCAGATTCATCATCTGCGGCACGAATGCCTCTGCGGTTTCCGGATACACTGCCGGGATGCCGGCCAATAAATCCAGCAAGCACCACGCTTCGGTGCCGGCCGGTGTGAGATAGGGCGCCAGCGCGTTCCACGCCGCTTGGATCTCCGGCACCGATCCGTGCAGTTCGTATCGCGGTATCGCTCCGGGCAGACGAATAGTGGTGGTATCGTTCGAGTGCAGCACATCACCTGCTGCCATCCCCGCTACGGAATCCGCTACTTGCGCGGCGAGTAGACGTGTGGTGTTGGATCCGGCGATCCCGATTCGCGCTAGGGTATCGCTGGCGTCGTCCAACGTGGTTTTGGCTCTCAATACGTACTTGCGCAATCGGACGAGGGTTGGTTCCACCATCGAACGCGGCAATTCTAGATAATGATCATCCCCGCGCCGAAACAGCCGGAAACTGGCCAACGCCCGGCCCTTTGGGCTGCAATACGCGCCGATCGAGCTATGTTCCGGTATGGCTTGCCGCACGTCGCAGGTGAGTTGCCCCTGAAGGAACGTTTCACTGTCGGGTCCACGCACGACGATCAGGCCAAGATGCGACAAGTCACAACAAATGTCGCCGGATAACGCCGCGTGCAATTCGGCTTCCACCTGGCCGAAATGCGATACGCGGTCTGTCGCCAACGCGGCGCCAGCCCGTTCGAGAAATGCTCGCCAATCTGCGTTCATGCGATGAAATCCCGTTATTTTTTCAGTTCTTATGAACTGATCTGCCCCAAGTTTGCGCCTGCGCCCACATCCGCCGATTCGTTGCGTTCGAAGGCTACGAACGGCATAATACCCATAAGAATATAGACCGAAATGCCCCACTGCTGTACTAGGGTACGACGCCTGAAATTCTCCCGGTAATACCATCGGCGGATGGAGCAAGGATAGTCAGCCACCGCCTCCCTCAACCTGCTTTTTTGGTGAGTTGTCATGAACAAGAATGACACAGAGACAACGCTGCCACCGCAGCAGCCCGCCCCGACCTCCGACCCGTTCCAACAAGCCGAGAAACCCAAAAAACCTCTGGAATTCGGCGGTCCCAAAGGGCTCGAACCCACCCGTTACGGCGATTGGGAGAAAGCCGGCCGCTGCATCGATTTTTAACACATCCCCCTCGCGCGGCGCGTGCCCGGCACCGAGCTGATCGTTGCTCGATCCCGTCGTTTCCGTTGTGGTGTTTTCCGAAATGAGGGTAGCATTCCCGGTGATTTTTTGCGTCGCACAATACAAAGAGCACTTTCTTCGTCACTAAGTAACTGAGGAGAAACATATGTCAGCCAACAAACGGCCGTTGTCGCCGTTCATGATCGGACCTTATTACAGGCCGCAAATGACCTCGGTACTATCCATCACCCACCGCGCCACCGGAGCCGGCTTGGTGGTTGGCACGTTGCTGCTGGTGTATTGGCTGGCCGCCGCTGCGCTCGGTCCCGAAGCCTATAAGCACGCCCAGGCCATACTGGGGTCGATGCTTGGACAACTCTTGCTGTTCCTGTGGACTTGGTCGTTGTTTTATCACATGGCCAACGGTATCCGTCACTTGTTCTGGGACGCCGGCTGCGGTCTCGAATTGAAAGACGCCGCCAAATCCGGCTGGTGGGTGGTGTGGTCCTCCGTCGTTTTGACTTTCCTGTGCTGGTTGATCGCCGCGCCTTGAGGAGAAACATCATGAGTATTCGCACCCCCCTCGCTCGTGTTCGCGGTCTTGGCACTGCCAAAGACGGTACTCACCATTGGTGGATGCAGCGCGTTACGTCCATCGCTCTGGTGCCGTTGGTGCTGTGGTTCGTCGTTTCCATGCTGTCGTATTCCCACGCCGACTACGAGACGTTCCAGCATTGGCTGAGCAATCCGATCAACGCCGGATTGATGGTAACGCTTTTGTTCACGGTGTTTTATCACGCCAAGCTGGGCATGCAGGTCATCTACGAGGACTACGTCCGGCCGGAATGGGTCATGTACGCCGCCCTGCTTGTGACGCAGTTCGTGCTGTTTTTGCTGGGCGCCATTTCCATCGTCGCCGTGCTGAAGATCGCACTGGCCTGACGCCCACCACCGGAGGCTGAGGTTTCATGTCCAACGCATACAAATTGATTCATCATAATTACGACGTGGTCGTGGTGGGTGCCGGCGGTGCCGGATTGCGCGCCACCTTTGGCATGGCCCAGAAGGGTCTAAAAACGGCCTGTCTGACCAAGGTTTTCCCGACTCGCAGCCATACCGTAGCGGCCCAGGGTGGTATGTCGGCGGCGCTTGCCAACATGGGTCAGGACATGTGGCAATGGCACATGTACGACACCGTGAAGGGTTCCGACTGGCTGGGCGACCAGGACGCCATCGAGTACATGTGCCGCGAGGCGGTGCCGGC
>DEHU01000186.1:1053-4581 GCA_002352125.1 Competibacteraceae bacterium UBA2792 | reverse complement strand
ATGATCGAACCGCTGCTGATGGCGTTTTTGGCCGGCGTAGTCGGTACATTGGTGATTGCCATGTATTTGCCGATCTTCAAGCTGGCCTCAGCAGTCTGACGGCAATCGCGCGATGGCCTTGCTGGAACTGCTGGCAAATTCGCCGGCGCTGTTCGTCGTTCTGGTCGTTTTGCTGGGTCTGGTCGTCGGCAGTTTTCTGAATGTCGTCGTTTACCGTTTGCCGCTGATGATGGAGCGAGAGTGGCGAATCCAGTGCTTGGAACTGCTCGGCCAAGCGAATCCGGACGCCGGAAAACCCGCCTTGAGCTTGTGGGGACCCCGTTCGCAATGTCCGCAATGCGGTCACTTGATTGCAGCGGTGGAAAACATCCCTCTGCTCAGCTACCTATTACAGGGTGGTCGCTGCGCGCATTGCCGCGCCGCTATCGGCGTCCAGTATCCGCTGGTGGAGGCATTGAGCGGTTGTTTGGCCGGAATCGTCGCCTGGAAATTCGGATTTGGCTGGTCGACAGCAGCAGCGCTAATTTTTACCTGGGTTTTGCTAGCGGCGAGTGTCATCGATCTCCGCCAGCAACTGTTGCCCGACGATTTGGTTCTGCCACTATTATGGCTCGGTCTAGCCACAGCTTTGTTTGGGTTGTTCGCCGACCTGCCCAGTGCGGTCGTCGGCGCTATGGCTGGCTATTTGTCGCTATGGTCCGTCTATCAAGTTTTTCGCCTGCTGACGGGAAAAGAAGGGATGGGCTATGGTGATTTCAAGTTGCTGGCGGCGCTTGGTGCTTGGACAGGCTGGCAACATCTCGTCGCCATCGTCATTCTGTCGTCGTTGGTCGGGGCGGTTCTTGGCCTGGTGCTCGTCCTATTTCGCGGCCGGGATCGGCGGACGCCGATGCCGTTTGGCCCATTTCTCGCGGCCGCTGGCTGGATTGCGTTGCTGTGGGGCGAAACAATCGACCGCGCTTACCTGAACTGGCTGGGGCTGTGATCATGCTGGTGATCGGACTGACGGGCGGCGTTGGCAGCGGCAAAACGGTAGTCAGCGACCGGTTCGCGCAGCGCGGCGTGCCGGTCATCGACACCGACCTGCTCGCCCGCGAACTGGTAGAACCCAGCCAACCGGCGCTGCTGGATATCGTGGCCGAGTTCGGCCTGGACTGCCTCGACGAAAAAGGCCGGCTGCGACGCAACATGTTGCGGGAGCGGGTATTCGCCGATCCGAATGGCCGCCGGCGACTCGAAGCGATCCTGCATCCCCGTATCCGTATTTTGATGCGAGCACGGATCGCCGAGCTGGTTGCCCCTTACTGCTTGGCAGTCATCCCGCTGCTGGTAGAAACCGGAATGACCGATGCCGTGGATCGCATCCTGGTCGTGGACGCGCCCGAAGCCGAACAAATTCGCCGGGTCATGGCCCGAGATGGCGCTTCGGAAAAGCAAGCTCGTCGCATTCTAGCCGCCCAAGCCAGTCGCGACCAGCGACTCGCTCAGGCGGATGACATTTTGGAAAATACCGGCGATCTCGATGCGCTATCTCGCCAAGTCGCCGCGCTGCATGAGCGTTATCTGGCGCTGGCGTCGGCCAAAATAGCCTGATCCAGCTTCGATGGACCGATTCCTGACGCGCTTGCAACGACTGGCCCGGCGTGCGCTCTCGCGTTCGGCCATCTGACGATTGCCTTGCTCGCGAGGTATGCCGTGCCCCAAATTGTTTGCTACGAACAACCGCTCAACGAACGCATCCGGTCTTTGTTGCGGTTGGAATTCCTGTTTCAGCAGGTCGATCACGCGATTGGCGGGCATTCGACCTGGGATACCCGGGCGGCACTGCAAGGATTGTTCGATATCCTGGCCCTGACCGGACGCAACGAATTCAAGGGAGATCTTCTCAAGGAACTGGATCGGCACGCCACCGTTTTGAATCGCCTGCGGCAAGCCCCTGGTGTCAACGCGACCAAATTGGACAGCGTACTGGTCGAAATCAGCGAATTCATCGACCGAATCCACCACTTGGACAACCAGATGCTGGATGCAGTACGGCAAACCGATTTCCTCAGCGCAATCCACAAACGCAGCCATGTACCCGGTGGATCCTGTCAGTTCGACTTGCCGGCACTCTATCACTGGTTGCAATCCACCCACTCGGTTCGCGCCGGGCAAATGCGCGAATGGTTGGTGCCTTTTGCTCCCATGCAAGATGCCATCGCGCTGATTCTCCGGCTGATTCGCGAAAGTGCTACCCCGAGACCAGAAATTGCCCCACAAGGATTCTTTCAGCGTGGCCTCGACGGTGGCGCCTCTCATCAGCTCATTCGGGTATTCATACTATCCGGATGGACCTGTTTCCCGGAAATCAGCGGCGGTCGGCATCGTTTCACGATCCACTTTTTGGAGCAGCCGGATCCGGACCGGCGAGCCGTTCAAAGCACGGCCGACATCCCCTTCGAACTCGCCTGCTGTGCCATCTGATCCCGTTCCTGGCGCAACCGCGCGATAATCGGCGCGTCGGCGACGGGAAAGGCGGAATCGAGCATATCCGCTGGTAATATCCAAACTAGCGGCTGTCCCTCCCGGCCGTGCGGTTCGCCCCGGTAAGCCGTCACCCGCCATACATCGAGCAGCACGGTTTTATCGGCGTAGGCATGGCGGACTTCCAGCAGCGGCTCGGCGGCGCATAGCTCGATCCCAAGCTCTTCCCACAGCTCGCGCCGGAGCGCGGCCTCCGCCGTCTCATCCGGTTCCACCTTGCCACCGGGAAACTCCCACAGCCCGCCCTGATGGGCGTGTTCGGGTCGTTTGGCGATCAGCACCGGGCCGCCGGGATCGACGATGACCCCAACCGCCACATGGACGACCGGCGCGGCGGTAACCCCGCTCACGTCCGGTATTCTGCGTTGATGCGCACGTAGTCGAAAGACAAGTCGGTGGTCCAAATCCGCGCGGTAGCTTCGCCGCGACCGAGTTCCACCCGGATCGTGATGTTCGGTCGCTGCATGACTTGTTGCCCCCGCTCTTCCGTATAATCGGGGGCGCGACCGCCAGCGCGAACGATGCAAACCTCGTCGAGATCAATTGCGACTCGCTCTAGGTCCAGATCCGCCAATCCGGCCCGCCCCACCGCCGCCAAAATTCGGCCCCAGTTGGGATCGGACGCGAAAAAGGCGGTTTTGACCAGCGGCGAATGGGCGATAGTGTAGGCGACCTGTCGGCATTCGGACCGATCCCGGCCACCTTCGACCAACACGGTGATAAACTTGGTGGCGCCCTCGCCATCGCGGACGATGGCTTGCGCCAGTTCGATGCAAACCTCGCGCACCATCGCGGCAAAATGCTCGCATTCGGCGCCCGCGTCGGATATGGTCGTGCCGGATCGGCCGGTCGCCAACAGCACGCAGGCATCGTTGGTGGAGGTATCGCCATCCACCGTGATGGCGTTGAACGAGTCGGCAACGGCATCAAGCAAAATTTTCTGCAACGCCGTTTCGCCCACGGCGGCGTCGGTGGCGATGAAGGCCAGCATGGTCGCCATGT
>DEHU01000186.1:906-1046 GCA_002352125.1 Competibacteraceae bacterium UBA2792 | reverse complement strand
AGCGGTTCGCCGATCACGCCGGTCGAAAACGGCAGCACTTCCTCGATACGGCAACCAGCCAGCTCGGCCAACGCCCGACAACTGTTCTCGGCATCGGCCAGCCCCTGTCGGCCAGTCCCCGCGTTGGCGTTGCCGGTATT
>DEHU01000186.1:0-854 GCA_002352125.1 Competibacteraceae bacterium UBA2792 | reverse complement strand
TGGCCGTGGCAATGCTTGTACTTCTTGCCGGAACCGCAAGGACAGGGCTCGTTGCGGCCAACCTTGCGACCCTCGCGCACGAAAGGCGTACGGTGCTCTGTCTGATGGCGAACATCGTTACCGGTATCATCGGCTCCATCCACCTCATCTTCGGTCAGCGCCGATATTTCGGCGTGCTCGAAATGCATGGCGGCGGGCGCGGGGCGACGCGGTGCAGGAATCGGCTCCGGTTCGGCCTGGAACTGGGCACGTACCAGAAAACCGACCGCTTCTTGATGGATGCGCTGCACCAGAGCCTGGAACATTTCGAACGCTTCGCGCTTGTATTCCTGCTTTGGATTCTTCTGGGCATAACCGCGCAGATGAATACCTTGGCGCAAATAGTCCATCGCCGCTAGGTGCTCGCGCCAGTGCGTATCGAGCACTTGCAGCAACACGGCCTTCTCGAATTGCCGCATCCACGGCCCGCCAACCTGAGCTTCCTTGCCGGCGTAGACCTGCTCCAACTCGTCGTGAATCCGTTCCCTGAGCAGTTCTTCGTGCAGGTTGGAATCGGCATCGAGCCAAGCGCGGATTGGCAGCGGCAATCCGAATTCCTTCTCCAGCGCCCCTTCCAAACCGGTCACGTTCCATTGCTCTTCTAGGCTTTGCGGTGGAATGTAAGAATCGACGACCTGTTTGAGCACATCGGCACGCATATCCCTAAGCGTTGCCGACACGTCCTCGGCCTCCATCAGCTCATTGCGCCAAGCGTACATCACTTTACGTTGGTCGTTGGCGACATCGTCGAATTCCAAGAGGTTTTTGCGGATGTCGAAGTTGTGGGCCTCGACCTTGCGCTGGGCGTTCTCGAT
>DEHU01000276.1 GCA_002352125.1 Competibacteraceae bacterium UBA2792 | reverse complement strand
GCGCTGGATCGGCTGCTGGGCTATATCACCGATCTGCGTGGCATGACGCGCGGTCGCGGCCAGTTCACCATGACGTTTGATCGGTTCGACGTGGCCTGACTACGGCAGAAAAAGCCGCGCCGCCATCTCTGGATTACCGGCAAAGTAGAGGTGCAAATACGAAGCCGTCAACCGGTCAATCCGATAGACGGCTTCGCCGGGTTTGCCATCGCGCTGGCGGCAGCCGTGGGCCAGCGGTTGCAGCGGTGTTTCCAGTTTTGAATGATGAAAGGTGTGCCCGCGCAACTCGCCTTCCGGCAGTTCCACCGCTTGCATTCCCAACCCCACCAACTTCGATTGCAGCGCCGCATGGCCCGGCAACAAGCCCAGCATCGGCGCGCGGTGACCTGCCTTGTCGGCCAGTGATTCCAGGGTGTAGAGCAAGCCGCCGCATTCCGCATAAAGCGGTTTGCCGGTCTGGTGGTGCCGCCGCAACGACTCGCTCATCGAGGTATTGGCCGCCAGCGCGTCCAGATGCAGTTCCGGGTAGCCGCCGGGGAGATAAACGCTGTCCACCTCCGGCAATTCCGCATCCGCCAGCGGCGAGAAAAATACCAGTTCCGCGCCCAAGGCCCGCAAGGTATCCAGATTGGCCGGGTACAAGAAGGCAAAAGCCGTGTCGCGGGCGATGCCGATGCGCGCGCCTTCGAGCAAGCGCGCCGGCGGTTCGACGCTTGCGGCCGGAAAAGAAACCGGGGGCGGTAACTCCGCCAACCCGGTACGGGCGACGAGTGCGGCGGCGCTTTCCAACCGGGCTTCCAGGTCGGCGACTTCGGCCGCTTGCACCAGCCCCAAATGGCGGTCGGGCAGGGCGATTTCGCCGTCGCGCGGCAGCCAGCCGTAATAGCGAATACCGGACGGCAGGCTCCCGGCCAGCAGTTCGGCGTGACCCGGCCCCGCGACCCGGTTGGCCAGCACACCGGCAAAGGGCAGGCCGGGACGGTAATGGGCGAGACCATGAGCGACGGCGCCGAAGGTCTGCGCCATCGCGTGGGCGTTGATCAGCGCCAGCACCGGCACGCCGAACAGGGCGGCGAGATCGGCGCTGGACGGCGTGCCGTCGAACAGGCCCATCACCCCTTCAATCAGGATTAAATCCGCTTCTTGGGCCGCTTGATACAACAACGCCTTGCAGGCGTGTTCGCCGACCATCCACAAATCCAGTTGATAGACCGGCTGGCCAGAGGCTCGCTCCAGAATCATCGGATCGAGAAAATCCGGGCCGGTTTTGAACACCCGCACCGTGCGGCCCCGGTTGCGATGGTAGCGAGCAAGGCCGGCGGTGACGGTGGTTTTTCCCTGGCCAGAAGCCGGGGCGGCAAGCAGTAGGGCGGGGCAGGTAACGGACATGGCGAATTCGATGAGCGGCAAAGAATGGCGATAGTCAATTCAAATTGCGATCATAAGAAAAATCAACTTTTTCTATTAACGAGAATCGTTATCATTTGGAGCAACACAACGGTAGTTCAAGGAGTCATCGCCATGATTAAAACATTGAGCTTTGCCTTGGTGCACGTCACGGTCGCGTTTAGCGTCGTCTACGCGATGACCGGTAGCATGCTGACTGGCGGTTTGGTGGCCTTGGTGGAACCGGCCTGCAATACCGTGGCTTATCACTTTCACGAAAAGGTGTGGGAGTTTATCCGGCGGCGACGGAACGCGAGCGGTTTAGCGTATGCGTGAGGTTTTGCCAGAACGGCGTTCGATTCGCTGGTCTGCCCGCTGGCGATCGAGGGCACGCCGTTCGGCTAATCGGCGCTCGAATGTCGCCGATACCACTCGGCGTGTTCGGCGCTGTAAAGATAGGACGGCGGAAAACCTTCCGGCTGGATTACCTGCCCGACCAGAATCAGCGCGGTGCGGGTGAAGCCCTTGGCTGCGACCTTTGCGGCGATGTCGGCGAGCGTGCCGACCACGCCATCCTGGTCTGGCCACGATACCCGGTGCAGCACCGCTACCGGACAATTCGCGCCATAATGCGGGATCAGTTCCGCCACGATCTCCCGCAGCTTGTCCACGCTAAGGTAAATCGCCATCGTAGCCCGATGCTGGGCCAATTCGGGTAGGCTCTCGCCTTCCGGCATTGGCGTTTTGCCGGCATGACGGGTGAGGATGATGGTTTGGCTGACGTTCGGTAGGGTCAATTCCCGCTTTAACATCGCGGCGCCAGCGAACGCGGCGGTCACGCCCGGCACCACCTCGTAGGGAATTCCCAGTTTTTCCAGTTCGCGCATTTGTTCGCCGATGGCGCCGTACAGCGCGGGATCGCCGGTGTGTACCCGCGCCACGTTCGATCCTCGTTCGTGCGCGGCGCGGATGTGGTCGATGATCTCGGCCAAGCTCAGATCGGCGGTGTTGATGGTTGCCGCCGCCGGATTGGCCGCCGAGACGACTTCTTTGGGTACCAGCGAGCCGGCGTACAGCACCAGCGGGCATTCGCGGATCAAGCGCTGGCCTTTGACGGTGATCAGTTCGGGGTCGCCGGGACCCGCGCCGATGAAATAGACGGTCATTCGAATTTTCCGTGGTCGAGATTTTCCAACAAGGCCGGTGTGACGTCGTCGAAGCGGACGATGCGTTCGCCCTTGTGGTCGCGCTGAAATTCTTCCGCCTCGGCCCGAGTCGTCAGCGGGACCAGCTCGTGGCCCATCGGCCCCAGCACGTCCGAGCCGATCACGTACCAAGCGGCGCGGGCATCGATCTTGGTCACGCCGTAATACTCGGTGACGCCGATGGCGGCGATGTCGGTCCGGGCGTGGCCGGGTGCGTATTTGGGTAGATTCAGCAGGTACTTGAACAGATCCTTGGCACCATCGAAGTGGTGGGCGTGACCGTCTTTGTATAGCACCGTCGCCACCCAGTCGGGATAGAGAGAAACGAACATCCCGCATACCGGACAAGTGTCTTTGGTGCTCGGGGCGGGGAGTTGCGAGCTTTCGCTCCAGGCTGGCGACAGGCCGAGGACCGATAATAGGATTGCCGCCAGCCAGCCGAGGCTCGACATCGGGCCGCCGAAAAATCTCATTGACCTCATCCGGCGCTATGCTGTCGTTTTTCGGCGCGCTTCTTGCGAATCATCAACGTATCGCTGGCCATGCTTTGGTAGGCGGCTTGCAGTGCGGCGTCGAAATTTCCTAGTTCGCCGCCTTGCTCGGCCTTGACCGTTTCGGCGGTTTGCTTGGAGGCAAAAGCGATTTTGCTCTGCTTGGTCATCACCCCAGGCAGCTTGGATCCAATCAGATAGGTGGCGTCGTCCACGTTCATCAGCGGTTTTGGATCGTCTTTCGCGCCGAAATCGGCGGCGTAGATGACCTTAGGTCCCCGGTCCAGATTAATCGCCAGGCTGAGCGCGGCGCAATGCAAGGAGCAAGTGGCATCCACCAGATCGTCCTGGTAATGCACCAGATGACGGCTGCGGTGGAACTGCTTGCGGTCCATGCCGCAATAAGGGCATTTGGGATACTTATCGAGTTCGTTTTCCAGCGGCTTGGGGTCCGGCTGGGTCTTGGGCGTGAATTGCAACGGCGTGCCATCGTGTTCGCACTTTGCGGCACGGGCCGGCGGACTCAGGGTGACGATGCCAGCGGTGGCGCCGGTCACGGCGAGCAAGCGGAGCATCTGGCGTCGTTCGGGGTTGTGGTTATTATTCATTTGAGGTCTTTCCCTGTGCGCTAAATAGAGACACCACTATACCATTACCGGTGCGAAACCTTACAGCAAGCCAGTGATCTCTTTGGCGAAAGCTTCGGAAGTGGATTCACCGATGAACCGGGCGCGGACGACGCCTTGGCGATCGACGATATAAGTGACCGGCAAGGCCATGACTTGATAGCTGCGCGTCACCTCTCCTTGCCGGTCGAGCAGCACGTCGTAAGAGATGCCGAGCTGATCGACGAACGGCCGCACCGTTTCCGGCGGTTGCAGCACGTTCACCGCGAGGATATTCAGACCCTGGTCGCGATACTGGCGATAGACCGGTTCCAGCGCCGTCATTTCGGCTCGGCAGGAAGGACACCAATCGGCCCAGAAGCGGATGGCGACCACTCGACCGCGATACTGTTCGGGAAAGCGAACGCCGGCGCCGTCTAGCCGGTCCAGCGCGAAAGCGGGAGCGGGAGCGCCGATCCGCAAGGCCGGCAAATCTTGCTCGCAACCGGCCAGCAGCGCGAGCAGCAGGACAATCAACAAAGGCCGAAACGGGATCATGGCGGCATCGCACCTCGCTCGATATGGTTGTGACGGTTAACGGTTTGCGGATGTCGAAGCATAAACGACTTTTCCTGGGTGTCAGACATGCGCGTGCTATTGGTGGAAGATGATCCGATGATCGGCGACAGCTTGCGCAAAGGGTTGCGCGCGGAAGGTTTTACCGTGGATTGGGTTCGGGATGGCCGGGCTGCGGAACTGGCGCTGGAGACCACGAATTACGCGCTGGTGCTGCTCGATTTAGGCTTGCCGAAGAAGGATGGATTGACCGTGTTGCGCGGCTGGCGCCAGCGGGAGTTGGCCGTCCCGGTGCTGATTTTGACCGCCCGCGACGCGGTGCCGGATCGGGTCGAGGGCCTAGATAGCGGTGCCGACGATTATCTGGTCAAGCCGTTCGATTTAGCCGAACTGCTGGCGCGGATGCGGGCGTTGCTGCGGCGGCAGGCGGGCCGGACGCGGGATTCGATCGAAGTTGGAGCCTTGCGGCTCGATCCGGTCGCCCACACCGTCGAATATCGGGGACAGCCGGCGCAGTTGTCGGCACGAGAATTTGCCTTGTTGCATGCCTTGGTGGAAGCGTCGAATGCGGTGATGTCTCGCGAGCAACTGGAAGACCGGCTATACGGCTGGGGCGAAGAGGTAGAAAGCAACGCCATCGAGGTTCACGTTCACAATCTGCGGCGCAAGCTGAGCGCGCAACTCATTCGCACCGTGCGCGGGATCGGTTATCGGCTGGGCGATACCGCGTGAAGGTTCGCGTTCTAGCGGCGTGCCGTTTGGACCGTGGCCAGCGCCGTGCGGATCGCCTCCGTTTCCGGATCGTCCAGCCGCCGCATCAGTTTGCCGATGAATTGCAGTTGCCGCTTGTGCGCCCCCCGCTGGTTCATGGTTTGTGCCGCCCGTATCGCAGCCGACAACTCTTCCGGTAGCGGTATCCATTTCAGTTGTGCGGGCGTGAGTTTGACCAGTTGCTCGCCCAGATCCTGCAACGCCGTCGCTTCGCGCTTGCGTTGGCTTTTGCTGGGCGGTCGCGGTGTGTCCAAGTAATGCGGTTCGTCGTCGAAAGCATCGTCGTGCATAGTGATTTCCGGAATGGATGGCGGTTTTCGTGGTAGGCAAGCTGCTGCAAACCGGTTGGAAAAACGCCTCTGTTAGTCGTTCTTTCTACTTCGTTGGGAGTGTGCCAAACTGGCTCGGGGCGTCGGCACTCGCCATTTTATTCTGCCGGCAAGCAACGAGGAGGGGACAGCGATGACCAAATATGGCTTCGTCGCATCGGGTGGCGGTTACCGGAGTTTCTACACCGAAGGCGTGTTGGTCTGGATGAAGAAAAACAACCTGCCGATCGTGCATATCACCTCGACCAGCTCCGGCAACAACATCGTCGTCGATTATCTGCTGTGGGATTGGCAAGCGGAGGAGTTGCCGCCGGTCTTGACACGCACGGTCAGACTTAGCGTCACCGACATCTTTCATGTGTTTTCCAACTTCCTGGGCTTGCGGCCGCCTTTGTTGCCGAGCGGCACGCATCTTTTCACCGTCGACAAGGATAACTGCCGCAAGTCGCTCCTGCTCGATGACGCCAAGCGGCGCGCGCTATTGGCGGAGCATCTCAAGGTTCTACGCTGGGATATCCGCGCCACCAACGTTACCAAACGAGAAGGGCGGTTCTTCAAAGTCAACGAAATTTTGGCAACCATCGACGATGCCAGCCTCGACGCCTTCATGAACGCCTTTCTCGCTGGGATCACCACTATCCCTTACTTCAAGGCGATCATGATCGACGGCGATTATTACATCGAGGGCGGTTACCTCGACAACACGCCGCTACGCACTTTGTTCGAGGACGATGAAGTCGATGAAATCATCGCCGTCGATTTTACCGATTACGATTATCATCGCGAGTTGGACAAGCTGTATCGCTCGAACCTGCTTTCCTTACCGTTCAACAGCATCGATACGCACCTGCTGGTCAGCGACCTTCAACTGACTTTGCCCAACGCCCGGGTGTTCACGCAGGCGACCGTGATCAACGAGATGCTCAAAACGATGGGCAAGCAGACGGCGGAAGTCGCCGGCAAGCGTTATTACGCCAAGCCGCTGCACATCTTGCGGCCCAAGGATCTGGAGAGCATGACGATTTCGCTCAAGGACAGCACGGCGCAGAAGCGCTATTTCGAACTTGGCCAACAAGAAGCGGCGGCCTTGTTCAAGTCGTCTTGAAGCGCATTTCGATCGACTCATCTCGAACCGGAAACGCGCCTAGCGAGTGCTCAAAGCGCTTTGCCCGTTTCCAGCAACGGCTCGATCACGCCGGCCGGCGCCCCCCCGGCGGCGGTCGTCGGTGCGTCCGCGCGGGTGGTCGTGCTGGTCGTGGTCATGGTGCCTTGATAGCTGGCCGTACAGTTGCTGTAAGGGCAACTGCCGAAATATTCGCGTTGAATGGCGATGGTGATGGTCTGGCTGGGAAAACTGCCCTGGTACTGGAAGTAGGACTCGCCCCGGCAGCTACCCGAGTTTTGTACCAAGCGCGCCGACAGCAGCGAAAAATTGCCCTGCACATCCACCGTTCCCGAGACAGTTAAAGCGTCGCTTTCCGTTCCGCTCAGCAGAGAGCCATCCTGGGTCAACTTCAGTTCGCTCTCGGTTTCCGAGTCCACCGCGAACGAGCAACTGTTGCTGGTCAGCGAAACCTGCGAGCGGTAAGTGCCGCTGAAGTCGTCCGCTGGCGGATTGCCGGCGGAGGTGATCTGAGCGATGACGAACCCCTGAGCCTCGGTGCGCCAGTCCAACCGGATGTCGTAGGTCTTGCCATCGGCGGTGACGTTCTTCAGCGAAATGGATCGGGTGTCGAGCGTGCCGGTCGCGCCGGCCAAGCTGATTTTGGCCGGATCGGCAATATAGGAATTGTCGAAGCGAATCACATTGAAGTTGACCGACGCATCTCGGCTGGCATTTTCCCGATCCACTGCCCGGACCCGGATAGCGTGCTGACCAGCCGACAGGTTGGAATAGTTGAAGGCCATCGAGAAACCGGCGTTTCTGGAACCGGGATAGCCAGGATATTGAGCGCCCACATCGCCGCGTAAGCCGCCCACTGGCACGTTGGTCGCAAACGCGCCATCCACGTACAACTCCACTCGATCGATGCCCGCCGAGCCTACCGCCCAGCCGCGCAGGTTCGCCACGCCGCTATAGGCGCTGCTGGCGGCCGGTTCCTCCACGGTCAGGACGATATCGCCCGCCCGAACCGGTGCGGCGACTATCGAAGCCCCTAGCAGTATCGTGCCAAGAGATAACAAACCGGTTTTGAAAAGAGTCATATCGAAGCGCTCCGTCAGGGATTTTTAGTGATCGTCGAATGTCGAGAAGCTAACAGCTTAGCCCACGGATCCCGACAGCAAACCGCCAAAGTTTGCATCTCGAAACAAAAAATTCAGCCGATTTTTGTTCAAACTGGTCATCGATTTGCCAATATTCTAAATATTGCACTGCAATTCATTGAATTAACTGGCTAATTGTTACGAATTAGAGTGTTTATTCTAACGGTTACGTTTACGTTCTGAACATGGCGTCATTCGCCGATAGCTTGTTGAAATCTCAACGCAACTCAGGATTACGCTCATGCCTAGCTACACCGCTCCCGTGCGCGATATGCAGTTCGTTCTGCACGAATTGCTTAAGATCGACCGCTACAATGACGTGTTGGCCGGTTTTTCGGAGGCAACGCCGGATACCATCGCGGCGATTCTGGAAGGTGCCGCCCAACTTAGCCAGGAGGTGTTGCAGCCATTGAACAAAATCGGCGACCGAGAAGGTTGCCGGCTAAAAAACGGCATGGTCGTCACCCCGCGCGGCTTCAAAGAAGCCTACGACGCGGTGGTCGAAGGTGGCTGGACCGGTTTGATCGGCGATCCGGAATACGGCGGTCAAGGCTTACCCTATGTGCTGGGGTTAGCGGTTAGCGAAATGATGGCTTCCGCCAACATGGCTTTCACTATGTATCCCGGTCTGACCAGCGGTGCCATCGAAGCTATCGAGATCGGCGGCACCGACGCACAAAAAAATCTCTACCTGCCGAAAATGATCGCCGGTCAATGGACCGGTACCATGAACCTGACCGAGCCGCACTGCGGCACCGATTTGGGCCTGCTACGCACCAAGGCCGAACCGCAATCGGACGGCAGCTATCGCATCGCTGGCACCAAGATTTTTATCTCGGCCGGCGAGCACGACTTGGCCGAGAACATCGTCCATCTGGTGCTAGCCAGGATTCCCGGCGGCCCGAAAGGGGTCAAGGGCATCAGCCTGTTCATCGTGCCCAAGTTCCTGGTCAACCCCGACGGCAGCTTGGGCGACCGCAACGCGGTGAGCTGCGGGGCGCTGGAAGAAAAGATGGGCATCCACGGCAATGCTACGTGCGTGATGAACTACGATGGCGCGGTCGGCTATCTGATCGGCGAAGAGCACAAGGGTCTCAAGACCATGTTTATCATGATGAACGCGGCCAGGCTAGGCGTGGCGGTTCAGGGCTTGAGCCAAGCCGAGGTCGCTTACCAGAACGCCGTGACGTACTGCAAGGATCGCTTGCAGGGCCGCTCGCTGCGAGACGCAAAATGCCCCGACAAACCGGCCGACCCGATCATCGTCCATCCCGACATCCGCCGAATGCTGATGACGGTCAGAGTGTTCAAGGAAGGCGCGCGGGCACTAGCCTACTGGGCTGGCTTGCAGGTGGACATCATCCGCAAACATCCCGACCCGGAGACACGGCGCAAGGCCGAGGATTTATTGGGCCTGCTGACGCCGGTGATGAAAACGTATTTCACCGATATGGGTTTCAACTCCGCCAATTGGTGCCTGCAATGCTTCGGCGGCCACGGCTATATCGCCGAATGGGGTATGGAGCAATTTGTGCGCGATGCACGTATCACCCAGATTTACGAGGGAGCCAACGGTGTCCAAGCGTTGGACTTGATCGGGCGCAAGTTACCGGCCAACAGAGGACGGGCCATCCAGTTCTTTTTCGCCCTAGTTGGCGGGTTCTGCGAGAAGTACGAGAACAACGCCGCGCTATCGCCCTTCGTCAAACCGCTAACCGAGGCGCTGGAGCGGCTGGTCCAAGCCACCCAATGGCTAATGCAGCACGCTATTTCCAACCCGGACAACGGCGGTGCCGTGTCGATGGATTATCTGTATATGATGGCGTTGATAACGCTGGGGTATCAGTGGGCGCAGGTGGCCCGCATCTGCGCAAACCAGCTCTCTAATCCGGACGACGACAGCTTCGACCGGCAGTTCTATCAAAACAAGTTGGTCTGCGCCGAGTTCTTCATGGAAAAAGTGTTGCCCGATACGATAGCGCATCTGGCCAAGATCCAGACCGGCGCCGATTCTCTGATGACCTTGCACGCTGACGCTTTCTAGGACGAAGGATTGGGGAAATAGCAATACATTACCCCGTTACGTTGTCCAAGCGTAAAGTTTGAGCGAAATGCGGCTGCGGCGATGCTCCCCATCGAAGAGAAAAGTCGAGTTCCAGAATTCGTTGATTGATTTCGCCGCAAACACCCCCCGGCTTGCAAGCCGGGGGTTTTTCGCTACCGACGAGTCAGAATCATCTATTGCCCCATCCCACTAGCGTATCCCGATCGCGCAAGCGGGTTTGATCGAG
>DEHU01000286.1 GCA_002352125.1 Competibacteraceae bacterium UBA2792 | reverse complement strand
CTCGACACCGGCGGCCAGCAGGTTACCTTGGACGGCCAACCGATCGAATTGACCGCTTACGAATACAAACTGCTGGAATATCTGATCCTGCACGCCGGCACGGTGATTTCCAAAACCGAGCTGACCGAGCATCTTTATCAGGAAGACGAAGATCGCGACAGCAACGTGCTGGAAGTGCTGGTCGGCCGGCTGCGCCGCAAGCTGGACTCCGACCGCACGCTCAACCCCATCGAGACCTTGCGAGGGCGCGGCTATCGGTTTCGCCTGGAGCGGACCGCTGGCTAGACGCCGATGCGTTCGCTCAGAAGCCGGCTATTCGTCGCCGCGAGCGTGGTGTTGGCCGGCTTTCTCGGTCTGACCGGCCTGACCCTGGACAACGCGTTTCGCGATAGCGCCCTGGCCGCAGTCCAGGGCCGCTTGCAAGCACAAGTCTACATCTTGCTGGGCGCCGCCGATCTGGATGCTTTCAACCGGTTGACGCTTCCCCAGGCGTTGCCGGAAGCGCGCTTCTCCATGCCCGATTCCGGCCTGTACGCCGACGTAGTAGACAACCAAGGCAACTTGGTGTGGCGCTCGCCTTCGCTGCTGGGTCTGGCGCTACCGTTCTTCCCGGCGGTACGCAACGCCGGCGAAACCCAATTTGCATTGATCAAATCCTCCAACGACACTCCGCTGTTCGTGATGGCCTTCACGGTCAATTGGGAAACCAGCCCCAACCAATATCAGCTCTACACGTTCCGGGTCGCCGAAACCCAGTGGGAATTCCTCGATCAACTCTGGAGCTTTCGCCAAGGACTATGGGGCTGGCTGTTGGCCGCGACCTGCGTGCTGCTGGCGGCACAGGGTTTGATCTTGCACTGGAGCCTGAAACCGCTGCGGCGGGTCGCTGCCGAAGTCAAGGACATCGAAACCAGCCAGCGAACCGAACTTGGCGGCGGCTACCCCGAAGAATTGCTCCCGCTGACCGCAAATTTGAACGCCTTGCTTCGGCAAAGCCGCGCCCATTTGGAACGTTACCGCAACGCCCTGGCCGATCTGGCCCATAGTCTGAAAACGCCGTTGGCGGTGTTGCGCGGTGCCTTGGAAAACAGCGCGCCTCCCGACGAACTGCGACAAACGCTGGACGAACAACTGGAACGGATGAACCGCACGGTGGACTACCAGCTACAGCGGGCCGCTGCCTCCGGCCGCATCGCCCTGAGCGCGCCGTTGCCGGTTGCCCCCGTCGCTCGCAAGATCCTCGATTCGCTGGCCAAAGTTTACGCCGACCGCGCACCGCGCCTCAGCAGCGAAGTGGCGATCAATACGGCGTTTTACGGCGACGAAGGCGATCTGCTGGAAATCCTCGGTAACTTGGCCGATAACGCTTGCAAATGGTGTCGCCGACGAGTGGTGATGCGCGCCTATCCCGCCGATCGCGACGGACGAACGGAACTTATAGTAGAAGTGGAGGACGATGGACCTGGCATCCCCGCCGAACAAGCGCCGCTGCTGCTCGGCCGCGGCCAGCGCGCCGATCCGACGGTCGCCGGCCACGGCATCGGACTGGCGGTGGTGCGAGATTTGGTCGAAGAGGTTTACTACGGCCGGCTGGACATCGATCGCGGTTCGCTCGGCGGCGCGCTAGTGCGGGCGCGGCTGCGCTTCCAAGCCAACGGTGGCTAGATCCGGCGCATCCCGGACGCGCGCCGGTTCGCGATCCTCGGACGACCCGAGTGGCTCTTGAGAAATCAAGAAATCAATATTAGAGAATTACGACAAAAAAAGAGATAACGCCATGCTGACCATCGCCACCTTCAATCTATGCAACTTGGGCGCGGGCGCGTCTCCAACGCGATTCGCGCGGCTCGGCGCCATCATCGTCCAAGAGCTGGGGACACCGACCATTCTGGCGTTGCAAGAAATCGTTGCGGAAAGCCCGGAGCTGGCGGGGGGCCGGGTTCCGGCCGACGCGGCTTACCAAGCCTTGATCGCCGCTATCTTGGATGCTGGCGGACCGGCCTACACCTACCGGGAAATTCCGCCCCTAGCCCGGCAAGATGGCGGCATGGCTGGCGCCAATATTCGCGTCGGATTGCTGTTCGATCCGGCGCGAGCAGTTTTTCTCGACCGCGGTAATGCCGGCCCGGAAGACAGCACCGGCATCCGCTTTAGCGGTGGTAGCCCTAGCTTGACCCTCAATCCCGGCCGCATCGTGCCCGGCCATCCCGCCTTCGCGGGCGACAACCGCCACCACTGGGCGCCCAGCCGCAAGGCGCTGGCGGCAGAATTCGCAGTCCAAGGCCGGCGCTTATTCGTGATCGTTTGCCATTTCAAATCCATGCGCTCGATCACTCGCCGCGAGGAGGATTACGCCAAGAAGCAGCGCCACGCTCAAGCCCAGGTCGTTCACCATTTCGCCGCCGATCTGCTGGCTTGCGACCCCCGGTCAGCCATCGTGATCTTGGGCGATCTGAACGACCTACCGGGTTCCAAGACGCTGAAATTGCTCAAAGGCGAGTGGTTCCACAACCTGCTGGACGATCAGCCGTGCGGTCAAGGCTATACCCGCCGGCACGGCGGTCAGCCGCAAGCGCTGGATCACATCCTGGTTAGTCCGGCGCTAAGGCACGGCGCGACGGCGCGTATCCCGCACGTCAACAGCGATGCCGCTCCGGGCGAACCCGAGCCGGCTAGCGATCACGATCCGGTCGTGGCATCGCTGCCAGCATTCGCCGAAATGGATTACGGCTGATCCAACCGCTCCAGATTACGAACCAGAGCCGCCACCTTCTTTGGCTGCTGCGGCGTTTCGCCTCATCAAGCGGTCGAACACGTCTCGCACCAGGTCCGTTCCGAGAGATTGCAGCGTTTCGTCCGGATGCGTCTCCGCCCATTCCAGGGCCAAGATCAATGGCACCCACCGGGCGCCTTCCCGGCTTCGCTCCGCATCGAGACCCCTGACCGTTTTGGCGACGCGGGCGACCAACTTTACGCTTTCGATCGAATCCACGGTCGGCTTAGCGCAGTTTTCGGCCGGCGTGACGACCAGATACTCGCGGCAAGCGAGGGGCCTTTCGGCGTAAATCGAACACGACTCCTCTTCGAGAAACGGACAGGCGATGCCTTGCCGGAAATACTCCAAGCCCAGCGGATCGACCTCTTCGTCTCTCACGCTGTTCGGCCGACGCAATTTTTCCAGTAAACCGGCTTCTTGCAAACGCATTCGCGCCTCTTCGAAGCGAGCCAAAATTTTCGATTTTCGCGGTTCCGGCATGTCGCCCACCACTTCCGCAAGTCGCCGCGTTTCGATTTCCGAAATCGGCACCAATTGCCGGCAACAAGCACCGCACCCTTGTTTGCACGAAACCGTCAATCCTTCCGCCTGCGCGTTTTCCACCGACAAATCGACAAAAGAATCGGCCAAATATCGAAAAAAAGGTAGCAGCTTCGCCAATCGTGTCGGGCCGGCCGGAACCGGCATCTCTAATCGTATCGTTTTGCCAGCAATTTTAAGCTCGGCAGTAGCATTTACCCATTCAGCGGCTTTTTCGGTATCGGTCGTCATATCAGAACCCTGCGTTTTTTGACGGCGAAGCAGCACGATCTTAAATCCATTTATTAGCTGTTTCTGCTTTGGCCTCTTTATTTATCGCTGCGCCGCTCGTCGTTCGGCGACATATACAGATTGTAGCTCGGAACTTCGATGTTCACTGGCATGAGCGGACTCTCTCCAATTCGTTAAGGAATCTTTCAGCCAGTTTGCTTTAAAACGTCGACCAAGCCGGGAAGCAATGCCGTTCAGGCGTTGTCCGCCGATTCAACAAGTTGTTTTCTGGAGAGTTTCACATGCAAAAATCGCTATTCTTTGGCACGGTCACCCTGCTGTGTTCTTTGCTGGCAATTCCGGTTGCTTACGCGCACCAGTATTACGACGATCAGAATGGTGACAGCCACTACTATCGTCATACATATCGATACGACCACCACAAAATCCAACATCTACGAGCCAAAATTGAGCGCAACCAAGCAGAACGGGAACGGGTTTTGCGGATTTACAACCATGCACGCCACACGGGCGATTGGGCCACGGTGCGATTCGAACGCTCTCGGCTGGATCAGTTGGATCGAGAAATCCAGCGTGACCGGTACGAACTGCAACGCGCTTACAAAAAAGCGCGGTGGGATCGCGACGAGCGTGGCGGGGAATGGCATGATCGCTACGGATATCAGCGCGATCGCTATTGATCGCGTAGTGCCGACGAACGCGCAAAGCGCGTAGCTTCCTATCCGGCGAATCCGGATTCTCTCTTCAGCAGCGCTTCAAACTCGGCGGCCGGTAATGGCGGAGCGAACAGATAGCCTTGCCCATGCCGGCAACCGAGGGACTGCAATTGCGCGGCCTGTTCCCCAGTTTCGATTCCTTCGCCGATCACGTCCAGGTCGAAAGCCGCCGCCAGCGCGATCACGCTTTGGGCGATGGCCTTGTCGCGTGGGCTCACCGCAATATCTTGGACAAACGAGCGGTCGATCTTGAGCGTGTCGACCGGAAACTGCTTGAGATAGCCCAAGTTGGAATAGCCCGTACCGAAGTCGTCGATGGCCAATCGCACGCCGATATCCTTTAAATTCTGAAGCTTCGCGATGGTTCCGGCCGGATCGCGGATCAGGTTGCTCTCGGTGATTTCGAGCGTCAGGTCGAACGGCTCCAGCGCGCTATTGCGTAGCGCGGTGCCGATCTCGCTTACCAGCGCACCATGCCGAAATTGCCGCGCCGACAAATTGACGCTCAACCGTAGCGGCGGCTCGCTCGGATAGCGCAGTTGCCAAGCGCGAACTTGCCGGCAAGCGTCTTCCAGTACCCACTGGCCAAGATCGATGATCAATCCCGTCTCTTCGGCTATGGGGATGATGCTGGATGGCGCAACCAACCCTCGCAGCGGATGTTGCCAGCGCACCAGCGCCTCCACTTCGCGCAGGTGCCCATCTTTCAGCGAAACGATGGGTTGGTAGTAGACCCGGAGCTCTTGCCGCTCTATGGCTTGGCGCAGTTCGGTTTCCAGATCGAGCCGTTCCACGGCAGCCGCGTTGAGTTGGGCGTCAAAGATAGCGTAGCAACCCTTGCCGCTGCTCTTGGCGTGGTACATGGCCAAATCTGCCTTGCGGAGCAGGTCGTCGGTACTGTCCTGGTTCGGGGCGCTGATCGCGATACCCATGCTGCCGCCAACAAATAAATCGCGCCCTTCGAGCCGGATCGGATCGCGCAATTCGCCGATCAATCGATTGGCTATCGGCATCACCTGGTCCACGTCGGTTACTCCTTCGACCAGGATCGTGAACTCGTCGCCGCCGAGTCGCGCCGCCGTGTCGTCTCGGCGCAGACAGCCCCGTACCCGGTCCGCAATCACTCGTAACACCTGATCCCCACAAGCGTGGCCCAAGCTGTCGTTGACGATCTTGAAGTTATCCAGATCGAAGAAGATCACCGCGACCGACCGGCCCTCGGCATCGGCCCGAACGAGCCCTTGCCGCAGCCGGTCTCTGAAACGGGCCCGGTTGGCCAAACCGGTCAGCGGATCGCGAAACGCTAATTGGGTAAGCTCTCGTTCGTAGGACTTGCGCTCGGTCACGTCGTGGTAGGTCGCCACGATCCCGGCTACCGCCGGCTCGTCGAGCGAGTTCGCGAGGATGACTTCGAAATCGCGCCAAGCGTTCGGACCGTGGCGCAGACGCACCGCGCCGATCAACATCGAACCGGCCAGCTCCGCCACTTTGGCCAGCAAACCGCGCATCGTGTCGACATCCTCCGGATGTATCCGGTCGAGCACGCTCTGACCGGACAGCGCCTCCACCGAACACCCCCACATCGATTCGACGGCCGGGCTGGCGTAACGAATCGTGCCATCGAGAGTCAGGATAGCGATGACATCCGAAACGCTGCGGATCAAGGCGCGGAACCGCTCGTGGCTGGCGCGCAGCGCCTGCTCGGCACGCATGCGCTCCGCTAACTCGTCGCGCACTGCCCGGTACAGCCGCGCATTCTCCAGTGCCGCCGAGATCTGGCTGGCGTAAAGCGCGGCGATTTGCAACGTGTCCGGATTGAACGATGTCGTCGAAAAGCGCATGGCATAGAGCAGACCCCGAATCCGCTCCTCGCGGCGAATCGGGACTGCCAGCAACGCGCGCGCCGGACAGGCATGAAGTTCGAGCGAGAATCGCTCGACGGCAACGCGCAAATCCGGCGTACTGTAAGGCTCGGCACCGGCGAGGCATGAATCCGCGAGCAAGCGCTCGGCGAGCTGACTCCAAGCGACGCTCCACGCTGGATCGAGACCAAATTGGGCAACGCAGCGAAACCTGTCATCCGAGTCGCGCAACACCAGCGCTGCCGCATCCGCGCGCATCACGGCAGGAAACATGCGCACGGCTTCATCGCCGACCGCCGACTCATCGAGATGACGACCGATCTCGTGGCCGGTACGCACGATCTGTTCTAACTGGGTGTTGCGCTGCGCTTCTTCCAGCGCCAGGCCGATCCGGTACGCCATGGCCGTCAGCAGATCGACGTCGGCTTGCATGAACGGGGCCGACCGGCAGCGTGCCAAAATCAGCGCGCCCCGAGCGGCATGACTGCCGATCACCGGCAGCCAGACGACTGTCTCGGCGCCCAACTCGCGCAGTTGAGAATTCACGTCGAGGTCTGCGCTCGTTGCCCCCGTCAGCATGGGCGTTCCGGAACGCATCACGGACGCCACGTAGCCGATCTCGACATCCGACGGCGGCTGCTGAAGCATATCCTCGGGGATGCCGATCACCGCCAGCGGCGAAAAGGTTCCCGTTCCCGCCGGATCCACGAGCACGACGATATCGGCTGCAAACAATTCCGATAGCGTGGAGAGCACCTGATCGAGCAAAAATTCCAGGGGGCCCGGCTCGCTCAGAATGGCGAGCAGGCGGGTGAGGCGAGTGGTGTCGCGGATAGCCGCCCGCGCCGCCTGTAAAGCGGTATCGCGAGCGGCGCGCAAGCGGTCAAAATCGTTCGGCTCGACCTGGAGCGCACGATCAGAGGCCGCATCAGGCCACGACATCAGATCGATTCGCTATAAAGCCAAGGCGGTCAGCGTGGCGTTGTGCGTTCCCAGCACACCCGCCGTGCGCGCGAACTCGCCGCAGCAATAGAAACCGAAGGTCGGCACGGCACCGGCCGCCGCTTGAAGCCGGCGAGATTCCTCGGCTATCCGCTCCCCGAAGATGGTTGCACGGGCCGCGCAACTGAACGCCAGCAGGACGCCGGCGTCCGGATAGCTAGCGAGCGTCGCGCTCGCTACCTGCTCCACGATGCCGAGTAGGGTATCGGTGGTGCCCGTCATGACTTGTACGGCGCTGCCTGCCGGCGGAACGCAACCCTGGATTCGCAACGTGCCGTTCTCCGTCTTGGAGCGAGCCACTCGGATCACGGACGATCCATCAGATTGGAGCAAACCGAACGGATGCGTGATGGACGTGCCCCAGAACTGGTCGGCGGCCAGTTGTCCCGGCGCCAACCCGAGTTGCTCCTCATAGGCGATGGCGGCTGGACGCCCGCCGAGCTCGATGATCTCCGTGCCTTCCGCACGGGTCACCAACAGCGGGATGCCGATCGGTTCCCAGCCGTGGCGCGTCACCACCGGCAGCGGCCGGTCGCTGGCGATCCACAGAGCCACCGCACCTTCCTCGACGACCCGGTCATCGTGGAATACGAACGTCCGCACGAACTTCAACTCATCGCCAGCGGCGCCGCCGGTGATGGAGACCTTCGGGCCGGTGATGCGATAAGCCCCCTGGAAGAGCTGCTGGAGGTCGCCGGTCAGACAATCCGCAAGCAATAGCACGGCGGCATGGGGGCTAGGGCCAGCCTCGGCCCGGCTCGCCCGGGTGATCGCCTGGCCGGCCTGATCCAGTTGACCGCGAACGTGGTCGGCAGACGCCACGCCGAACCGGTACGGTCCAGCCGTCAGCACGAGAACGCCGACTCCACCTCCGAACCCCAGATGTTGCCCCTGCACGATCTCGCCGGAACCGGTGGCCCCAATCAGATGCGCGTCACCCGTAACGGACCGGATACCGGCTAGCAACGCTGGCAAATCGTATCGAGGTGTGGTGAAAACGATCACGAGCGCCGGCGCTTCGCCCGCCAACCCCGCGATCGCTGCCGTCGCTGCTTCTCGTCCCGCCTCGATGGCATCGTATGCCTGACTCAAACCTGTTCCCGCACGTATCTTCGTCATGTGATTCTCCAATGAGAGAGATTTTCCCACATTGGACCATCGGCAGGAATCGCAGAAATTGAAGGTCTATTTGCTTGGCCGGGTATCCGCTTGGCCTCGGATCGCGCGATATGGAAAGCGATGGAAATATGTTCGCCGAATTCTGTCAAAAGAACCGTTCCAAAGTTCGTATGCCGAGAGGATCTTCGATGACGACATCAACCATGAAAGCTGTGCGCATTCACGCCTACGGCGGTCCTGAAGTGCTGCATTACGAAGATGTACCGATACCCTCCCCCAACCCCGACGATCTCTTGATCCGAGTGCGGGCCGCAGCGGTCAACCCGGTGGACTGGAAAATCCGAGAAGGCTATCTACAAGGCTTCCTGAAGCACGAACTGCCGCTGATCCTCGGTTGGGACGTATCCGGCGAGGTCGTCGCGGCCGGTTCCGAAGTGACCGGCTTCAAGGTCGGTGACGAGGTGTACGCCCGGCCGGATATCGAGCGCGACGGCGCCTACGCCGAATACATCGCGGTCAAGGCCGGCGATGCCGCCCACAAGCCGGCCACGCTCGATCACGTTCACGCCGCCGCCGTACCGCTGACCGCCCTGACCGCTTGGCAGTCCTTGATCGATGCAGCCCGGTTGCAGGCCGGACAGACCGTGCTGATCCATGCCGCCGCCGGCGGTGTCGGCAGCCTGGCGGTGCAACTGGCCAAGGCGCGAGGTGCGCGCGTCATCGCCACCGCCTCGGCGGTCAATATCGGGTTGGCGATGGAGCTGGGTGCCGACCAATTCATCGACTACACCAAGACCCGCTTCGAGGATGTCGTCGAGGATGTGGATGCAGTGTTCGATACCATCGGTGGCGACACCCAAGAACGATCTTGGCAGGTCTTAAAACCGGGCGGGATATTGGTCTCGGTCGTCAACCCGCCGTCGAAAGAGACCGCTGCCGCCCGTGGCGTGCGAAGCGCTTTCGTGTTTATCCAACCCAGCGGCGAGCAACTGGCCGCCATCGCCCGGTTGATCGACGATGGCCGGATGAAACCGATCATTCACGCCGTCTTGCCGTTGACCGAGGCCCGCCAAGCGCACGTTATCAGCCAGGGAGGACACGCCCGAGGTAAAATCGTTCTTCGCATCGTCGATTGATCCACCCTTCAGGAACCTGCGCCATGCTCGATTTCACGTTCTACAATCCCACCAAGATCTTGTTTGGTAAAGGCCGGATCGCCGCCATCGCTCAAGAAATCCCCACGGATCGACGCATCCTGATCACCTACGGCGGCGGCAGCATCAAACGCAACGGCGTTTACGATCAGGTCGTGGCGGCGTTGGCCGGCCGGACCACATTCGAGTTCGCCGGCATCGAACCGAACCCGACCTACGAAACGCTGATGGAGGCGGTTCGGGTCGCGCGCGAGAAAAACGTCGATTTCCTGCTGGCGGTCGGCGGCGGTTCGGTGATCGACGGCACCAAGTTCATCGCCGCCGCCACGCCGTTCGAAGGCGAACCGTGGGATATTCTCGCCAAGCGCGCCCGCATTCAAAGGGCGCTGCCGCTGGGTGCAGTGCTCACCCTGCCGGCCACCGGTTCGGAAATGAATAGCGGTGCGGTGGTCACCCGTCGCGCCAGCCAGGACAAGCTGGCGTTCATGCACCCGCTGGTTTATCCGCGCTTTTCGGTGCTCGATCCCAGCACCACGTTCACCCTGCCGCCCCGGCAAATCGGCAACGGCGTGGTCGACGCCTACACCCATATCATGGAGCAATACCTGACCTATCCGGTCAACTCGCCGATACAGGATCGTTTCGCCGAAGGACTGCTGTCGACGCTGATCGAGGAAGGTCCCAAGGCGCTGGCCACTCCGGACGATTACGACGTGCGCGCCAACATCATGTGGTGTACGACCTTGGCGCTGAACGGGCTGATCGGCGCCGGCGTGCCGGGCGATTGGGCGACGCACATGATCGGCCACGAAATCACCGCCCTGCACGGCCTGGATCACGCCCAAACCCTGGCGATCGTGCTACCCAGCGTCATGGCGGCGAAACGGGACAACAAACGGGCGAAGCTGCTGCAATACGCTGCGCGAGTTTGGGACCTGACCGACGGCACCGAAGACGGACGGATCGATGCGGCCATCGCCAAAACCCGCGACTTCTTCGAGCGGATGGGAGTCAAAACCTACCTGCGCGATTACGGCGTTAGCGCCGACGCCATACCCGCTCTGTTGGCACAACTAAAACGGCACAAGCTGACCAGATTGGGCGAACATCAAGACATCGACCCGGCCGTCAGCCGAGTGATTCTAGAACGTTGTCTGGCACCCTGACCCGACCAGATGGGACGACGGACCGGAAAACCGGCCCTTTCGCCCGGATCTGGCTAACGCCAGACGGCGGTTAGCCCAAAGAACGCCGGCCATTTAAAACCCGATACCTGTTTTCAGCCCAGCAACAGCTCGTCGTCGGTTGCGGCCTCGCCCGAAGATTTCTCGAACAGCCGCAACAGATCGGGCACGTCCAGCCCGGCCCGTTCCGGGCCGGCGATGTCGAACGCGACCCGCCCCTGGTGCAGCATGATGGTGCGGTCGCCTATATCCAATGCTTGGCGCAGGCCGTGCGTCACCATCAACGCGGTAATTCGCCGTTCGGCGACCAGCGTTCGGGTCAGATCCAGCACTAAGGCTGCCATCCGGGGATCGAGCGCTGCCGTGTGCTCGTCCAGCAATAAGATTTTTGCCGGCCGCAAGGTAGCCATCAGCAAACTGACCGCCTGGCGCTGGCCGCCGGACAGCAGACTCATGCGGTCGGTCAGCCGGTCCTCCAATCCCAATCCCAGCCGCGCCAGATTTTCTCGAAATGCGGTGCGCAACTCGCGGCGGCAGGCGGCGCGCAGTCCCCGTCGCCGGCCGCGCACCGCCGCCAGCGCCAGATTTTCTTCCACCGTCAGCTCGCCGCAGGTGCCGGCG
>DEHU01000002.1 GCA_002352125.1 Competibacteraceae bacterium UBA2792 | reverse complement strand
AACGAAGCGCAGGAACGCTACGTGCTGGCCATCGCCGCCGAGGGTTTGGAAATCTTCAAAACGCTGTGCGAGCGGGAGCGCTGTCCGTATGCCGTGATGGGCGTTGCTACCGAGGCGGAGCAATTGCGCCTGGACGACCGGCAATTCGCCAACCGACCGGTCGATTTACCGATGAATGTGCTGTTCGGCAAGCCGCCGAAGATGTTGCGCGATGTCGGTCACGCAGCCGTCGAATCCCAACCGTTCGATTTAAGCGGTATCGATCTCGCCGATGCCGTGGCGCGGGTGCTGCGGTTTCCGGCAGTGGCCGACAAGAGTTTTCTCATCACCATCGGCGACCGCACCGTAACTGGTTTGGTTTGCCGCGACCAAATGGCCGGACCGTGGCAAGTGCCGGTCAGCGATGTCGCAGTTACCGCCACCAGTTTCGACGTATACACCGGCGAAGCGATGGCGATGGGCGAACGGGCGCCGCTGGCGCTGCTCGATGCCCCGGCCTCCGGGCGAATGGCAGTCGGCGAAGCGTTGACCAATATCGCCGCCGCGCGTATTGCCAAACTGGGCGATGTGAAGCTGTCGGCCAACTGGATGGCAGCGGCTGGCCATCCCGGCGAGGATGCCAAGCTGTTCGACACCGTGCGGGCGGTTGGCATGGAGCTCTGTCCCGCGTTGGGGATTGCCATCCCGGTCGGCAAAGATTCGATGTCGATGAAAACGGTTTGGGAAGAGAACGGCGCGCGCAAGAGTGTGGTAGGACCCTTGTCGTTGATCGTATCCGCCTTCGCGCCGGTTTTGGACGCGCGTCACACTCTGACACCGCAGTTGCGGACGGATCGCGGCGATACCGATCTGATTTTGGTCGATCTTGGTCGCGGCCGGAACCGGCTAGGCGGTTCGGCGCTGGCGCAGGTTTATAACCAGTTGGGCGATAGCGTTCCCGATGTCGATGCGCCCAAAGATTTGCAAGCCCTGTTCGGGACGATTCAGGAACTCAACGCGGCAGGCCGATTGTTGGCCTATCACGACCGTTCCGATGGCGGGCTGCTGGCGACATTGGCGGAAATGATGTTCGCGGGCGGTTGTGGCGTGACGGTGTTGCTGGATGATCTAGCCGCACCTGGCTCCCCTCGCTCTGCGGGAGAGGGGTTGGGGGTGAGGGTCAAAGAGCCGCTGGCCGCGTTGTTCGCCGAGGAACTGGGTGCAGTGTTGCAAGTGCGGGTGGCGGACCGGAATGCCGTGCTGGGGCTTTTGGCCGCTGTCGGATTGGGCGAATGCAGCCACGTCGTCGGCGCTCCGAACGGCGAGGATCGGTTGATCCTGCGTTTCGGCGGCGAAACCGCGTTCTCGGCCACTCGCGCCGAACTGCGCCGGTTGTGGTCGGAAACCAGCTACCGGATGCAGGCGTTGCGCGATCATCCCGGTTGCGCTCGCGAAGCATTCGATGCCGCCTGCGATCCGGCCGATCCGGGATTGAACGTCCGGTTGAGCTTCGATCCCGCCGCAGGCTTGGCGACGCCGCTCGTTGCCGGCGGAGCGCGTCCGCGCGTGGCGATCCTGCGCGAGCAGGGCGTCAATGGTCAGGTGGAAATGGCGGCGGCGTTCGACCGGGCCGGCTTCGCGGCAGTGGACGTGCACATGAGCGATATCATCGCCGGGCGGGTCGCGCTGGCCGATTTCCACGGCATCGCGGCCTGTGGCGGTTTCTCCTACGGCGACGTGCTGGGCGCGGGGGAGGGTTGGGCCAAGTCGATTCTGTTCAATTCGCGCGCCCGCGATGAGTTTGCGGCGTTCTTCGCCCGATCCGACAGTTTCGGTTTGGGAATCTGCAACGGCTGTCAGATGTTGTCGAACCTGCATGAGCTGATCGCCGGAACCGAGTTGTGGCCGCGCTTTGTGCGCAACCGGGTCGAACAATTCGAGGCGCGGCTGTGTTTGGTCGAAGTGCTGCCGTCGCCGTCACTGTTTCTGCAAGGAATGGAAGGATCGCGGTTACCGATTGCGGTCGCGCACGGCGAGGGCCGGGCCGAGTTCCACAATGAAGGTGGACCGGACGCGGCGCTAGCGGCCGGACTTGTAACGCTGCGGTTCGTGGACAATTTCGGGCGACCGGCGGAGAGTTATCCGGCCAATCCCAATGGTTCGCCGGCCAGTATCACCGGTTTGACCAGCCGTGATGGGCGTTTCACGATCTTGATGCCGCATCCGGAACGAGTGTTCCGCACGGTGCAATACTCTTGGCATCCCGACGGTTGGGGCGAAGATGGGCCGTGGCTGCGGCTGTTCCGCAACGCCCGGCGGTGGCTGGGGTGATTGAAGCCTGTTGAAATATTCAACTACATGCGAATGCATCGAATGCTATAGTAATTAGCATTTGATATTTAGAAAAGTAAAGCTTATGGATCAAGTCATGACACTTGTTAAGCAGATCGCTACTCAATACAACGCCGATGTTTTCTACTATGCGGGGCCAATCTCGCGAGAAGGCTATGAATTGGTTACCCAATGTTGCATGACGCATACTCCTAAAAAAGATGCTTGTCTTTTTTTAGCGACATATGGTGGAGATGCTGATGCAGCCTATCGAATCGCCCGAGCATTTCGTCATAACTATGAAAAACTACATATTTTTATTCCTCGCGAATGCAAAAGTGCCGGAACCTTGCTGTTGATCGGCGCGACATCGTTGATTATTAGTGATCGTGGTGAACTAGGGCCGCTAGATGTGCAGTTGAGCAAACCCGACGAAATTTTTGAAAGCAGTTCAGGTCTAGATATTATGCAATCGCTTCGGGTCTTGCGGGAAGAAACACTCAGCGCCTTCACCCGTTACCTGATCGATATCAAGGTTGGTAGCAGAATAACAGCAAGAACTGCTGCAGAGATTGCATGCAAATTGACGGTAGGGGTTTTCTCGCCTATTTATGCTCATATCAATCCACTCACATTGGGCGAAGTGCAGCGAGCTATTGTGATTGCTTACGAATACGGAGAACGCCTTGATGGTTACGATCACAATTTAAAACCGGATGCTTTGACTCGTTTAGTAACTGGTTATCCTTCTCATGGCTTTGTTGTTGATCGCAAAGAAGCGCGTGAGCTATTTGTCAATGTTCGTGCCGCCGAACCAAATGAAGAGCAATTAGGTGAAATACTTTACCAGTATGCACAACCTAACCGTGACACGCCTTGGGTATCCAATCTGACTACTGAAATACAAAATAAAATCAACCATGCCGAGGATGAAAATGAGCAAACCCAATCCACCGACGACCCAAAAGCCGACGATTCCCCGTGAGCCGCCACGTTCCCCTCCTTTGCCAGGTGTCAATAGTAAGGCTGATCAGTTAATCAGACGTGTTATTGAAGTTCAGAAAAAATACCCACTTCCGAAGTCAAGCGGCCCCACTTTTTCTTCTCGTTAACATTCCTCTCTCAATTTTGAGAGAGGAATCATTCAGGTTACATTTTCAAATGTGAATCTGGAGAACATGCCATGCCCAAAGCGATTCGCATCCATGAATACGGCGGTCCCGAAGTGCTGCGCTGGGAAGAGGTCGAAGTGGGCGATCCCGGTCCCGGTCAACTGCGGGTCCGTCATGCCGCCGTCGGACTGAACTACATCGACGTTTATCACCGCACCGGCCTGTATCCGTTGCCATCGCTGCCCTGGACGCTGGGCATGGAAGGCGCTGGCCGGGTCGAGGCGGTGGGCGAGGGCGTCACCGAATTCAAGTCTGGCGACCGGGTGGCGTATGCCAGCCCGCCGGTTGGTGCCTATGCCGAGGTCCGGCTGATTCCCACCGACCGGGTGGTTGCACTGCCCGATACTATCGACGACCAGACCGCCGCCGCCATGATGTTGCAAGGGATGACCGCGCAATATCTATTGCGGCGCACCTATCGGGTGCAGCCTGGCGATGCGATCTTGCTGCATGCCGCTGCCGGCGGCGTCGGGCTGATCGCCAGCCAATGGGCGCGGCATCTGGGCGC
>DEHU01000073.1 GCA_002352125.1 Competibacteraceae bacterium UBA2792 | reverse complement strand
TGATCGTCTGGTGGTTTTGGATCGCCCGCCCATGAAATCGCCGTCTTTCGCCAAACCGTCCCGGTTGAACCGGTTCGTTCTGGCCGTCGCTTCGGTGCTGGCCGCAGCGGTGGGATTTGCCGTCGCTTCGGTGTTGCTCGCCGTCTTGCTGGCGGCCGGATTGGCGGCTGGCGGCTGGCTGTGGTGGCAATACCGCCGGTTGACGCGGCAGGCGCGAGCTGCCCCTTCCGACTTCATCGAAGGCGAATACAGGATCGAGTCCGAACTTCCCGCACTAGAAGACCGGCGGACGGCATCCGCCGAACCGGCGGACCGGACAGCATCCGCCCTGCGCCGCGCACCGTGAAAACCGCTGCGCCGCTCGATTCTGCGACCGATCCCATCGCCCGGCGTATCCGCATCGAGCAGGTTCGGTTGCTGTACACCCAAGCCTCGCTGAGCGCCACCGCCGCCTTGTTTGTCGCTCCCTTGGTGGTGCTCGTCCATTGGCAAGTCGTTCCGCACCCGGTGTTGCTGGCTTGGCTGGCCTCGCTGGAAACCACCATCCTGGTTCGGCTGGCGCTGGCTGCCGCTTTCCGGCGCGATCCAAACGCGGAAGGAAACACGGAACGCTGGGCCAATCGTTATACCTGGGCCTGCGCCACCAGCGGGATTTGTTGGGGTGGTTGCACTGTTCTGTTGGCACTGTCGCCGTCGCCGGTCTATCAATCCTTCATCGCCCTGATCCTGGGCGGAATCCTGATGAACGGCGTGCTGACCATGACGCCAGTTTTGACCACCTGCGTGGTCTACGCCCTGCCTCTCGCCCTGCCACCGGTGCTCTGGCTGCTGCTGCAAGACGATTTGTTGCGCACCACCATGGGCGCCACTGGCGTCTTGTATTTGTTGCTGGCGCTGGGAACCGCCCACCGCTACCACCAAACCCTGACCCGCTCGCTCGGGCTAGCGATGGAAAACCTGGGACTGGCCCAATCGTTCGCCGCCGCCAAGGAGCAGGCCGAAGAAATCAACCGGCGGTTGGCCGAACAACAGGCGGCACTACAAGACAGCGTGGAGGCAATGCGGGAATTTCATCAAGTCATCTCCACGCCGTATCGCCACGCCAGCGAGCAGATTCGGGCCATGCTGGCGTTGGGCTGTCGGCGGTTTGGGCTAGCCATCGGCATTCTGGCCCGCGTCGAAGGCGAGTGCTACAAGATCGTTCAGGTTATCGCCCCCAACAACGACATCGCCGAGGGCGATGTCTTGGCGCTGAGCGATACCTATTGCCACGATACCCTCCGCGCGAAATCGCCTTTGAGCTTCGAGCACGCCGCAGCCGGCCGCTGGCGCCATCATCCCTGCTACCTGAAGTTCAAGCTGGAAGCTTACCTGGGCACCCCCGTCCAGGCCGGAAGCCAACCCTACGGCGTTCTCTGCTTCTGCGATTTTCCACCGCGACCCGCACCGTTTTCCACCGTGGACCGCGAGCTCATCCAACTGATGGCCCAGTGGGTGGGAGCCACCATCGAACAAGACCGCATGGCCACGGCCACCCAACGGCAACACACCTTGCTGGCACACGCCTCCCGCCTCAACACGCTGGGCGAAATGGCCTCGGGGTTAGCACACGAAATCAACCAGCCGATCACCGCCATCGCGCTATACACCGAAGCCTGTCTGGCCCAGTTGCAAAGCGGCCCGGTCAAGCCGGCCGAAATACGGGAAACTTTGGAAAAAATCGCTGCCCAAAGCGCCCGGACCAACACCATCATCCAACACGTCCGCCATTTTGCCCGCCAGAGCAAGCCTCAGTATCTCGCGGTTCGATTCAAGGATCTGTTCGACGACATCGCCGATTTTCTGCTTTTGGAGGTCCGTCGCCATCGCGTTCATCTCCTGCAAGACATCGCCCCGAACTTGCCGCCGGTACTGGCCGATCCCCTGCAAATCCAACAGGTCATTCTCAACCTGATCCATAACGCGGTGGACGCCATGAGCGACAGCGAGGGTTCGCGCTCGATTACCGTCTTCGCCCGGCTCGACCGCTGGGCCATCGAGGCCGGGATCAAAGATACCGGGCCCGGCGTACCGCCGGACATGCTCGACCAGTTGCTTCATCCGTTTTTTACCACCAAGCCCGACGGCCTTGGCCTGGGGCTATCGATCAGCCAATCCATCGTCGAAGCGCACGGCGGCCGGTTATGGGTTACCCCGAATCAAGGTCCGGGCGTCACGTTTCGCTTCACCTTGCCGGTCGCCACCAACGCCAATGCCTCCGAACGCGATTCCGCAGATTTGCCCCTGGAAACCAGCTAGTCCGGAAAATCGCGATGGCCAGCCTCAAAAACGCTTCGACTCGAAATCCGGCTCAGTTCTCTCCTGCTGCCACATCGAATCTGGATTTAGTCGACCGATCGTCCGGGTTCCGGTTGCAACGCTTGCGGCATTATTCTTTCTATCCAGCTACCGTTAGCCTGCTCTACGTGTTCGGCGGCCTGTGCTGGTTGCTGGCCGTCAACCCGATTTTGGCTAACTGGCTCTACGGTACGCCGTCGTCGCCTCTTTCCGATCAGTTGCCAAACATCCTGGCGATCATCGCCAGCGGCGGCCTGTTCTACTGGCTACTGCGAACCCACGACAAAACCGCGCATCGCACCAAACGGGCGCAGGACATACGGCTGGTCGAATTCATCGAGCAAATTACCGACGTGGCTTTCGTCAAGGATCGGCAAGGACGTTACGCTCTGTTTAATTCGGCGGGCGCACGCTTGGCCGGCCGTCCTGCGATCGAATGCGTAAACCAGGACGACTCGGCTTTGTTCCCGGCCGAAGTCGCTCACAAATTGATGGAAGACGACCGTCGAGTGATCGCCGGTGGCACCTTGCTAAGCTGCAAGGATACTTTCACCATCCGGGGTGATACCCGCGTCTTTCTGTCCACCAAATGGCCCTACCGGGACGCCGACGGCAACATCATCGGCGTCATCGGCATTGCCCGCGACATCACCGAGCAGAAACAGATCGAAGAACGGTTGCGGCGCGCACGCGACGATCTGGATACGCGCGTCCGGGAGCGCACCGCCGAACTCTTGACCATCAATCGCACGCTGGAGCGGCAAATCGCCGCGCGGGTTCAAGCGGAAATCGCCCTGCGCGAAAGCGAGGAGCGGTTTCGCCAGATGGCCGAGCATATCCGGGAAGTGTTTTGGGTTTTCGGCATCGAGGAAGAAAGACTCCTCTACGTCAGCCCGGCCTACGAAGAAGTTTGGGGGCAACCCATCGCCGGTTTGCAAGAACGCCCCTTGGAGTGGATCGAAGCGGTTCATCCGGACGACCGGCCGCGCGTCCAAGCCGCGCACCTCGCCAAACGAAAGCTTGGCCACCTCGACGAGGAATATCGCATCGTTCGCCCCGACGGCACGATTCGCTGGATTTGGGATCGCGGCTTTCCCGTTCACGACGAAACCGGCTACGTCTATCGCATCGCCGGTTTGGCCGAAGACATCACCGTCCGCAAACTAGCCGAGGATCAGTTGCGGCGGCAGCAGGTGGAACTGGCCCGCATGTCGCGACTCAGCTTGGCGGTCGAGCTGGCCTCCAACTTGGCCCACGAACTCAACCAGCCGCTAGCGGCCATCGTAGCCTATACGCAAGCGTGTCTGGCCTTGTTGCGACAACCCCAAACCGATCCCCGGGAGTTGACCGGAACGCTCGACGAAGTCGTCAACCAGGGATTGCGTGCCGGCGGCATCATCCGCCATTTGCGCGAGTTGGTCCAAAAACATCCGGCCACCCAAACCACGCTCGACCTCAACGCCCTGATTCGCGCCGTCATCCATTACGCCGAACTGGAATTGCGCCAATCCGGTGCAGTTCTGAAACTCGAATTGGCCGATTCGCTGCCGACGGTTTTGGCCGACGACATCCAAATTCAGTTGGTGATCCTTTATCTGCTACGCAACGCGATCGAAGCAATGAACGAAACCGCCAAGAGATCGCGAAAATTGACGGTACGCACGAGTTCGCCCGATCCGGAGACGGCACTGGTCACCGTATGCGACACCGGGCCGGGTTTTGGCGCGGACACCGCCGAACGGCTGTTCCAGCCCTTTTTCACCACCAAACCTAGCGGGATAGGATTGGGGTTATCGGTTAGCCGCTCCATCGTCGAATCGCAGGGCGGACAACTGTGGGCAACACCGAACCCGGATGGCGGGGCATCGTTCCATTTGGCCTTGCCGGTTTACCTCAACTCCCGAGCCCCGCTATCGCGCCCATGAACGATACGCCGACCGTCTTTCTCATCGACGACGACCAAGCGGTGCGCGACGCCGTCGGTCTGCTGCTGCAAACCGGTGGACTGGCCGTGGAAACCTTCGCCAACGCGACCGGTTTTCTCGAAGCCGGCGTCGCGCGGCGACCCGGTTGTCTGGTGCTCGATGTCAGGATGCCGGGCATCAGCGGCCTGGATTTGCAAAAAAAATTGCGGACACAAGGCCACCGGATCCCGGTCATCTTCATGACCGGCCACGGCGATGTGCCGATGGCGATCCGGGCCATGAAGGCCGGCGCCTTCGATTTCATCGAAAAACCTTTTCAAGGACAAACCCTGCTGGCCCGCGTCCACGAAGCCTTGGCGCTGGATGCCCGGCAGCGTTGCCGGCAAGCCCGGCGCGATGAAGTGATGGCGCGGATGGCGCTGTTGTCGCCACGCGAGCGGGAGGTGCTAGAGCGCGTGACGGATGGCCAGTACAACAAAGTCATCGCGGCCGATCTCGGCATCAGCCTTTCCACGGTGGAGATCCACCGCAAGCGCGTCATGGAAAAATTGCAGGCCGAGTCGCTCTCGGATTTGATCCGAATACTGGCCCTGCTAAATGACGAAGAATTGAGTTGAGCCCGTCGCGGCTCGCTCGATAGTTCGCTCGCCCGGAACGCCTCGGGATGGCGGCCGCGACCAGCGCTACCTCGTCTCGCCGCTCCGCTAGAATTTCCCCAACGCCCGTATTCGTCACGGCAAACCCTCCGCTATGCTGTTGAAAATCGATCTCGCAAATTCCGCCCAGCCTTGCTTGAGGCGACGGCGTATCGACCACGTCAACGCGAAGCGGCGCTCGCTCGCGCCTTCGCCCCAGGTAACGCCATGACCATCGCAAACAGCGTGCTACTGACCGATCTTTACCAGCTCACCATGCTCCAGACCTATCATGCCGAACGCATGCAAGAGACGGCCGTGTTCGAAATGTTTGTTCGCCGGCTGCCACCCGAGCGCGGCTTTTTGCTTGCCGCAGGACTGGAGCAGGCGCTGGATTATTTGGAAACCTTGCATTTTTCGGCCGATGAGCTGGACTGGCTCGCCAACTGCGGCCGTTTTAGTTCGCAATTCGTAAATTCCCTGGCGGAATTTCGCTTTACCGGCACGGTTCACGCGCTGCCGGAAGGAACGGTGTTCTTCGCCGACGAACCGATCTTACGGATCATCGCCCCGCTACCGCAGGCGCAACTGGTGGAAAGCCGCTTGCTCAATCTGATCCACTACCAGACCTTGATCGCGTCCAAAGCCGCCCGCTGCGTGCTGGCTGCGCCCGGTAAGCTGCTGGTGGATTTCGGAATGCGGCGCGCTCACGGCGCCGAAGCCGGGCTGCTCGCCGCCCGGGCGGCCTACTTGGCCGGTTTCGGCGGTACCGCGACCGTGCTCGCAGGGATGCGGTTCGGCATTCCCTTGTTCGGAACCATGGCCCACTCATTGGTCCAGGCGCACGACCGCGAAGAAGACGCTTTCGAGCACTTCGCCGCCGCCCAACCCGACAACGTCGTGTTGCTGCTGGACACCTACGACACGGAGGCCGCCGCTCGCAAACTGGCCGCACTCGCGACCCACCTCCAGGCGCGGGGCATTGCCATCAAAGGCGTGCGCATCGACAGCGGCGACCTCGGCGAGAACGCCCGGCGAGTCCGCCGCATTCTCGACGAAGGCGGCCTGCGCCAGATCACCCTTTTCGCCAGCGGCGATCTCGACGAATACCGCCTGCAAGAACTGTTGGCCCGTGGAGCACCCATCGACGGTTTCGGCATCGGCACCCGGCTGGATATCTCCACCGACGCACCGACCGTGGAACTGGTCTACAAGCTGCAAGAGTACGCCGATAAACCCCGGCGCAAGCGTTCCGAAGGCAAAGCCACTTGGCCGGGTCGAAAACAAGTGTACCGGCGTACCGAGGCCGATGGAGCGTTCGCCGCCGACTGCCTCGGCCTGGAGGCGTATCCGCAACCGGGCGAGCCGCTACTGCAACCGGTCATGGTCGAGGGTCGGCGATTGGCGCCGCCAGAGCCTTTAGACGTCATCCGCAATCGGGTTCGGGCACAGTTGGCCGCCCTGCCCCCCGCGCTGCGCAGCAATCGCACCGCGCCGCCCTATACGGTGATCGTTGCCCCCGAGTTGCGCGAACTGGCCGATCGATTGGATCGGGAAACTCATTGAAATTCTTGTCTCGTCCAGAATCGGGCAAAGCATGACGAGCGACCGCACCTAACCGGTGACGGCTAGGCGCACGGAAAGAAACGGGTGTATGCTACGCTGCATTGCAGCATCGATTATCTACTAGGGCACGGTCATGACTACCGCGATTCTTGTCGTCCCCACCGAGCAACGGGTCGGTCTGACCACCGTCGCCCTCGGCCTCGTCCATGCGCTCGACCGAGAAGGTATTCCGGTCGGTTTCTGCAAACCGATCAGCCAGCCGCACGCTTCCGACACCGGCCCAGAACGCTCGACCCGACTGGCGCGGATCGTCTCCAGCCTGAGCCCGCCCGAACCGCTTCCGGTCGCCGAAGCGGAAAACCTGCTGGGCCATGACCGGGAAAACGTATTGCTCGAAGAGGTCATCGCTCGCTACGAGCAGGCGGCCCAGCACGCCAGCGTCGTCATCGTCGAGGGTTTGATGGACACCGAGGAGCAACCCTACGGCACCCATCTGAACGCCAAGATGGCCCAGGGCCTAGACGCCAAGATCGTCATCGTCACCGCGCCCGGCCGGGACACCCCACGTCAGGTCGCCGATACGGTCGAAGTCGTCGCCCGCGCTTACGGCGGCATTCGTCACGAGCGCATGCTCGGCTGCGTCATCAATCTGCTGGATGCGCCGGTCGATCAAACCGGCCACATTCGTTTCGACTTCAGCCGCGCCGAAAACGGTTACAGCCCCGGCCACGAAGCCGAATTCCGCACCGAGTGCGCCCGGCACTGGCCGGAAACGTTCAAGCTGCTGGGCTGCATTCCCTGGCAGCGCGAGCTGATCGCCCCACGGGTACGCGATATCATGCACATGATCGGCGCGCAGATTCTCAACGAGGGGCAACTGAACCGGCGCGTCACCCATGTCGCCCTAGGCGCCCCGACGCTGATCAATAGCTGTCAAGAACTGCGGCCCGGCGCCATGCTGATCATTCCCGGCGACCGCGACGACCTGCTGCTGGCCGCTTGCATGGCAGCGATCAGCGGCAAACACGTCGCCGGCGTCCTGCTCACCGGCGGTCTCAGACCCGATCTGCGGGTCTGGCAACTGTGCGGGCCGGCGCTCGATACGGGCTTGCCGGTGCTGACGATCCCTTACAGTACCCTGCAATCCGTGCTGTTCCTGCCCTACCTCAACCTGGAAATCCCGCTGGACGATCGCGATCGCATGCAACAGGCGGTGGAAGCGGTAGCCTCGCACGTCGCCCTCGACTGGAAGGAACCGTTGTTGACCCGGATCGAGGAGCGACGGCTCAGCCCGCCGGCGTTCCAGCACATGCTGGTGGAACGGGCTCGTAAAGCCAACAAACGGATCGTCCTGCCCGAAGGCAACGAACCGCGCACGATCGAAGCGGCGATCACTTGCCACCAGCGCGGCATCGCCCGCTGCGTGCTGATGGGCGACGCCGGACGCATGCACCGCTTGTCCGCGCGCCGCGGCATGAGCATACCGCCGGACATCGAAATCATCGACCCGACCCAGATCGACCGGCGCTATATCGACGCGATGGTGGACCTGCGCCAGCACAAGGGATTGACGCCGGGATTGGCCGAGGAAGAGCTGCACGACACGGTGGTGTTGGGCACCATGATGCTCTACTTGGGCGAGGTGGATGGACTGGTCTCCGGCGCCGTGCACACCACCGCCAACACCATTCGACCGGCTTTGCAGTTGATCAAAACCGCGCCCGACGTTCGGCTGGTTTCCTCCATCTTCTTCATGTGCCTACCCGAGCAAGTTTTGGTCTATGGCGACTGCGCCATCAACATCGACCCGAACGCGGAAGATTTGGCCGATATCGCTATCCAGAGCGCCGAATCGGCCAAAGCCTTCGGCATCACGCCGCGCGTGGCGATGCTGAGCTACAGCACCGGCACCTCCGGCACCGGCAGCGACGTAGAAAAAGTCAAGGAGGCTACCCGCCTCGCCCGCGAACGGCGGCCGGATTTGCTGATCGACGGTCCGCTGCAATACGACGCGGCGACGATCAAGACGGTGGCGCAAAGCAAAGCGCCGGACAGCCAAGTGGCGGGGCGGGCGACGGTGTTCATCTTCCCCGATCTCAACACCGGCAACACCACCTACAAGGCCGTGCAACGCAGCGCCGACGTAATCAGCATCGGACCGATGTTGCAAGGCTTGAACAAGCCGGTCAACGATCTGTCGCGCGGGGCGCTGGTGGAAGACATCGTGTTCACCATCGCCCTGACCGCGATTCAAGCCGAGCAGGCGGCCGAGCAGGAAAAAACCCGGCGCTGATCGCTCGATCACTCCTTGCGCTCGAACACTTCCACTCGCGCCGGCGGCAGATTGCTCCAAACGATCTTGCCGGACAGCCGGCGGAAGCTGGGCAACAAGCGGGCGCGGGTACCGCGCAGATCATAGGTATACTGAATCAGCAAACCGCCGGGATCGAGCAGGGTCTCGAACTGGTGGCCAATGGCCCGGGTGGTAGCCGGATGCAAGGATCGCAGCGGCAGACTGGAAACGATGCTACCGACCTTCTTCGATCTTTCTTGACCCAGCAGTTGCGCGAGCTGGGCGGCATCTCCCTGAATGATTCGCAATTGGGGAAAGCGTTGGCGCAGGTGATGGGCCAGCGTCGGCGACCGTTCGACCACCACCAGCTTCCACGGCGGAACCCCGTATTTGAGCAAAGCGGCGGTTACCGCGCCGGTTCCTCCTCCCAGTTCTACCACTAACCCATCGCGATCTGTCGGCACGCGGGACGCCATGTAGCCGGCCAGCATCGGCGCGCTGGGACAGGCGGCCCCCATGGCACGCGGATTTGCCCAGATTTCCCGCGTGAACAATGCCAGCGAAGCGGCGCCGGGACTTTGCAGTAGATCCTTCACGAAACGTTTCATACCTTACCTGATGTCGAAAGCTAGAAAACCGGTCACCCGAAATCGGTTTGGACCAACTTGACCGCGATAAGCGCATTCATCCGGCGAAATGGGAGTACACCGGACGGCGAGACGCTCGAACAACCGCGGCAGATTATATTAATTCATGTTGGCGTATCAGTTGCGGAGAGCTCGAAAACTTCTTTTGGGTCCGGTTTCTCGCGACGTGGCCGGCGCAGGGAGTTTAAGGTTGAATTCAGGTCTTTATCCTAAAGTGGCGCCCTACGGTCTACGGTCATGGCCTCATCCGTCGAACCGGCTAGACCCGACAACCAGTTTCCCTTTTCCCGCAATCGATCGAGAGACAAATCGAATGAACGAACGTATCGCGTTTTCCGCTGCCGCCGTGTTGGCCGTCGTCACCACCTTCGCTGGCGCCGCCTTCGCCACCGAGAGCCAGGACGCCACACCAGCCGCTAGCCACCAGCCCGCCGCCGCAACCGCCACGCACGAGATCACCAAGGAGCAGGCAACCGAAATGGCCCTCAAGGCGCACCCCGGCAAAGTCACCAAGGCCTATGAAGACACNNTGTATTACGAGATCAAGACCGGCAAGCTAGTCGCCGAAGAAGCCGACTGAACGGCAAATTCGGATCCGTCAGACTATCCTCCCCAGCATCGATGGGGAGGCCACCTGGATACCTTTTCTCGTGAGCATTTCTCCCACAACCGAAACAACCGTCTGGGATCCGCTGGTCCGCT
>DEHU01000035.1 GCA_002352125.1 Competibacteraceae bacterium UBA2792 | reverse complement strand
AAAATTATGGGTAATCGGATGCGGTTAACCCTCCGACTCTCTAATCCCCGAGCCAAGAGTTAGGTCTTCAATTGTTGCGGTTCGCCAACTTTCGAGCGCTGGCGAACAACTCCATCTGGGATACGCTCGATGCGGTAAAGGTGATTTTGCCAGCGCTTCCACCGTTTCGCGTTCTGCCTAGATCGGCTCGAAGTCGAATTCGTTTCCCGCCGCGTCATGTCGCGGCGCCCGCGAAATAACGCGGTCTCCCATCTGCTTCCCCAAGACATTTATCTCGCTGTTTTTTTATCAATTTATTGATAAATATAGATATTTAATTTAATTGCCGAGTTGGCACGGGGTTTGATCTAGGTTCTCGCGGGTCACCGCCGCAGGTCAAAGCCCCTACGCAAACCTAACCTAGACGGGTTCAGGCCAAATCGGCGGTACATCCAGACGCGCCAGGGCGATCTGCCAAATCGGGTCGCTAGGCAATCGCGGGAAATAGCTATCTCGCAAAACGTTCGATGTTGTCAACTTTCGCCAATCTCAAAATGAGGAGTCATCGATCATGAACAGCAAAACTCTCGTCAATTCTGCCCTCGCCAGCGTTTTCGCCCTGGGTCTGGTCGCCACTGCCGGTCAAGCCATCGCTGCTGAAGAAAAAGGCGCCGAGAAGTGCTACGGCATCGTCAAGGCTGGCAAAAACGACTGCCAGACCAGCGCGCACGCCTGCGCCGGTCAGGCCAGTAAAGACGGTCAGGGGGATTCCTGGGTCTACGTTCCCAAGGGAACCTGCGAAAAGATCGTCGGCGGCAGCACCCAGCCGAAATCCTAAGGCGGTCACGATGAGCACCAAGCTGGCTCCGTCCAGGCTTGGTCCCAGCTCGATCCCGGCGCAAGCCGGGATCGGCCTGCGGGCCGAACACTACGACGCGGTTCTGGAAACGCGGCCGCCGGTCGGCTGGCTGGAGGTTCACAGCGAAAACTATTTCGGCGCGGGCGGCAAGCCTCTGGATTATCTGGAACGCATCCGTCCCCATTATCCGTTGAGTCTGCACGGCGTCGGTCTGTCGATCGGTTCGACCGACCCGCTCGACCGGCAGCACTTGGCCAAGCTCAAAGAGCTGATCCGGCGATTCGAGCCGGCGCTGGTTTCCGAGCATCTGTCCTGGGGGTCGGTCGGTGGACGCTACTTCAACGATTTGTTGCCGCTGCCTTATACCGACGAAGCGCTTTATCACCTGATCGCGCGGGTGGCTCAAGTTCAGGATGTTCTCGGCCGGCAAATCCTGATCGAAAACCCGTCCAGCTATCTGCAATACATCGAATCGGCCATTCCCGAATGGGAATTCCTCGTCGAACTGGCCGAGCGCACCGGCTGCGGCGTGTTGCTGGATGTGAACAACATCTACGTCAGCGCCAGCAACCACGGTTTCGATGCCGGTGGTTACCTGCGAGCGGTGCCGCGTCACCTCGTCCGGGAAATCCATCTGGCCGGGTTTACCGTGAACCGCTTCGACGACGGCGAGATATTGATCGATACCCACAACCGGCCGGTCTGGCCGGCGGTCTGGGCGCTCTACCGCCAAGCGGTGCAACGCTTCGGACCAATTCCAACCCTGATCGAATGGGACACCGACTTGCCCGAACTGGCGGTGCTGGTGGACGAAGTGCAACGGGCGGACGCGATTTTGGAGGAACGCCATGCTCGGGCTGCGTGAACTGCAAATCGGTTTTGCCGCCGCAGTGCTAGATGGCGCCGGCGATTTTGACCAACACGTTCGGGCGGCAGGGCTAAGCGGTGCGCGTCGCTTGCAGATTTATCGCAACAACGCCGTGCTCGGCCTGACCGGTGCGCTCGAAGCGGTCTATCCGGTGGTGCGCCGCATGGTGGGCGAGGAGTTTTTCCGGTATGCAGCGGCGCAATATATCGCGCGCCATCCGTCTCGCTCTGGCGATTTACACGAGTTCGGCGAGCACTTTCCGGCGTTTCTCCAATCGTTTGTGCCAGCGGCCGAGCTGGTTTATCTACCCGATGTCGCCCGGCTGGAATGGGCGTATCACCAGGTTTTTCATGCCGCCGGTCATCCACCGCTCGATTTGGCGGCGCTGGCGCGAGTACCCGCCGAGCGGCAAGGGGCTTTGCACTTCGAGCTTCATCCCGCCGCCCGCCTGCTGGAATCCGCTTTCCCGATTCTGCGGATCTGGCAAGTCAACCAAGATGATCGCACCGGCGATTCGCTGGTGGATTTGAGTGAGGGCGGCGTCAAGCTGTTGATCGTCCGCCGCGAGAATTTGGACATCGAGTTTTGTCCCCTGGAAGACGGGGAATTCGATCTGTTGCGCGCCCTGGCCGGCAATAGCGATTTCGCTTCGGCCTGCGAGCGGGCGATAGCCGCACAGTCGCCGTTCGATTTGCCGGGGTGTTTCCGCCGGCACGTTTCGCAAGGCGTCTTGGTCGCCTTCCATTTACCAAGTTCTTGATCACTGACAGCAACCACCAGAGAGAGGAACCCCAATGATGACTGCCACCGATACGTTCGCCAACCCACCTCAACATTCGTTTTGGGCGAAAATCGTGCCCGTCGCGAAAAAAGCCGATGCGTTGTTTCACAAAACTGCAAAGCTGCTGACGCCCGTGGCCGATTTGTTGGCCCGCTATTGGGTTGCCGCTGCCTTCTTCGCTTCCGGGCTGACCAAGACCGTCACCGGCAGCTTCATGCTATTCGGGCATGCCTTCAACTATCCGCTGAGCGTGTTTCCGACCGATAGCACCTTCACCTTGTTCGAGTATGAATACCACGTACCGTTGTTATCGCCGACGTTGGCGGCTTATTTGGGGACGTTGGCGGAATTGCTGTTGCCAGTGTTCTTGCTGCTGGGTCTTGGGACTCGCTATGCCGCGCTGGCGTTGTTCGTGTTCAACATCTTGGCCGTCGTTTCCTATCCGGAACTGATGGAGGCCGGCTTGAAAGATCATCAGGTTTGGGGATTGTTGTTGCTGATCACGATCTGCCACGGTCCCGGCAAACTGTCCCTGGATTATCTGATTGGCCGCTTGGTCCGTCGCTGATCCACCGTTTTCCACGAGCCGACGGAATAATGTTCCATGAACAACGCTCAGCTTGTCGGCGAGGACATGGTGGCTGCGGCTATTCCACCGGGGTTTCCGTCTGCCGAAGAGGTCGAATTGCTGTGGCGGATCGGTCTTTTTTCCTCGGACGACGAACGCGCCCTGCGAAAACTTTGGCGGGTTTTGAAAGGGCAGACCGACGATTATCTGGATATGGTGCTCGGCATGGTGGCCGCCTATCCGGCATTGGCGACGGCGTTGGCGGCGGTTTGCCAAGAAAACATCATGACGGCTTCGGCGGACGGTTCCGCGACCGTTCGCCGCCTGTTCCGGCAATGGTTGAGCGAAACCTGCTTTTCTCCGCATGAGCCGCCTTGGCTCAAGCGATTGTATTCGCTGTATTCCGATCTTCCACCGGAACGGTCGGCGCAAACGATATCGGCGGCATTGCCGGGCTTCCGTTATCTCATCGCGCTGTCTTTCCCGCTGGTTGCCACCGTGCGCTCCTTGCTGGTTAGCGGTGGTCTCGCGGCGCAGGAAATCGAACGGATGCAGTCCGCTTTCCTGAAAGCCATCCTCTTGCAAGTGACGATACTTAGCAAGCTGTACGTTAAAGGGGAGCTTTGGTAGCAGCAACCCAATAGAAAAACTTGATTGGGTCGTTCTTTGAGAAATTGGAGTTTTTTGGACGATGAACGTTCTTGCGGGATAGTGTTTCCGACGTGGATATACGATTCGCTAGCCATCGATAATCGAGTCGATATCCACGTCCGAAGCGCTACCGCCATCGGGCGGCAGTACTACTACGTATCAACGAAGCGTGCTTTGACCGAGGAAATTGCAATGAAGAAATTGATCAAACTGACCGGTGTTTTGTTTTCCAGTCTGATGATGAGTACGGCATTTGCCGTTCAGGGATTCAATATGTCGACGGCCCATATCATGGACGCCAATAAAGATGGCAAGATCACCAAAGATGAATACATGCAACACAGTAAAGATATGGCAGCGTGGGAGAAAATGGACACCAACAAGGATGGGATGCTGGACGAAAATGAAATCAAAACTGGTTTTAACGATAAATAACTGTAACCGGTGACCGGCACGATTGCAGCGGTTACCGGACCAGTAGCGATCCTGTCAAGAAAGGACGGCTTTACGCCGCCCCTTCTTGCTTCCTTCTTATGATTTCCTCCGTTATTTTTTAGCGTCCGTTTTCGTTGTCCACCATTTTTGAAAACGCGCCGAGCATGATCGACATAATGGAATCAAACCTGCTCTTTTGGCAGGACTGATTACAGCAAAACCAGCGTGATCTCAAAAAAATGTATCAATAAAGAATCACAATATCGATTAATTGAGTCGAAAAGCGCAACGAAACCTGCTATATGATGATCCAGTGGTTTTCGTCGAAAAAGCCGTCTCTGGAGGATTTTTGCATGAATGAAGCGGTCGCGCCGCCCGTAGACAAACAATCCGCCCCGCGAGGCGATCCGGTGCTCCTGCCTCCAGACGAGGGGGATGCCATGTATTTGGCCTTGCAGGCGATCGTCGAGGGCACGGCCACCGCGACCGGCACCGAATTCTTCTACGCCTTGGTGCGAGAACTCGCCCAAGCGTTGAACGTGCGTCACGCCTTCGTCAGCGAACTGTTGGCAGGCGGCATTAGGGTGCGTACCTTGGCGTTCTGGTTCGACGGCAAGCTTATCGACAATATCGAATTCGATCTGGACGGCTCGCCTTGCGAGATCGTGATTCGCGGCGAAACGGTGTATTACACCAGCAAGGTGTACGAGATGTTTCCCCGGCATCCGGAGCTCAAGGAGCTGGGTATCGAGAGCTATTTCGGTGTGCCGCTGGTGTCCGAATCGGGAAACGAAATGATGGGCCATCTGGCCGTCATGCATAACCAGCCGATGGTCAAAGAATTCCGTGGCATGTCGCTTCTTCGGATTTTCGCCGCTCGCGCCCGGGCAGAATTGGAGCGCAAGCGGGCCGAACTGGCGCTGCGCAAGAGCGAGGAACGACTAGCCAGCGTGCTGGCCAGCGCCATGGACGCCATCGTTACCATCGACGCCGGGCATCGCATCAGCTTGTTCAATCCCGCCGCCGAGAAGGTGTTTCGTTGTGGAGCGCAACAGGCCATCGGCCAACCGTTCGAGCTTTTTCTCTCCAAACGATTCGGCAATCTGCTCAAGGGGTATTGTCTGGCACTTCAGCCCGCCACCGTGAATTCTCGGCAACTATGGGCCCCGGAAGGATTGACGGCCCGGCGCTACGACGGCGAGGAATTTCCGGTAGAGGCTACGCTTTCGCCACTGGAAATCGGCGGCCAACAATTTTTCACCGTGATTCTGCGGGACGTGACCGAGCGTTGGCGGTCCGAGGAAACTCTCAAGCAGTTGCAACTGGAAAACGTCTACCTACAAGAAGAAATCAAGACTAGACAGACTCCCGACCACATCGTTGGCGATTCGCCAGCCATGCGAGAGGCCTTTGCTTATGCCGAGCAGGTGGCCGGTACCGATTCGACCGTGTTGCTGACGGGGGAGACGGGCACAGGCAAAAGCGTTATCGCGCGGGCGATTCACGATTCGAGCGACCGGCGCGATAAATTGTTCGTCAACGTGAATTGCGCCGCGTTGCCGGGCGAGTTGGTGGAAAGCGAACTGTTCGGCCACGAAAAGGGCGCATTCACCGGCGCGACCGCCCAGCGCAAGGGCCGCTTCGAGCTGGCCGACGGCGGTACCCTCTTTCTGGACGAGGTCGGCGAGCTGACCGCCAGCGCCCAAGCCAAGCTGTTGCGGGTGTTGCAGGATCAGGAATTCGAGCGGGTCGGCGGCACGCAGACTTTGAAAGTCAATGTGCGATTGGTCGCCGCCACCAATCGCGATTTGGCCAAGATGATCAAGGAAGGTGGGTTTCGCGCCGATTTGTATTACCGGCTGAACGTGTTTCCCATTCGCTTGCCATCTTTGTGCGAGCGTCCGACCGATATTCCGTTGCTGGCCCGTTTTTTTCTGGACAAATTTGCCCGGAAAATGGGCAAGTCGATTCGCGATTTGTCGCCGAGAGCCTGCGATCGGCTACTGCGCTATTCGTGGCCGGGCAATATCCGGGAGCTGCAAAACGTGATCGAACGAGCGGCCATTCTCGCTCGTGGTCCTTTGTTGGAAATCGACAACGCGCTCGAACTCCGCTTGGAAGATCAGGAAACGAAGACTATTCCTGAGCAATTGGTTTCTTTCGAGGATATGGAGCGAGCTTATATCCTCAAGGTGCTGGAACGCACGCGTTGGGTGATCGAAGGCGAGCAGGGTGCAGCGGCCATTCTGGACCTCAATCCCAGCACGCTGCGTTCTCGAATGCAGAAACTGAATATCCGCAAAGCTAAATCCACCGCTTGACGGACATGGGACCGGGAATTTCCCTTGCCTTTGGGATCGGGGCAGAAAACGGTGGTCTCGTTTTGGAGGGCGCGATCATTCGGTTTGGGATGGACCGCCGGACAGCGGCGGGAATTCCGGGTGAGAGGATTCCTGCTGCCGTACCGCCGGGTTGTAGCGGAGGCAGTTGGGTACGCAGGCGCACTCGAAGGCGATTTTCATCGGGGCGATCCGACCCTCGTTTTTGAGCTGGAACAGCCGTGGCACTACCCGGTCGCGCAAGGTCTCGGGATCGATGGTGTTGACGTAAATCTTGGTGCCGCCCTCGAAGCCGGCTGGCGTCGAAACCCGCCACTTGATCAATACCCGCCACGGCATGGACACATCCACGTCGGGCGGTTTGTAGTACCACTCCTCGTTGCAGGGAATATCCGAGCCGCTGGCGGCGTGGCAGGCATGAACCAGATCCGACACGCCGCGCAACTCTTCGGCGGAGTGGTTCCAGGGCTGGCTGCGCTCGCTCTTGGAGAAAATTTCCAGCGTGGGGAAGCGATGACCGAAACCGGCGTAGGCGATGGCGTGATCGTTTTCGGCGACCACGAGGTTGCGGTAGGCAGCGAAATTGACGGCGGCTTCGTTGTAAAGGTTGGGATTGGCCCGGACCCGTTGCAGCTCCAGTTCGTTTTGGACGCCGCGCTCGTCGATGGCCACCAATTGTTTGTGGAGGTGATCGAAGGATGCTCCGGCCGGCTTCAGCCAATTTTGGAACACCGCCACGTAGCGGACGTAGCGATTGTTGACGTAAATATCGCGCATGGCGTCGATGGTGAAACGCAAATACTGGTAGTGCTCTTCGGGCGTTAGCGTGCCGGAGGAAGCCAGTTGATCGTCGTGGGTGGCGCCGTCGACGAAGTGGCGCCGGGCGACGATCAGCTCGTGGCCGCCGCCGAAGAAAGCGTTGGCGAACTGTAGCCGTTCGTCCAAAGACATCCGATCCCAGGCGGATTCGTCGAACCCGGCGGCTTTCAACCGCTGTTCCGACATCCTGAGGACATGTTGGCGACCGCCTTCGGAGGCCAGGTAGCTGCGTTTGTGCGCCTCGATGGCATCCGGGAGCCGATAACCGAAATTCTTCCGCCAGTAATCGAAGGAAACGATCTCGAACAAGTTGGGAATGCGGCGGAACTCCGCCACCGTGTCGAGCAGCGCATCGACCGGAAGATGGCGCAGGGTGACGAATTTATCGCCGGTTTTGATCAGCCGCGCTTTCTCGGGCGGCGTATCCAAATAGTTCCGGGCGCAGAACGCGCAGTAGGTGTCGAGCTGCTTGGGGCCGAGGGGAGCAGGGTTTGGAGGCTTCACGCCGAGCGGACGGTTGCCGCGGCCGGGAACGGTCCACACTTCCGTTCCGGTGAACGGATTGACCTGTTTAATGGTGCCGTCGGCCATCCGCATCAGATAGTTAGATTCGGGAATAATCTGTTGCAACATTCCGGATTTCGCCTCGCCGTGATGGGTGCCCGATGAAACAGATAATGAGGAAATATAGGGAATATTCTAGCATTTTCTTGACAAATAGCTCCGATCCGAGGACGTTTCGTTCGCTTTTTAAGCGCAAAAAAAGCAAACGCCGGTTTATTTTTGATTATTTGTGGTAAACCCCGCGCGTCGTGCCCGGCGGACTTTTTGCCTCGCTGGCGCCGAAGACGCTCCAACCCCGGTATTGGGCGGTGGCGAACAGCACCAAAATTAGGATTCCGCCGATCAGGTAGCTGCGATATAGCATGGGTCGGGATGCTCCGGCTCGGATGGATCATTCGCCGTCATCGTCTTTTTCTCCCGTGCCGGATGGGCCGTGATCGCTGTCTGCCCAGCGGCTTCGCTCGAACGCCCGCGCTCGCCAGCGAAAGATGAACGGTACGATCAGCAAACCCAGCAACGCTAGGAAGAAGTTGCTCCAGCTTGGCACGTCGCGGAAGATCGTGAAAGTGCATGTCACGGTGGGCGAAGTGGGGGGCAATTCGCCTTCGATGCTCAAATAGTAAATGCCGGCGGGAACTTCGGACAGTGCCGCCTCGTCGCTCGCATCGCCCTCGGACCATCGTTCGCCCTCGTCTACACCCTGGTAATAGCTGATTTCGCGGCCAATTTCGCGACTGGCGCCCGTGTCGCGCTCGATCAGCGCCAAATCCAGATAAATCCAGTTGTTGTCGAGATTGGTCTCGGCGCGGATCACCAGGTTCGTAGCTCGTCCGCTTAGAGCGAACGGTTCGGAGGTCAAGGCCTTATCTTTGGTCGTGGCGTCGAACAGAAAGGTTTGCTGGTGTACCCGTTGGTCGGAGGACAGCATAACGGTGACGATCTGCCCGACGATCAGCAGACCCAAAAACAGCCAGCGCAGCCGTCGAAACTTGGGCCGCTGCGCTTCGTAGGGCGAGGGCTGGTTGGAACCGATCCCGATCCGCGCCGGTAGCGGCTGTTCCACTCGAAACGCGGTCTTGATCGTTTCCGGCTCGATGTATTCGGCTCGCGACCAGATGGCTTCGCTGTTGGTGAGTTCCAGACTCAGTTGCAACGGCGGAGCGATGTAGTCTCGGATCTCGCAGCGTTCGCCGATCTTGACCCGCCAGTAAAATTCGCCCAGCACGTAAGTGACCTTGGCTTTGGCAGTTTGGAAGTGGCGGTAAATCCGATCCTCGTAAGAGGCCCGACTTTTGGCGCCGTAGCCGGTTACCAGCGGCGGTTCGGTGGTCGTTTGGATCAGGTTCCAGTGGCCGTTGTATTCCACCAGCCAGCGAAAGCCCTGCTCTCGATGGAACAGCAGGTATTCGCTCCATTCGTAATCCACGTCTTCCACCGTGACCGTTCGGCGCAGATAGCCGATGACCTCGCGTTCGGTGTCGTCCAGCTTGCCGCGCGTCCCGAGCGGAATGACCGGCTCGTGTTTGATTCGGGCCTTGAAGGTGGACAGGATGCGAAAGTTCGGATCCGCGATGTCGATGATGGCGCCGCAGGTGCCGCAGGCCAGGGACTCGGTATAGCCTTTGGCGCGGATGGTCAGCGAGCTGCCGCAACCGGGGCATTGGAAGGATTCCGCCCGGATGCCGGCATCGGTTTCCCAACCGACCGGCATGACCTCGCGTAGCCGAGTTAACTTCAGATCGTCGAAACGCACTTGTTCGCCGACGAACACCAGCGGCGGGTTCTCGCTGTAATCGAGCGTCGCGAACGCGTTGCCGGCAGCTTGCAAGTCCACCACCGGCGCATCGTAGCCGGCGCCGACCCGAATCGGCAGTTCGCCTTCGCCAGCGATGCATCGAGCCGATTCGATGTTGGTGACCTGGAAGGCGCGGCCTTTCAGGGTCGCGTTCGTGCCGGCACGCAGTTCGGAAAAGGGCGGCAGCGATTCGGGAGGGTGGATTAGAAAGGTGATCGCGTAATTGCCCAGCGTTTCCCCAAGCCAGCCGCCACGCTGGTTGTCGAACAGCAGATACCACTCGTTCCAGATACCTTGGCCGTAACGCAACTGGATGCGCCCAACCACGACGAACCGGGTCTTGCGGTAAACGCCTTCGGTACCGAGCTGGATCGGCGAAGGATCGGGCAACAGTTCGGCCATCTTCCCGACGTTTTCCAGATCCAGATCGTGACGGATCAACGTGCTTTTGCAGTAGGCGCAGATCGTCAGGATGGAGACGGCCGACTGGAACGTAATCGTGGCGCCGCAGGAGGGGCAGTTAGCGGTTTTCATGAAAGCCGATGCAGGTCGAATAAATCCCGATTTTATATCATCATCTTAGTATCAACCCAAAACTAACCTCAAAGTTAGCAGCCAAAACCCCAGCCGTCACCTCGACACGAAGAACACCAGTCCAAGAAAGATCCGAAGAGTTATCCACAAAAACTGTGGATAACTCTTCGGACAGCCACAACAGCCAAAGCGGCATGGCTAGAAAAAACGAGGGCTTGACACAGAAAGTTCAAATTGAACAAAAAGCGATCAACCCGACCACGGCGAAATTCGGGCCACACCATCAGCTAGACGCCATTGACCTGGAAGATCGGACCGGGAAGACTATTCGGCCAGCAAGACAGCACCCATTCCGAGAGGCAACGCCATGACCAAACTACAGGTGGAAACGGAAGCCAGCGAAGTAGGGTTCGACGCGAACCGGCTTGCTCGTATCGATTCGCATTTTGCCCGGTACGTAGACGATGGACGGCTGCCAGGCTGGCTGATTCTGGTCAGCCGGGCCGGCAAGATCGTTCATCTCAGCACGTATGGCCAACGAGACCTAGAATCCAGGGCACCGGTCGAGCGAGATACCCTGTTTCGCATCTACTCCATGACCAAGCCCGTCACCTCGGTTGCAGCGATGATGCTGTACGAAGCCGGCGCCTTCGAGCTAAAAGATCCGGTAAGCCAGTTTATTCCAGCCTTCAAGGACGTGCGGATTTATCGCGGCGGGTCGGCGCTGAAACCGGTGACCGAACCGATCACCGAGCCGATGCGGATTTGGCACCTGCTCACCCACACCGCCGGCCTCACCTACGGTTTTCACCACGCGCACCCGGTGGATACCCTCTACCGAGCCGCCGGCTTCGAGTGGGAAACGCCGGAAGGCGCCGACCTCGCTACGTGCTGCGATGCCTGGGCCAGTCTCCCTTTACTGTTCCAGCCAGGCACGGAATGGAACTACTCGGTGGCGACCGATGTGTTGGGCCGAGTGATCGAGGTCGCCTCCGGCTTGAGCCTCGATCAATTTTTTGCCGAGCACATCTTCCGGCCGCTCGGCATGCACGATACGGCGTTCTGGGCGGACGGAGATGCTGCACTCGACCGGTTGGCCGCCTTATACTCGCCCCAAGCCGGCACCTCGCGCGCGATCCGCAACGATGTCATGGGCCGTGCTGCGCGGCGGCGTCCTGCCTGCTGGTGGGGCGGCGGCGGGCTGGTATCGACTGCGGCCGACTACCACCGCTTCGCCCAAATGCTGCTGCGGGGCGGCGAATTAGACGGTGTCCGGTTGTTGAGCAACCGGACCTTGCGCTACATGACTCAAAACCATCTGCCCGGCGGGGTCGATCTCGAAAAATTCGGCCGGCCGTTGTTCGCCGAAACCACCTTCGACGGAGTAGGCTTCGGGCTAGGCTTTTCGGTACTCATCGATCCGGCCGCCAACAAAGTGTTATCGTCCCTCGGCGAATTCGCCTGGGGCGGCGCCGCCAGCACGACGTTCTGGGTAGACCCCGCCGAAGAAATCACCGCGTTGTTCCTAACCCAATTGTTCCCTTCCAGCACTTATCCGCTTCGTCCCCAGTTCCGGCAACTGGTTTACCAAGCTCTGGTGGATTGAGGATCGAAGCTATCCATTCGTCGTTGGCACACCAGTAAACCCTGAGGATAGACCGAGCATGAGCCCATCCACCATCCACATGGTCGCCCGTCTCGTCGCCAAGCCGGACGCCGTGGCACCGCTACGAGTTGTGCTTGAGCAACTGCTGGAACCGACTCGCCAGGAGGCCGGTTGCTATCGCTACACGCTGCTCCAGAATCAGCACGATCCGACCGATTTCACTTTCGTGGAGGAGTGGGCCAGCGATGCCGCCATCGATGCCCACTTGCAAACCTCGCACATTCAGGCAGCTTTCGCCCAAGCCCAAGGATTGTTGGCTGCTGCGCCAGACATTCGGTGGTACGAACTGGTGGGATAGCGACCGTCAGCCCCGGTCGAACAGAACCGTATCGGTTTGAAATCGATGCGGTTTTTTTA
>DEHU01000269.1 GCA_002352125.1 Competibacteraceae bacterium UBA2792 | reverse complement strand
AGCAGCGGTTTTTCCCGGTCGGTGATGATGCCGACCCGGATGCCGTACTGCCGCTCCTCCAGGGGAATCTGGATCGCTGCGTCCACTTCTTCCAAGCTGAGCGAGCGCCGCAGTTCTCGCATCAGAGGATCGAAAGTTTTCCGCAAATCGTCGTGATCGTAGGCGGGAAACATCGGTGGCCGGCGTTTGGCCTTGTCCGTGAAAGTAACCATTTCACCGGCTACCTGTAGGGCAATTTGGTAGAAAGCTTCCGGGTGCAGGCCTTGCATGGCTGCCAGGTGGGCGAACAGCGGCTCGAAGCGATTGACGGCCTGCAAGCGCAGGAACTGGGCGATATCCAGGCTGGCGCCGCGCGCCGTGCCCGCGCCGACCACCCGGTCGGCCAGCGCGTCGCCGCGCTGGTGCAGCAATCCGAGCACTTCGGTGACGAAACCGTTGAGTGCCGGTACACCTCGACAATCCAGGCAGGGAGGCAGGTATTGTTCGTCCAGCACCACTTTTTGGTCGGGCCGCTTTTCGAGTATGCGGGCGATACCGATACAGGTGTATTCGCCGAAATCCTTGGTGTCGAGGAACAGCCGCAATCGAGGTTCGCCGGTCTCTACGAAAGCGCTGTTGTTGGCAGTATCGACGTTGTTGTCCCGCACTTCGCTCGCCACGGCTCGATAGCGGGCGGCAGTATCTTGCTGATCGCCGCGCTCCACGTCCGCCATGCCGGTTCGCCGCATGGGTAAAGCCAGCATGACTCGGGCATCGCGCACGTTGGCATCGACGTCGAGCGGGGACGGCGGCGGGTCGTGATCCGGAATGCTGAAAGGCGTGCCGTCGGGCAACGATCCCTTGGCGAAGGTGATGGCGATTTTGCCCAGCGCCAGCGCTTCTCGATCCAGAACCAACTCCGTCACGCCCCAGCCATAAGGGCGCAAGTGGCCGCAGGATTGGCGGACGAACGCTTCGAGATAGCGATCTTGTTGCTGGAAGTGTTGGGGACGCAGGAACATCCCTTCGGACCATACGACCTTGCTGTACCAGCTCATGGGAATATCGCTCGTTTCATCACCGCGTTGAGGGTGGGATAGCCATCCCTAAATCCTAGCATCCAAACCGTAGAACGGCAGCGGATGTCGGATCGGAGTCGCAAAAGCTCAGTGCGTGCGCAACCGTTTTTCGTAAGCGCGCGCGAATTCGTCGCCGAATAGTTCCTTGAAATCATCTTCCGCCTCTCGGGCAATGGCTTGGTACTCGGCGGTGAACAAATCCCAATATTTGGCCTTGCGGTTCGCCGGCCAGAGATTGTCGAGCACGCTTTGTTCGAGGTGGGCTTCCAGGTTGCTCGGGTCGAACCGTTCCAGCAAGCGGCTCAAAGCCGCTTGAATACCCGCCACGACCGCCAGTTGGTGGGCTTTGATGTCGTTGAAGCCTTCGCGCACGGCTTGTACCGGCGACATGTAGGCATCCTTTTGCTTGACCAGCAGCAGGACCATGACCTCCTCCGGGCTGAGCGGCGGCCGGCCGGGTGGCGTCTTGAGCGGATTGTTTTCCACGGGACCCATAGTCGTGCGGTCCAGCCGGAACTCGCCCTTGACGTCGCTGCGGGCGAGCAGGATTTCCATCAATCCCTGCACGGTTTCGCGCAAGATCGCGCCCAGGTTGGACATGACTTCGGAGAGTTGATCTTCGGTCAGTTTCAGTTGCGGCAAGCCAGCCCCTTCGCAAAACGCCTGCAGCAGCGTGTCGATGCTGGCCGCTGCCGTTTCGGCACCAGCCGCCGGTGCCAGTCGCGGGGGGGCACCTGGAGTTTCGAGGCGTTCCTCCGTTGGCGGTGGCGCAGCCCGGACGGCGGGGGTCGGTGGCGGTGCCGGCGATTTTTCGGGGGCTCGGATCGCCGAGGTCGGGACGACGGGCGGCGGTGCCGGCGAGGCGGGTGGCGTTATCCACCAGTCGTCGGGAATGAGCGGTTCGCCAGCGGGCTCGATATTGCCAGCCGGTTGTTGTTCTGCGGTAGCCGGGGCTGCTGCGGATACGGGAGCCGGAACGTCTATGGGGCGTTCCGGCTCCATCCAATCCGATTCCGCTTCCGGTGCGGGCGCCGGCGCCGGTACTGGTTTGGGGGGGACAACTATGGAGACCAGCGACGGCGGCTCGAAACTGAGCCCCTCTGGCCGGGATAAATCCGGGGGCGGCGCGGTAGCCACCGCGCCAGGAGCAGCGGAACCCGCGCGATGTTGTTGACCAGAATCGCCCAGCCCTTCAGCGAAGATATCCTCGAATGGCGGTTTGGCGATGTCCAGCGAGATATCCAAACCAGGGCTCTTGTGCGCGTCGGCGGGATGGGGTTGCGCCGCAGCGGGCCAGTTGGCGCCGGGCGTTGGCACAATGTCCGTCTTGGGTTCTTCCAGCGCCGTTTCCACAAGATCCACGACTTCGGGCATCAGGGTGACCGCGATTTCGTATTCACCCAGGATAAAGTGATCGCCATCGTTGAGCCGAACCGTCTGGTCTCGGGCGATGCGCTGCTCGGAATCGTTGAGAAAGGTGCCGTTTACGCTGAGATCGGTGAGGAAATAGGCGCCCTCCCGATAATGCACGGTGCAATGGTTTTTGGACAGAATGCGCTCCGGGTCCTGCAGTACCCAGTCATTCTGCGATGCGCGGCCGATACCGATCGATCCGCGGTCTAGAATTTTGGTGGTTTCCTGGCCAGGGGAGAGCCGCTGATAGCTGGTGATGGTTAATTTCAGNNCGGAATTCATCGAATCGATCACATTGGATCGCTACGATTCAGTCTATACCGCCCGGATAATCGCGCCAAGCAGGGCTATACTCGAAGGCCAACTATCGGATGAGGGCACACGATACGATGAGCGTGATCGAAATCGAGGAATTGCTGAGCGAGATCGCCGCCGACGCGCCGTGCGGCGAGGATCTCGAATACGANNGAACGCCAGTACGGCGATACCATTATCGCCGCCGAACCGCCCGATTGGCGCGGCGTCAAAAAAGCGGCCCTGGCCGTGCTGGAACGCACCAGAGATTTGCGGGCGGCCGTCTATCTGGCCCGATCCTTGCTCCAAACCGATGGATTGCTGGGTTTCGCCGAGGGACTGGCGCTGGTGGAGGGACTGATCGAGCGGTACTGGAGCGGCGTTTACCCGTTGCTCGATCCCGACGACGACTACGACCCGACGCTGCGAATCAACACCATCGTGGCGTTGTGCGATCCCGATACCACCCTGCGCGATCTGCGCGTGACACCGCTGGTCAGTTCGCGCGCGCTGGGACGATTTAGCCTGCGCGATGTCCAAGTTGCCGCCGGTACGCTAACGCCGGTGGCGGGCGACGAAGAGGAGCCGCCGACTCAGGCCAAGATCGACGGCGCGTTCCAGGACGCCGATTTGGAGACGTTGCAGTCTACCGCTAGCGCGGTTGCCGATGCTTTCGGTCGAGTCGAGCGGGTCGAGTCCTTGTTGACCGACCAGGTTGGCGTGACTCAGGCGCCGGATATGAGCGGACTGACTGCGGTGCTCAAAGAGATACGCCATGTGTTGGCCGAGCAATTGCAACGGCGGGGAGTCGGTCCCGCCGGTGAGGCCGAAGCAGGCGAAGCGATCGAGGGAGAACCGGCGGGCGCGGCAGCGGCTGGCCAACGGCTGGTGGTCGGCGAAATCGCCAGTCGCGAAGATGCGGTTCGCATGATGGATAAAATTTGCGAGTACTTTAGTCGCTACGAGCCATCTAGCCCTGTACCGTTTTTGTTGAAACGAGCCAAGAAACTGGTGACCAAAGATTTTATGTCGATCTTGAACGATCTCGCCCCCGGCGGAGCCGAGCAAGCGAGCCTGATTTTTGGCATCCAGAGCGAGACCCAAGACGAATATTCCGACTAGCTAGCTATACTATTTTCTGTAATAGTTGACGGACGGAGCGGGTCACCGTGTCGGATAGCCGACATAAACACGATCAGAGTTTGATTTAAAGAGGAGATATTTCGATGGCGATGAGCAGTCAGAAATTTATCGCTCGCAACCGAGCGCCACGGGTGCAGATCGAGTACGACGTCGAGGTGTACGGCTCGCAGAAAAAAGTGCAGTTGCCGTTCGTGATGGGCGTGATGGCCGATTTGTCTGGCAAGCCGGTCGATCCGCTGGCACCCGTAGCGGATCGCAAATTTCTCGAGATCGACGTGGACAACTTCGACAGCCGCATGAAGGCCATGAAGCCGCGCGTGGCGTTCCGGGTGCCCAATACCTTGACCGGCGAGGGCGAGCTAAGCCTGGATATCACGTTCGAAAGCATGGACGATTTTTCGCCAGCGGCGGTTGCGCGCAAGGTGGATGCCCTGAACAAGCTGCTGCAAGCTCGCCAGCAACTCACCAACCTGATGACCTACATGGACGGTAAAACCGGCGCGGAGGATTTGATCGCCAAGGTGCTCAACGATCCGACCCTGCTGCAATCCCTGGCGGCTGCCCCCAAGCCCCAGGACAGCGAAAAATCCGCCGCCGAGGAGTGATAAGCCATGGCCGAAACCGATGCCAACGCTCAGGTCCAGCCTGCTGAAGCCGAAACGCTGGAAGCCAACGAATTTTCCTCATTGCTGCAACGCGAGTTCAAGCCCAAGTCGGACCAGGCCAAGGAGGCGGTGGAGCACGCCGTCCGTACCCTGGCCGAACAGGCTTTGCAGCACACGACCCTGATTTCCAAGGATGTGCTCAAATCCATCGAGTCGATGATCGCNNGACGAGATGTTGAAAATCCGGGTGATGAACATCTCCAAGAACGAATTGAGCAAGACCCTGAAGAAATACAAGGGAGTCGTCTGGGATCAAAGTCCGTTCTTCAAGAAAATCTACGAGGAGGAGTACGGCCAGTTCGGCGGCGAACCGTTCGGTTGTCTGGTCGGCGACTACCATTTCGACCATAGCCCGCCCGACGTGGAACTGTTGCGGGGAATGTCCCAGATCGCCGCCGCCGCTCATACGCCTTTCATCGCTGGCGCGTCGCCTTCCGTGATGCAGATGGAGTCTTGGCGAGAGCTGAGTAACCCGCGCGACCTCACCAAGATTTTCCAAACTCCCGAATACGGGGGCTGGCGTGGGTTACGCGATTCCGAGGATTCCCGCTACATCGGTTTGGCCATGCCGCGATTTTTGGCGCGCACGCCTTACGGGTCGAAAACCGACCCGGTCGAGGAGTTCGATTTCGANNGTTGAGGAGTTCGATTTCGAGGAGGATGTGGAGGGCGCCGACCACAATAAATACACCTGGGCTAACGCCGCCTATGCCATGGCCACCAATATCAACCGGGCCTTCAAGCTGTACGGCTGGTGTACCCGAATTCGGGGCATCGAATCCGGCGGTGCGGTGGAGAATTTGCCCACCCATGTTTTTCCGACCGACGACGGCGGGGTGGACGCGAAATGTCCGACCGAGATTGCGATCAGCGACCGGCGCGAGGCAGAGTTGGCCAAAAATGGCTTCATGCCGCTGATTCACAAGAAGAACTCGGATTTTGCCGCCTTCATCGGCGCGCAGTCGCTCCAGAAGCCAGCCGAATATGACGATCCGGACGCGACCGCCAATGCCAATTTGTCGGCTCGCCTGCCCTATCTGTTCGCGGTATGCCGGTTCGCGCACTATCTCAAGTGCATGGTGCGGGACAAGATTGGCTCATTCAAGGAGCGTGACCAGTTGCAGCTTTGGCTGCAGGAGTGGATTTATAACTACGTGGACGGCAATCCCGCCATTTCCAGCGACGAAACCAAGGCCCAGAAACCGCTCGCTGCCGCTGAAGTGGTCGTGGAGGAAGTCGAAGGTAATCCGGGTTACTACACGTCGAAGTTCTTTTTGCGCCCGCACTATCAATTGGAAGGGCTGACCGTGTCGCTGCGCTTGGTTTCCAAGCTGCCCTCGATCAAGGGAGGCTAGGGGTCGGAAAGAAAGCGATCCGAACGGGTCAAAATGGATGCACGCCGGTTCGTTTTGAACCGTTCGAAAAAGTTTGATGTTAAATTGCAAATAAAAACAATTTCTTGTTCTTGGCACATGGCGTGCAGTGATCGAATCAAGACGACGGAACTTTCGATCTTTCCCGCCCGAAGGCGGGCAGATAAGGCGCCGTTGATCGATGCGAGGGAGTTTGCCCTCGCGATTTTCAAACCCACATTGCGAGGATACGAA
>DEHU01000176.1:2943-15701 GCA_002352125.1 Competibacteraceae bacterium UBA2792 | reverse complement strand
GCCGCTGCCGGCGAAGAAAGCGGTGTAGCACTCGGGGTCGGCTTGGACGAAATCCAGCACCCGCGCGTGCGCCCAGTCGTAGGCATGGCTGGCGATCCGGGCGGAAAAGTGCAGTTCGCTATGGGTGTTGGCGTAATGGCGTAGCAGTTCGTCGGCGACGTGGCGAGCGCAACGCAACGCCAGCGTCGAAGCGGCGGAATCCAGATAGTGACGACGGGTCGTCCGGCCGTCGGCCAGCCGATAGCCCGTGTCGAGGCCGATGAAATCTTGCGTTAAGGCTTTGGATAGAGCGAAGAAATTGCGTGAAAGCCCCCTTCTCCGGGCGCGGGAAGAGTCGGGAGAATTCTTCGATAGTAGGCGTTTTGACAAAATCCGGACCGCAAAACGAGAGGAGTATCTACCATAAAAAAATAGCTGGCATCGGCGCGACGTGCAAGCGAATTACGGCCCTTGGGCCGAAGCGTCTTGCTATCGCTGCACGCTTCCGCAAAACGCCGCAGCTCGTCCCAATCCGTGAGCCCGGGATAGGCTGGGTCCGATAGACCGGATTATTTCAAAGCCGCTTCGACGCGTGCGGCCTGAGAACCGGCGGCGCTCCAATTGGAGCGCGGTACCTCGGCCACGCTTCGGCGAGAGTTGCGCGGCGGTGTTGAGCGGCACGCCGGCCGGGATCGGAAGCGCGCGGCGGTCGCCGGCGCTAGGCTGCGAGCAGACCGTTTAGCCGTCGCTTAACACTTTGCGCAGTTTGTCCAGCCGGATGGGCTTGATGAGGGTAATCACCGAACGCAACCCTTTGAATTCTGCCAGCAGACGAGCATCTTTGGCGTAGTCGGGATTGTAGCCGGTGATGATGATCAAGTTGGCGTCGTAGTGCTGTTCCATCAGCCATAAAACCAGCTCGTTGCCGTCCATTTCGGGCATCACCATGTCCATCACGATGGTGGTGGGGCGCAGTTCGTGATAGGCGTTCTGGAAAGCGTGGCCGTCGGTGGTCACTCGTACCTCGTAACCCAGGCCGGTGGCCACCTTGCGCACGAATTCCCCGATTTCCGGTTCGTCGTCGATGACCAGAAGACGTTTTTCGCTCATGGATTCACCCAAAATTCACCCTGCGGATAAGCCTACGTCGTGAAGCTTCAGCATAACATGTTTCAAGCCCGGGTCGTCGGGATCGGAGTGAATGGCAAACCCCAGCGTCCGGCTCAGTTGCAGCATCGGTTTGTTCTCTTGCAGCACTTCGCCGTAGATTTCGCCGATCCCGCGCGCTCGGGCGTAGGCGATGATGCGCCGCACTAGCAGGTTACCCAAACCCAGACCCATCAGCGCCCGGTCCACGATGATCGAATACTCCGCCCGGTCGTTGTCCGGATCGGCGCCGAGGTTGGCGATACCATAAATTCCGGCTTTGCCGGGGATGCCGGGATCGGCTGCCACCAGCGCCATTTCCCGGTCGTAGTCGATCTGGGTCAGCGTCGCTGCCAACTCGTGCGAAAGTTCGCGGATCGGCTGGAAAAAGCGCCGCCGCAAATCCTCGGGCGAAGCCCGCGACACCAGAGCCTGCAACGACGGCTCGTCCTCGGGCAAGACCGGGCGCAGTTGCAGCGCCCGCCCGTTGGACAAAACGATGATTTCCTCCAATGCCTTGGGATAAGGCCGGATCGCCAGATGGCGCGGGATGCCGTTGGCCGGCACCAGTTGTACTCTGGCGTCCAGCGCCACGACTCCCCGCACGTTCACCCACAGCGGATTGATGTGCAGCTCGACCAGCGCGTCCAGATCGACGATCATTTGCGAGATCTTGACCAGCGTCAGAGTCAGGGCGTTCAGGTTGGCGCGGCGCAGCAGGCTGTAGCGCAGTCGCTGGTAGATGCGGGTCTGCGCCATGATCTCGCGCGCCAGATGCATGTTGAGCGGCGGCAGGCCGAAGGCGAAATCGTCGATCACTTCGGCTTCGGTGCCACCCTGCCCGAAATAAATCACCGGTCCGAACCGCTCGCCGGAACGGACCCCCACGGTCAGCTCGTAAGAGCCGTCTCGGGCTACCATCGGTTGCAGCACGAAACCATCGACTCTCGCTGCCGGCGCCACGCCGTGCAATTGCGCCAACATCTCGATCGCCGCTTCCCGGGCCGCATCCGGTGTGCTCAGGTAGCGGACGACTCCGCCGACTTGCGACTTGGCGGCAATATCGGGCGAGACGATTTTCAGCGCAACGGACTGGTTCAGGCGGGCGGCAGCTTCGGCGACCTCGTCGGGAGAGCGAGCCATCAGCGTTTCCGCGACCGGAATGCCGTAAGCGGTCAGCAACTGCATCGTCTCGTACTCGTCGAGGTGATGACGGCCGCCAGCCAGCGCTTTGGCGATCACGGCCTTGGCCGCCGCCACGTCGGGGGTGAATTCTTCCGGCAGGGACGGCGGCGTCTCCATCAGCAGCGATTGGTTGCGCTTGTACTGCACGATGCGCATAAACGCTTGTACTGCGCCTCTGGCCGTTTCGTAGGTGGGGACTTGTCGCTCCAGCAATCGCCGGCGCGCTTCCGCGCCGGTTTGAGGGCCCGGAAAGCTGGCGATGATGCAGCGACGGCTGCCGGCGAGACGCTGGATCAAGGTGTCGGCCACTGCGGTCGTTTTGCCGAAGGCGCTGGGCGTTTTGATGACCAGGACGCCATCCACGCCCGGATCGGCGAGCAAAAAATCCAGCGCCCGGCTGTAGTCTTTATCGTCGGCCTGATCGCCGAGATCGAGCGGATTGGGGAGGGTGCTGGATTCGATCAGATCGGCCAGCCCCTCCTGAGTGGCTTCGGAAAATTGCGCCAGCCGCCCGCCGAAACGATAGAGGGTATCCGTCGCCAGCAAGCTCATGCTGGAACTGTTGCCGAGAATGGCCAAGCGGTCGTTGTTGACCAGCTTGGCCGCTTTGAGCACTTCGACCATTTGCATCAGCTCGTCGCTGTCTTCGACTCGCAATAGACCGGCACGGCGAAAAGCTGCATCGTACACCGCGTCGTTTGGTTCTTCCGGGTAGCGGTGCGGTTTCAGCACGATGACCGGTTTGGTGCGTGCCACGCGTCGCGCTGCCGACATGAATTTGCGCGCGTCGCCGATTTGCTCCAGGTACAGCAGGATAGCTCGAACCCGGTAATCGCCGGCCAAGTAATCGAGAATATCGGCCAGATCCACATCGAGGCCGTCGCCCAGATGGATCAGGTGGCTGAACCCAAAACCGTAGTAGTTGCCGATATCGAGAGCGGTTTGGCCGATGGTGCCGGATTCGCTGATAAAAGCGATTTGGCCGGGCAACAGCGGCTGGTGGTTGAGGCTGACGTTGAGGTTGGAAAGCGGTACGTTGATGCCTTGAGAGCCAGGTCCCAGCACCCGCAGCAAGTAAGGTTTGGCGGCGTCGAGGATCGCCCGAAACAGCGCTTCGCGTTCGTTTTGCGGAATACCTCGCGTCTCGTTGACGAGCACCGCCGCCCGCACGCCGCGTTCGCCCAACTGCCGGATCAACTCCGGTGTTTCCGCGAGCGGCCGGGTGATGACCGCGAGCGTTGGAGGTAAAGGCAAGCTGGCGATGTCGCGGTACGCGATGGCCCCTTCCAGCGCCCATCGCGCGGAATCCACCGGCATGATGGGGCCTTTGAAACCGCTTTTCATCAGGTTGCGGGCAATAATCGCGTCGCTGTCGCTACCGCCAACCAACGCAATTGCATCGGGTTTGAATAGAGCATCTAAGTTTCGTATGGTCATAAATAAAGCGGGTCGCTTGGGATGTTCGATATGCTGAAGCGCGCGGCCGGCGTGGTCCACGATGCCGATGATCGCTCCACGGCCAGCGTTAAAACGGCGGAGAGGTTGGCTTCCAGCGACTTTCGGCTAAAACTGCGATAATAGCAACATACCGGCTGGCGGCTGCGCGGGATCCGTCCAGAATTCATCCGGAACTCATCCAGAATTCACCGGATGGCCGACGTTCAGCTAACGTTAATAGCTTGCTTCACAACATGGCCGCCAAGCTGGCTGCGGTGCAGCCGTTGGCCGGCGTAGAGTATGAAGACCACTCGGAACAAGGCTCGGGGAGCCTGGAGGTTGAGATGATAAAATTCGCGAAAACGGTCGTGGCGTTGGGTGCGTTGGTGCTGATCGGCCAGGCGCCGCTGGTGATCGCCCAAGGTCAGGGCAGCAAGTGCGACGACGAAAAGCAGATTTGTCGCGATAAGTCCGGCCCGAATGTCGATCTAACTCGCCAGCGTTACGGCGATCAAGCCGCGCAACGTTTGCAGCGGCGTTCGTCCAAGGATAATGGCACCCAACGCCCGGATCGCCCGGATCGCCCGGATCGCCCGGATCGCCCGGATCGCCCGGATCGTCCGGATCGCCCGGATCGTCCGGAGCGTCCGGAGCGTCCGGATCGCCCATCGAAAGGATCGATAACCGTTCCCGTTATGCCTGGCGGAGCAGATTATTACCAGCGGCAATAGCTCGGCCAACCAAACGTAAAAATGCTCGTGGATTTCGCGCGGGCTGGAGATCGATTGGTCGATTAGGCGGCGGGAGGCTATCGGGATTTCGCCTTCTGCCGTCAGTTGCCGGAAGGCCACTCGCAAGCGAGTGGCCGCTCGTTTTGTTGGGGTTCAATCGAAGCGGGGGAAAATTGATGAGCGGTTGGGGTTGTCCGCACGAATTGAATGGAACCTGCCAACATGTTCAGGGGCGGTCTTGCGATCCGGGCATGAAGGGATGCGTGTTGGCTGGCCGCTTTCGCTTTAGCGACGAAACCAAAAACCGGCCACCGCGCCCGGCGCGACGCGGCGGTGGCCGCGCCGATCCGGGCCGCAAGGACGGAAAATAATCGGCTGCGACCAATTTGGCGTGGCGACCGTACCGCCGCCGCCGTTAGCGTTGCCAGTGTCGCGGTTGGTGACGCGACGACCGGTCTCGATTTTTATCGAGCGCATTTCTATCGATGCGGTAGGTATCAACGATACATCGGGATTTCGGTGATCGCCACCGGATCGCACAGCGTCGATAGGTTCGACCGGATAAGCGCCAGTTTCCTCGCTTCCGCAAACCCCAATTCCCGGTTGCCGGCCAACGGCTTCCAAAAATTGATTTTTTAGTTGCTGATCGAGCTTAATCGGTTTGGGCATCAAGGCATTGTGGTACATACTTGCGGTATCGACTTGCTCTTGTTCAGGGAAGGACACCGACCGTGATGAGGGGGCTCCCCATGCGCGAACAAAAGCCAGCCAGATGTCGTCCGACTCTATATTTGGTCTATGCCACACCGATAGAAGGTGGCGCGAGCATCGCGGATACGGTGGCCGCCCGCGACGAAGATGAAGCCTATCGGGAAGCGCGAGTATTGTATCCGCGCGAACGCTACGATGTGACAGTATACTTGCAGTCTGCCGACGATGATTGAACGGGGAACGGTCGACTTCGGCGATTCGATGGAAAGCGATTCTGCGGAAAGTGGATTTTCGGGTTTTTGGTCCCCTTGGATTGTCGATGAACGAACTCGATCCCGAGAAGTTGCTGGAATCCGTTGCCCGTCTGACCGAAAAGCGCAATCGGCTGTCGTTGGAAATTTGCCTGACGCAAACCATGTTCGAGCTGCTCGCGGTCGAAGAGATCGCGCTGTACCGCTTCGAAATCGATCAAGCTAATCTGCTTGTCCGCATCGATCGAAAGGGTTGCTGGATTCAGGACGACGAAATTGACGACCCCGATGCGGCGATTCCGGTCATCCGCGATACGGGGTTTATCGCCTGCGCGCATGGGCGCGAGGTGGTGATGGAATCCGTTTCTCAAGGCAACCGATACACCTTTCCCATCCCGCGCCAGGATCGGCTTATCGGGTTCTTGCGCTTGCTCTCCGTGCGCGATCTGCGCGACGACCGGCGGTTAATCGAAGGATTCGTGCAAATCTACTGGAATTATCTAAAGCTAATCGAAGATAACGAGCGCGATAAGCTGACCGGTCTGCTCAATCGTAAAACCTTCGACGACAAGCTGATGAGTATCTTGCAGACTAGCCGGCGCGCCAGTTTAGCGAGAAGCGAGCAGGGGCAGCCGGAGCGGCGCCAGAACGATGGCGGCAGTTGCTATTGGCTGGCGGTATTGGATATCGACCACTTCAAGCGCATCAACGATACCTACGGCCATTTATACGGCGACGAGGTGTTGATTCTGATGGCGAATATCATGCAACGATCTTTTCGCCGGACGGATCTGCTGTTTCGTTATGGCGGCGAGGAGTTCGTGGTCGTGCTCAAAACGTCCGCTACCGAAGACGCGCCGAGCGTGTTCGAGCGGTTTCGGCAGAACATGGAACGCTACAACTTTCCGCAGGTTGGCCAAGTGACGGTCAGCGTCGGGTTTACCCAGATTCAGGATTCGGAAATAGTGGCGGTGGTCATCACGCGGGCTGACAGAGCGCTGTATTATGCTAAGGAGCATGGGCGCAATCAGATCCGCTGTTACGAAACCCTGATCGCGGCCGGCGAGTTGACCGCGCCCGAAAAACGGTTCGGCGACATCGAATTGTTTTAGAGCCATCGCCGTTTTCCATCCTGAAATTCGATCGCCTACCATGCAATATTTCCATTATCTGGCAGCCCGGCGCGCGTTGGTTATCGGGGGGCTGTTGGTTACCGTGCTGGTGGGGGGGTGCGCCAGCGCACCGCCTCCCAAGCCCAAGCCGATCGCGATGTCCCAGTCCTCTAGCACGTTGAGCGAGAAAGCCAAGCTAGAGCAGAGGCAGAGCATTCTCAAGGTTCGCAACCGGACCCTGACCCAGCTCTACAAGCTAAAACCATCGACCAAGAGCGAAATCGAGCAGGCGGCCGGCTACGGGGTGTTCGAAATTAATGGCCTGAATGCCGTGCTGGCCGAAAAACATGGGCGGGGCATGGTCATGGAGAGGAGCGGCAGAACGACCTACATGCAATTGGCTCGAACCGATATCGGCCCTAGAGCCACGGTGAAGCCGTATTGGCAGGTGCTGGTGTTTCGCGATCCGGGCCAGTTGAATCGATTCGTCGCGGCCATCTCGCCGGCCGATGCCGCCAGCGAGGCCAGCATCACCGTTTATCGATTGAACGAAAAGGGCGTATCGATCCAAACCGATTGGGATGCGCGTTATTTCCGAGATCCCGATCTCAATTGACCGCGCACGTCGGCGGAGTGCGGCGATTTCTATCCGTTCCCGTCGTGGCCGACTTGGGCACGGGCGATCTTCGGATCGTTCTTGCAAAGCTGAAGATCGGCGTTGAACGCCATTTCCGGGTTGAACGCCATTTCCGGGTTGAACGCCATTTCCGGAATGTGACGTATCGCCAGGGGCTCCAGCTTTAGCAAGCGTATTGCGGGTCGAGGCTCCGGTACTGGGGCAGCAGGCTAAACTGGGCAGGCGCTTGCAGCGCGGCCCGATCCGAGATGAGCCGCAGGATGTAGTTATGATCGTGCGCGCGAACTGCCATATCTGGCGAATAATAGACGGGATGAGGCTCGCCACGGCGCTTGAACCGGCGGATTTCTGGCGAATGAGACGTGTTCATGAGATGGCCCTTGCAGTATTTGGTTTCCGCTAAAAATAAGCATTTTTGATGCCATTTTTGGTATCCATCGGATGAAGCCGGTCACTGCGCGGTGTTCTCAGGCGTTGCCGGATTCCGGCATATCCCGAAGCAGGCGATGCACGGCCGGCGCCGGCAAGGCGGAGGCTGCCCACAAGGTTGCTTCGGTGCCGAACCGGGTGGCGACGGCGAGCGCTGCCGGCAGCGGCCGGCCGCCGGCCAGGGCATGAAGCAAGCCGGCGGAGAAAGCATCGCCGGCTCCGGTGGTATCGACGGGTTGGACGGGCATGGCCGTCGCTTCTGCTTGCTCGTTTGCGGCATAAGCCCGCGCTCCGGCCGCGCCAGCGGTTAGCACGACCCAGCGCAAACGCTCACCGGCAACCGCCCGTCCCAAGGTCCAAGGCCGCCGGCGGGCATCTGGAGCCAGGTCGGATACCGACGCGACCAGAATCTGCGCCGGCCGGGAATCCGGCTCGACCGGCGGGACGTGGGCGACCACCAGCGCGCTGGCCGCTTTCGCTGCTAGCAGCGGCGCCAGATCACGCCGGCGACTGCGCACGTAGACCGCCTCGGCGGGTAGTTTTAGCAACCGGGCCGGTGGCTCGTCTTCCTCGCAGCGAGCGATGTTCAGCACCGTCCGCTCGCCGAGGGGATCGACCAGAATCAGGGAACGAGTAGTCGGACGATTCAGTCGCGCGATGTGCGCGGTATCCACTCCAGCGGCAGTCAGCTCGACCAGCAGGGCGTCGCCGGCATCGTCCCGGCCAACGGCCGCTAGCAGGATCACCTCGTGACCGGCCGCGGCCAAAGCCAACGCCGTATTGGCGCCCCCGCCACCGAGGCGAGAGTTCACTTTGGCCCCATTTAGGTGCGCACCAGGTCGAAGTGGCTCGATCAGTTGTACCACTTCGTCACACGCCACCGCGCCGATCACCGCGATACGAGCCAAGATGTTATCTCCGGAGAAACGGTTTAGCCTGGTTTCGAGACCGGTATCGCATTTTGAGTGACCGTTCGCTGCCTTCGCCCGCTCGCGGGAGAGCATCCAAGAGGCGTATCGCGCTACCACGTCCGCCCAAACTCTACCAAACTTCAAACGTACAAGTGGAGGCAGAGGATTGAACGATTACGCGGTTATTGTGGCCGGGGTGTTGCGCTTCGGCAAGGGCGGGCGTCGATGATCGAAACTGCCGGCGTGACCCCGAAGATCGCCTGGATTTTCGGCTGCATGATCCTGTATTGGGCTTACTGCATCGCCTGGGGCATCGCCGGTGCACGGCGAGCGAGCACGGCGAGCGAGTATTTTCTCGCTGGCGGCAAGCTATCGCCGGCGCTGTTTACCCTGACGGCGACCGCCACCTGTTTTTCCGGTTGGACCTTCATCGGCCACCCCGGCCTGACCTACACCGAAGGTTGGCAGTACGCTTACGCTTCGTTCTACGCGTTGACTATCCCCCTGACCGGCATCTTGTTTTTGAAACGGCAATGGCTGTTGGGCCGGCGCTACGGCTTTGTCACGCCCGGCGCGATGCTGGCTTGGTACTTCCGTTCCGACCTGCTGCGGGTGCTAGTGACCGGTGTGGCGCTGTTTTTTTCGGTGCCGTACATCGGCGTGCAACTGCGCGCCGCCGGCTTTCTGTTCGACGTGCTCACCGATGGATTGCTGGGCGTGCAGTTCGGGATGTGGGTGCTGGCCAGCGTGGTGGTCAGCTACGTCGCCTCGGGCGGATTGCGCACCGTAGCCTGGGTGGATGCGCTACAGCTTCTGCTGTTGACGGCGGGCATCGTCGGCGTTGGTTTGCTGACCTTGTACTACGTTGGCGGTTGGGATCGATTCATCGCTGGCGTGATCGCGCTGGCCCGAGACGACCCGGTGCGGACGCCGGACGGTTATAGCCACTATCTAGCAATTCCCGGCGCAGTGCAGTGGGTACGCGACGGTTCGCGAGCGATCGGCGGATCGTGGACCGGGACGATGATTTTGACCTACTTGATCGCGCTGATGGGTATCCAGGTCTCGCCGGCTTTTTCGATGCTGGCTTTCGCCAGCCACCGGCCCGCTTTCGCCGCCCAGCAAGTCTGGGCGTCGGCGCTCGTCATGGGCCTGATCTTGGTGGTGTTCGCCGCGATCCAGGGTATCGGCGGCCACTTTCTCGGCGCTGACCAGACGTTTCTGGCCGGACATCCCGATCTGGTCAATCCGGTGTTGGCGGACGAACTCGGGCACCGCGATCTGCTGGCTTTGCCGGGCGGGCGCGATTTGCTGGTGCCGCAACTGATCAAACTGCTCGGCGATGCCGCGCCCTGGCTGGTGGGCTTGCTGGCGCTGGCCGCGCTGGCGGCGATGGAATCTACCGCCTCCTGCTACATGGTTACCGCCGGTGGCCTGATCGCCCACGATCTGTTTCAACGTTTTCTGCTGCCCGGTGCCGACGACCATACGCTGAAGTTCGTCGGCCGCATGGGCGTGGTGCTGGTAGTGATGCTGGCGTTGTTGGTGGCGGGTGCATCCAGCGAAGCGCTGGCGTTGTTGGGAGGGCTGGCAGTTTCCTACGGCCTGCAAATGGTGCCCGCTCTGTTGGGAGTGTGCTACTGGCCGTTTCTGACCCGGCAGGGGGTGACAGCCGGCTTGCTGGTGGGCTTGGTGGTGGTGACGTTGACCGAAGCAGCCGGCTTGCGCTGGTTCGGCATCGATGCGTGGGGCCGTTGGCCGCTGACCGTCCACGCCGCCGCTTGGGGGTTGCTGGCGAATTTTGGCGTGGCGATTTTGTTGTCCGCGTTCGTCCGGGACGATGGCGAACGCAAGGCGGAATGCCATCGCTGGCTGGCCGAACAAACGGCGCTGCCATTGCGCAAGCGCCGCTGGATTTTGCCGATAGGCGCGTTGCTATTTTTGTGGCTGCTGTTTGCCGCTGGACCGGGTGCCGTCATCGGCAACGATTTGTTTGGCGATCCCAACGATCCGATCACTTGGTTGTTCGGTATTCCTTCAATTTGGGTCTGGCAACTGTGCGGATGGGCGGCCGGTGTCGTGCTCTTGGCGTTGCTGGCTTATTTTTTGGAGCTTGGCGTCGCTACACCCGCCGAAGGGAGTAGATCGAATTCAACCGCAGGCGTTTTTGAAAACGACTGAAAGGAGCAAACGATTGATGGTTCTCGCTCCCAAATCGACTGTGTTATTTAACAGTTTCGCGGTATATCGTGGGTACGCCAGGTTCTGGCCATTTGATCGCGGATGAGAAATTAAATATTAAGCGAATGATTATAAAGTATATTTATTGATGTTTTTCGGTTGGCACCGGTGTTGCAACTATCAAAATCGCAATTCTTGTGATTTCTAATCCAACCGTCGAGGACATATCCCATGAAAAAGACTATCGCGACCGCTCTATTGTTTTTGGTTTCCGGTCTGGCCGCAAACACGACTGCATTGGCGGAGCCTTTTAATCACGGTAGCTCTTACACGAACGCCATTAGCAACGCGAATGTCGATGCTCGTGCGCAGAGCACACAAAGCAGTGTTCGGCATTTCGAGTCGATGGCGACAATCAGCGGTTTTAACGACCGTAGCACAGTGGAAAACGAAGAGGTTACGGTTAGCCCGAGAACCGTCGTCGAGACCGCCATCTCTAAAATGTTCTCCGCTTTGATTGGAGGGTTTAACGACCGCAGCTAGATCATGATATATCGAGGTCGCTTGCCCGCTTTCTTCCAGAATAGCTGGGCAGCGACTCGGTTAAAACCGTAAAGCTAGCTGTTGCTGACAAGAAAGCCATGACGTGATAGTCACGAATTTTTCGTCCACGCGAACTCCATTTGTCTGGCTGTTTTCTCGGCCAGAGCTTGGCTGTGTAATCGACTGACCAGATGGAGGCTCATGTCGATACCGGCCGAAATACCTCCAGACGTGATGATGTTCCCTGCGTCTACCCAACGAACATTTTCGACGACGTTCAAGCGGGGAAACATCTTTCTCAAATCGGCAATATCTTCCCAGTGTGTTGTAACCGTCTGTGTTTCCAGCACCTTGGCCTTTGCCAACAGAAAGGCGCCGGTACAGACGGACGCCACCAGCGAAACGATTTTCGATTGCCGCGCGATCCACTCGATCACTCGCGGTTTGTCCAGTTCTGCGTTGTGGACGCCGCCAACGACGATCAAGATATCGATAGAAGGATGATCGTGAAATCCAAAGTTTGGAATGACCTTGTATCCGGCCCTCGCGATGACAGGATTACCCGTTTCGCCGATCAGAAAGGCATTGAAAGGATTCTCATCATTACAAACCCGGGAAGCGGTTGAGAATACTTCGAACGGACCCGAAAAATCGAGAACTTCGGCTTGATCGTAAATGTAGATTCCAATATTCATGCGAAATTGCTCCGATTAATAGAGTTATGCTGATGGACGCGTAGTCCGCTGCGCGTCCCGGATCGGTTTGTTTTCTTCGGCCAATGATTTTCTTCCGCGTAGCGGTCTGATATCAAATCATCGATTTGGTTGCAGCCAACAAACTCCATCACCAGCCGTTACCGGCCACCATATTTAGCGGTCCCTCGGTATATCGCGACTCAAATCGATTGCCACGCGCTTTCAAAACACCAATCAAATTTTTCAACCATCTGAGAACATTAATCAATTTCTTGGATGGATCGCATGGCACGCGCATTGCCATCCTTTGCACGACTCGAAAAGAAAATACCCTATCGACCCATTGCGGGAGGAGATTTTTGCACATGAGCAACGCCAATCAATTCGTTCTAAAAAGCCAGCGCGCGCTAGTAACCGGCGCCAGTTCCGGCATCGGTGCTTCCATCGCCAAGGCGCTCGCGGCCGCTGGCGCCAAAGTCGTCGTCAACTATGCCGGTGGTACAGATCGGGCGCATGCCGTAGTCGATCAGATCAAGGCGGCGGGCGGCGAAGCGATGGCGATTCGCGCCGACGTGAGCCGCGAAGACGAAGTCGAGACAATGTTCGCCGAGATGATCGCGACTTGGGGCAGCGTCGATATCCTGGTCAACAACNNGCCGTTCGCGAATTCCTCCGGCGCGGCGTGGTGCCGGAACTGTCGCACGTCGCCGGCAAGATCATCTGTATTTCGTCGGTGCACGACATTATTCCGTGGGCGGGACACGTCAACTACGCCACTTCCAAGGGCGGGGTGAGCATGATGATGAAGAC
>DEHU01000176.1:2739-2917 GCA_002352125.1 Competibacteraceae bacterium UBA2792 | reverse complement strand
GTCAACGCCATCTCGCCCGGCGCGATCAAGACCCCGATCAACACCGCTGCTTGGATGACGCCCGAGGCCGAGGCGGAACTGCTCAAGCTGATTCCCGCCCGCCGGGTCGGTGAGCCGGACGACATCGCCCGCGCCACGGTCTGGCTGGCCTCCGACGATTCCGATTACGTCACCGGCG
>DEHU01000176.1:204-2729 GCA_002352125.1 Competibacteraceae bacterium UBA2792 | reverse complement strand
TTTCCGGCTTACCCGCCGGCGTACAGCCCTGGTGGCCGAGCCGCTATGGCGCGGACGATCAGCTTGGTACGCTCAACGAGATCACGCCCGAGGTAGTGCGGACCGCGACCGCTCTGGTGAAGACCGGCACTGTCGTCGATCTGGGGCGGATACTGGACGAGGATACGCCCAAATTTCCCGGCCGCTACTGGCACCAGACCGCCGANNGACCGCTTCTACAACGGCTGGACCACGCGCGATGTGGTGGAGCCGTGGGGCTTGAACCGCTTTGGTACCGAAACCGTGCCGCCCATCGTTACCCGGGGCGTGCTGATCGACATCGCCGCCTACAAGGGCGTGGCGCGCTTGGCCAAGGGCTACGCGATCACGCTGGCCGATGTGCAGGGCGCGTTGAAAAAGCAGGGCGTTGCGCTGCGGCCCGGCGACGCGGTGCTGTTTCACACCGGCTGGGGCGGACTGTGGGGCCAGGATAACGCCGAATTTCTTTCCGGTGAGCCGGGGCCCAGCCTGGAGGTCGTGAATTGGCTGTACGCGCAGCGCATCGCCCTGACCGGCGCCGACACCTGGAGCTATGGCCCGGTGCCCGGCGAAGACCCGGAGCGCCCCTTTCTGGTTCCCCAAACCATGTACGTGAAGATGGGATTGTTCGGTCTGGAGAATCTGGCGACCGAAGAGCTGGCGCGGCGCGGCGTCCACGAATTCCTGTTCACCGTCACCCATGCCAAGACCCGCGGCTCCACGGCGGCGGTCATCGCCCCGGCGGCGGTTTTTTGAGAAGGACACACCCTCATGAACGAACATTATGACACCCTCATCGCTGGTTCCGGCGCGGGCGGATCGGCGGCGGCTTACGCCTTGGCGCGCGCTGGCCGCCGGGTGTTGCTGCTAGAGAAGGGCCAGGAACTTCCGCGCGACGGTAGCACCCTGGACGTGGACAAAGTCATCCGGCAGGGGATTTTCAAGAGCAAGGAGCATTGGCTGGACAAGAACGGCCGGACCTTCGAGCCAGAGGAATATTTCAATCTGGGCGGTAAAACCAAGTGGTACGGCGCGGCCCTGGCCCGCTTCGAGCCGCACGAATTCGAGGCTGAACCGGCGCATCAATGTCTGCCCTGGCCGGTTTCGTACCGGGAATTGCTGCCCTACTACGAGCAGGCCGAAACCTTGCTGGGTGTCCATCAATTCGAGCCGGAGCCGGATCTGCAAGCTATCGCCGGTAAGCTGACCCGCAACGGCGCGGGTTGGAACGCCCGGCCCTTGGCGCTGGCTCTGGACCCCCGCATCGTCGAACATCCCGAGGAAGCCGCGCATTTCGACGCCTTCGCTTCGGTCAAGAACCTGAAGGCTGATGGTCAGCACGCTTTGTTAGAGCGGGTTCAACATCTGCCCAACCTGACCATACTGACCGGGCAGACGGTTCGCGATTTCGTCGCCGGTCCCGGCCGGCCCGAGCGGCTGCTGGGTGTTCGTACCGAAGAGGGCAGCGAATTCCGGGCCGATACGGTGTTGCTAGCGGCCGGTGCATTGCACTCGCCACGGCTGTTGCAGGGCTATCTGGCCGACAGCGGTTTGGCCGGACGGTTGCCGTGCGCGGACGCGGTAGGGCGGAATTACAAATGCCACCTGCTCAGCGCCGTGCTAGCCTTTTCCGCGACCCCCAAGACCGATCTGCTGCGGAAAACCCTGCTGCTGTTGAACGAGCGGCTGCCGCACAGCAGCATTCAGCCCTTGGGCTTCGACGGCGAATTGCTCAGCACCCTGATTCCGGGCTTCGTGCCGCGCGGGTTCGCCCGGGCGCTCGGTCATCGCGCTTACGGTTTCTTCTTGCAGACCGAAGACGGTTCCGATCCCGCCAACCGCGTCGTCGCCAAGCGCAATGGCGCGCAGTATCCTCAGCTCGACTACGACCCGGCGCGCTTGCCGGCGGCGCGGGACGAGCATCGGCGGCTGGTGCGCGATTTCGAGCGTTCGCTGTGGAAAATCGGCCTGCTGGCGGCGGCCAAGGCGATTCCGCTGGCCGGCACCGCGCACGCCTGCGGTACGCTGACCATGGGTGCCGATCCGCAATCGTCAGTGGTGGACGCCGAGGGCAAGGTGCATGGCNNCTGCCGCGCTCCAGCCGGGTCAACCCGTCGTTGACCATCTACGCCTGGGCGCTACGGGTGGCGGAGCGGTTGCAACAAGGGGGACGATCAGCATGAGCGACAAACTGCCGGACTTTATCCGTTTCGGGCGGGCGATTTGCGGCGATCTTGGCCAGGCCGAGCGGCGCGAGTGNNCTGTTCAGCAATCGCTGGAGCGGCGGCGCGGTGGTCCCCGAAGGACACGCCCAGCTTGAATCGTTCCATTTGCATGGCCGGATGCCGGTGTGGCGCTATGCCCTGGGCGAGCGGGTGATCGAGCAACGCATCTGGCTGGAGCCGGGCGCGAATACGGTTTATGTGGCGTACCGGCTGGAATCCGCTGATACCGGCGATGATTTGCGCTTGCAAGTTCGCTTACTGGTCAATGCCCGCGATCATCAC
>DEHU01000176.1:0-182 GCA_002352125.1 Competibacteraceae bacterium UBA2792 | reverse complement strand
GGCCATGCGCTGTTGCGTTTGCGCCCCGGCCGCTGGGTCGGCATCGCCGCTAGCCTGCACGATAACGCCTCCGCCGATTTGGATGCGGCGCTGCAACGGTTTTTCGACCGCGAGCGTGCCTTGCTCGACCGTGCCCGGAAGTCCCTTCAAATCCCCCCCACCCCCCCTTTGTCAAAGGGGGG
>DEHU01000087.1 GCA_002352125.1 Competibacteraceae bacterium UBA2792 | reverse complement strand
TCCACCCTGGTGGCGCTGGGCGTGGTGTTTTCGGTAATGGGCACCTTCGTGTTGCTGGATGCGGTCGGTTTCACGCTCAACGTCTCGGTCTTGTTGGGGATCGTCATCGTGCTCGGCATGCTGGTGGACGATGCCGTGGTGCTGGTGGAAGCCATGTATTTCCGCATGGAACGCGGCATGGCGGCCTTGAGCGCGGCGTTGGATTCCATCCGCGAAGTGGGCTTGCCGGTGCTGGCGGCGGTGTCCACCACGATTGCAGCCTTTCTGCCGCTGATGCTGCTGCCGGGTATCGTCGGCAAATTCATGTTCGTGATTCCGTTCGTGGTCACGGTCGGCCTCACCGTGAGTTTGATCGAGGCATTCTGGATGCTCCCTGCACACGTCGTCGCGCTGGGCAATCGCGCCATCGGCCATTCCCGCACCCAGGCCCTGCGCGAAAAATGGACGCATCGCTTGCGGGTCAAATACACCCGGCTATTGATTCGGGTGATGCGTCACGCAGGACTCTACCTGGGTTTGGCGTTCGCCCTGTTCCTCGGTGCGGCAGCGGCGGTGGGTATCGGGCTGGTCAAATTCCAATTCTTCGCCTTCGACCCGATTCGCTTGTACTACGTCAACGTGGACATGCCGTCGAACACACCCATCGAAGAAACCTTGCGGCAAACCCTGGCGGTGGAAGAGCGGGTGCGCGCCAGATTGCGCGAAGGCGAGGCGCGATCAGTCACCTCGTTGGCCGGCATCAAATTCACCGAGATGGAACCGCTCTACGGCGACCAATACGGTCAGATCGCGGTGTCGCTCAACCCGGCCAAACCGAGCATCCGGGGGTTAGACGAGATCATCGAGGACATGCGCGAATCCGTCACCCAAACGCCGGGGCGGGCGACGATCTCGTTTCTCAAGCTTTCTGGCGGACCGCCGACCGCCAAGCCGATCAGCGTCAAGGTGCGCGCCGACGACCGCGTAGAGCTGCGCGCCGCCACCGATGCGGTCAAAACCATCGTGGCGCAGATTCCCGGCGCCCGCGACGTAGTGGACAACGACACCCCCGGCCGCGATGAGTTGAGTTTACAGGTGGACGTCAACGCCGCCCGCAACGCTGGGCTCGATCCCGGCTCGGTGGCGCGGCTGGTGCGGCTGCACGCCGACGGCGAAGTCGTGGCCGACCTGCGTGATCGGGGCGAAAAGGTGGAACTGCGGGTTCGCGCCGCCCCCCGCACCGTCGCCCGCGTGCGAGAGATGCTGGACGATCCGGTGGCTTTGCCGAACGGCGGCACCACGACGCTGGGCGCGTTGCTGATCGCCGAAGACCGCAAAAGCCTGGGTTTGATCCGACACTGGAACCTGCGTCGCGCCATCACCGTGGAGGCCGATCTCGACAAGGAGCAAACCGACACCTTGGCAGCGAACAACCGATTACGCACGGAGTGGGACAAGATCCGGGCACGCTATCCGAGCACGGATCTCGATTTTTCCGGCGAACTGGACGACATCAACGAATCGCTGGAGGCGATGGGACCGTTGTTTCTGCTCGGCGTGGGCCTGATCTACCTGATCCTGGCCACGCAGTTTCGCAGCTATTTCCAGCCATTGCTGATCCTGGTGACCGTGCCGCTGGCGTTTACCGGCGTCACGTTGGGCCTGCTGGTATCGGGCAATCCGCTGTCGCTGTATACGCTTTACGGGATCATCGCCCTGACCGGCATCGCGGTGAACTCGGCCATCGTGTTGATCGACGCCGCCAACGCCCGCCGTACCGCCGGCATGCCTACCCTGCACGCCACGCTATACGCCGCGCGGCGGCGGGTCATCGCCATTTTGATGACCACCGGTACCACCATCGCCGGTTTGTCTTCGCTGGCGTTCGGATTAGCGGGAAAATCGCTGCTGTGGGGGCCGGTAGCGGCCAGCATCGTCTGGGGATTGGCTTTTTCCACCGTGCTGACGCTGTTCGTGATCCCGGTGCTGTACCGCTTCTTCATGCGGCAGCGGCCATCGGTTCACGAGTCAACAAATTGATAATATTTATTTTTGTTGTCTTTTAGAAAAACAAGATCAGCACCCACACCACGCCCGCGTTCAACAGCGCCACGAACACCGCCGCCGAGCCGATGTCCTTGGCCCGGCCGGACAGTTCGTGGCGTTCCGGGCCGATGCGGTCGATGGCCGCTTCGATGCCGGTATTGAGCAATTCCACGATCACGATCAGCAGCAGACTACCGATCAGCAGCGACCGCTCCACGGCATTGCTGCCCAACCATAACGCCAATGGAGCGAGCACCGCGCACAACAAGCCTTCCTGCCGGAACGCTTCTTCATTGCGCCACGCCGCTTTCAGCCCCGCCCAGGAATAGCCCGTCGCGTTGACCAACCGACGCCAGCCAGTATGATTTTGGAAGGCCATCGCCGGTCAGACTTCGGCCGGCCGCCAAGCCAGATCCATGTCGCGAGCGGCCCGCACCTCGTCCAACCGCCGCACCGGGCGATGATGGGGGGCGCCCTTGACCTGTTCGGGGCTATTCTCCGCTTCCTGCTGGATCTGACGCATAGCGACCACGAAAGCGTCCAGCTCTTCCTTGCACTCGGTCTCGGTCGGTTCGATCAGCAGGCATTCCGGCACCAGCAACGGAAAATAGGTCGTCGGTGCGTGAAAGCCGAGATCGAGCAGCCGCTTGGCGAAATCCATCGCCGTTATCCCGAGCGTCTTGGCCTGCCGCTTGAGGGTAACGATGAACTCGTGGCTGGCCCGTCGTTGCGGGAAAGCGGAATCGAAACCCGCCTTGGTCAGCTCCGCCATCAGATAGTTGGCGTTCAGGGTCGAGTATTCGGCGACCCGGCCCATACCGGTGCGGCCCAGCAACCGGGCGTAGACGTAAGCGCGCAGAATCACTCCGGCGTTGCCCATGAACGCCGATAAGCGGCCGATGCTCTGGGGCCGGTCGGCTTCGCTCAGCCAGCGATAGCGTCCCTCGTCATCCTTACCGACCATGGGAATCGGCAAAAACGGCTCTAGCCGCGCGTTGGCCGCCACTGGACCCGCGCCCGGACCGCCGCCGCCGTGGGGGGTCGCGAAGGTCTTGTGCAGGTTCATGTGCATCACGTCGAAACCCATATCGCCGGGCCGGGCCTTGCCGAGAATGGCATTGAGGTTGGCTCCGTCGTAGTAGAGCAGACCACCGGCCTGGTGGACGATCTCGGCGATTTCGGCGATGTTGCGCTCGAACACGCCCAAGGTCGATGGATTGGTCAGCATTAACCCGGCAGTTTGCGGCCCCACCGCTTGGCGCAGGGCGTCGAGCTCGACGTCGCCGTTGGCATCGGTGGGAATTTCCCGGACCGTGAAGCCGCACATGATGGCGGTGGCGGGATTGGTGCCGTGGGCGGCGTCGGGCACCAGCACCTCGCGGCGAGCGTGATCGCCTCGGGCAACGTGGTAGGCCCGGATCATCGCCATGCCGGCGAATTCGCCTTGGGCGCCGGCCATCGGCGTCAGCGACACCGCCCGCATCCCGGTGACTTCGCGCAAAATCTCCTGCAAATCGTACAGACAGGCGAGAAAACCCTGTCCGATGCGTTCCGGCGCCAACGGGTGCCGGGCGAGGAAACCGGGCAACGAGGCCAGCCGGTGGCAAACCCGCGGGTTGTACTTCATGGTGCAGGAACCCAGCGGATAGAAATGGGTATCGATGGAGAAATTCTTTTGCGAGAGACGGGTGTAATGCCGCACCGCCTGGAGTTCCGAAACTTCCGGCAGCGGTGCGGCCCGGCGGCGGCGCAACGTCTCGGGAACGTCGGCCAAGGCGTGGTCGGGCGCGGTCGCGGGTACGACCGCCCGGCGACCGGAGCGGGACTGATCGAAAATCAGCATGTTGTAAGCTACCGGATGCTCGTGTGAATAATTTTAAGGCTATTTCAGCGCCGCCAACGCCACATCGTAATCCGGCTCCTGGGCGATTTCCGGCACCAGTTCGGCATGGCGCACTACGTCGTTTTCGTCCAGCACGACCACGGCGCGGGCGGTCAGACCGGCCAGCGGCCCGTCTTCCAGCAAGATGCCGTAATCCTTGGCGAACTTGCGCGAGCGCATCATCGATAGGGTGACCACGTTGCTCAAGCCTTCGTTGCCGCAAAACCGTTTCTGGGCAAAGGGCAGGTCGGCGGAGATGACCAAGATCACGGTATCGGGATGAGCCTTGGCGTGTTCGTTAAACTTGCGGGTGGACAGTGCGCACACTGCGGTGTCCAAACTGGGCACGATGTTCAACAGCTTTTTCTTGCCGGCAAAATCGGCCAAGGCGAGATCCTTGAGGTCGGCAGCGACCAGCCGGAAACCGGGGGCGGGCGTGCCGACGGCGGGCAAATCGCCGCTGGTATGAATCGGGTTGCCTTTGAGGGTTACGGTTGCCATGAGTTTTGGTTCTCTCGATCAGGTTCGACGAAGTTCGACGAATAACGAGCTTTCGGGCTTTCCATAGCGCTCCCATGCAACTTGCGGAGCCATCGCTTCGAGCCCTCCCGGCACCGCGGGCTACCCTTCCCTGCCAATCGGGCAAGGAAAGCTCGCAACCGGTGCAGGAGCGTCATAGCAGGCTCGAAGTTCGACCGTCCCGCCCGTCAGTCTATCGCCATTGGTCCAGCATCGCATAGCACCGCGTTGCAGTGCTATTTGGCCGAGCGTCCGGCTCACGCCCGACGATACAGCTCCGCACCGCCACCCACGAACTCGCCGGCCTTTTCCACCATGCCCTTGGCGAGCGCGGCTTGCGGGTCGAGTCCACGCCGCGCTGCGTAATCGCGCACCTCTTGCGTGATTCGCATCGAACAGAATTGCGGACCGCACATCGAGCAGAAATGGGCGACCTTGGCCGATTCCTTGGGTAGCGTGGCATCGTGATATTCGCGAGCGCGGTCCGGGTCGAGGCCAAGATTGAACTGATCCTCCCAGCGGAACTCGAAACGCGCTTTGCTGAGCGCGTTGTCGCGGAGTTGCGCGCCCGGACAGCCTTTGGCCAGATCGGCGGCGTGCGCGGCGATCCGGTATGCGATGATGCCTTCCCGCACGTCGTGCTTGTCCGGCAGGCCCAGATGTTCTTTCGGCGTCACGTAGCACAGCATCGCCGTGCCGTACCAGCCGATTTGCGCCGCGCCGATCGCCGAGGTGATGTGATCGTAGCCGGGGGCGATGTCGGTGGTCAGCGGGCCGAGCGTGTAGAACGGCGCTTCGAAACAATCGCGCAGCTCCTTGTCCATGTTTTCCCGCACGAGTTGCATCGGTACGTGGCCAGGGCCTTCGATCATCACTTGCACATCCTGCGCCCAGGCTTTCTGGGTCAGTTCGCCGAGCGTTTCCAGTTCGGCAAATTGGGCGGCGTCGTTGGCGTCGGCCAACGAACCCGGCCGCAAGCCGTCGCCGAGCGAAAAGCTCACGTCGTAGGCCCGCATGATTTCGCAAATCTCGTCGAAGTGAGTGTAGAGAAAGTTTTCCCGATGATGCGCCAGACACCACTTGGCCAGAATCGAGCCACCGCGCGAGACGATGCCGGTAACGCGATCGGCGGTCAGCGGCACATGGCGCAACAGCACCCCGGCGTGGATCGTGAAATAGTCAACGCCCTGTTCGGCCTGCTCGATCAGCGTGTCNNCCATTCGCGGGTTTCGTGGATGTTCTTGCCGGTGGACAAATCCATGGCCGTATCGGCACCCCAGCGGATCGCCCAGACCATCTTCTCGACTTCTTCCGCAATCGAGGAGCCCAGCGCCGAGTTGCCCAGGTTACCGTTGATCTTCACCCGGAAGTTGCGGCCGATGATCATCGGCTCCAGTTCGGGATGATTGATGTTGGCGGGGATGATGGCCCGGCCGCGCGCGACTTCGGCACGCACGAACTCCGGCGTGATGGTGTCCGGGATAGCGGCGCCAAAATTTTCGCCCCGGTGCTGGCGCAACAAGCGCGCGTAACGCGGATCGGCGCGCAATTCCTGCAAGCGCAGCGACTCGCGCAGCGCGACATATTCCATTTCGGGGGTCACGATGCCGCGCCGGGCGTAGTGCATCTGGGTCACGCAAGCGCCGGCCTTGGCGCGGCGCGGTGGCCGGATGTGCGCAAAACGCAGATGGGCGGTTTCGGCATTGACGGCGCGGGCTTGGCCATAGCGGGATGTCGGACCGGCGAGTTGTTCGGTATCGCCGCGCTCCTCGATCCACGACGCCCGCACGGCCGGCAAACCCTGCCGCAAGTCGATGCGCGCCTGCGGGTCGGTGTAAGGGCCAGAGGTGTCATAGACCGGGATCGGCGGATTGTCCTCGGCACCGAACGCGGTCGGCGTCTGCTGCTGAACGATTTCGCGCATCGCGACCCGCAACTCCGGGTGCGACCCTCGCAGGTAAATTTTGCGGGAGTTGGGATAGGGGCGAGTGATTTCCGCGCTCAGTTGCGCGGTAGCACGAAGCAGGTCTGGCGAAATAACGCTCATGAATCGTCCTCGGTGGTGGTGGGCCAGGACGAAACGGGGGCGTCGTCGCGGACGCTGAAGCTTTCCTCCGCCGGCACTATCCGGATCAGGTTCCAAGGGTATTTCTCAGCCCCCCTCAGGGAGCACCCCCGCTTCGTTCCAACGGGGATTAGAACACAAGACCGGCCTATTCGGAAACCGGCGGCTACCGGCCCCGGCCGGCCCATGCCCTGCGCCAGCCGAAACCGGATGGTGCGAACGCGCTAAGCCAACGTTTCCGTCAACGCCATCGCATACCGCCGCAAATCCTGCTCGTCCTTGGTTTCGGTAGCGCAGACCAGCAGGGCATTGCCCAGTTCGGGATAGTCGGCGCTCGGATCGAAACCGCCGAGAATACCGCGATCCAGCAGGCCGTTCAGTACCTCGCCCGCCGGGCGCGGCAACCTCAACACCGCCTCGTGGAACACCGGCCGGTCGAACGCCCGGCTCACGCCCGGCACTTGGGCGAGTTGTTCCACCAGCGCCCGCGCGTTGGCGTGGCAGGCGGCGGCGACCTGTTCCAGTCCCTGCGGCCCCAGCAGAGAGAGATACAGCGTGGCGGCGGTGACCATCAAGCCCTGGTTGGTGCAGATGTTGGACGTGGCCTTGGAACGGCGGATATGCTGTTCGCGAGCCTGTAGGGTGAGGGTAAAGCCGGTTTTGCCGTCCAGATCGACGGTGCGGCCGACCAGCCGGCCCGGCATCTGCCGCACCAGCTCTTGACGGCAACACAAGAAACCGAAATAGGGGCCACCGGCGGACAGCGGCGAACCGAATGGCTGGCCGTCGCCGCAAGCGATGTCGGCGCCGGTTTCGCCCCATTCGCCAGGCGGTTTCAGCACCGCCAACGCCGTGGGGTTGACCACCGCGACCACCAGCGTTCGATTGCGGTGCGCCCAATCGGCGAGCGCGTCCACGTCTTCCAGCACGCCGAAGAAATTGGGTTGCGCAATCACCAGCGCGGCGAAGTCCTGTCCGGCATACGGCGCGAGCGCTTCGACCGGGGTATGGCCGCCGGCCGGATCGTAGGGCAGCTCCACCAGTTCGATGCCCTGATTGTGGACGATGGCCCGGGCGGTGCGCCGATATAGCGGATGCAAAGCGCGCGGGACCAGAATCCGCTTGGATTTGGATTTGCGGTTGGCCCGCACCGCCATCAGCAGCGCCTCCGCCAACGCCGAAGCGCCGTCGTACAGCGAGGCGTTGGACACGTCCAAGGCGGTCAAGCCGGCCATCATGCTCTGGTATTCGTAGAGCACTTGCAGCGTGCCCTGGCTGGCTTCCGGCTGATAGGGCGTGTAAGCGCTATAGAACTCGCCGCGGCCGACGATTTCCCAGACCGCCGCCGGAACGTGATGCTCGTAGGCGCCCGCGCCCAGAAAGCACAGCGGGCGGGGCGCGTCGGCTGCCCGTTCTTCCATTAGCCGGCCGACTTGCCGCTCGTTCAGCGCATCCGGCAGGGCCGGCAATTGGCCAATTCGCAGCGCGGGGGGAATTTCGTCGAACAGCGACTCCAAGTCCGGAGCGCCGATAGCGGCCAACATCTCCTGGACATCGGCCGGAGTATGGGGAATGAACGGCATGATCGGCGCGTCCCGCGTCACTCGACCAGCTTGGGATCGGTCAGCGAACCGGCGTCTTCGTCCTCGTCGGCGGCAGCGATGGCTTCGTAGGCGGCAGCGTCCAGCAACTCGTCCAACGCGGCGGCGGTTTTGATCCGGAGAATCCAGCCTTCGCCGTACGGGTCCTGGTTGATCAATTCCGGATTGTCGGCCAAGGTCTCGTTCACTTCGACGATTACGCCATCCAGCGGACTGTACACGTCCGAGGCGGCCTTGACCGATTCGACCACCGCGCACGCTTCGGCGGCGGATACGACGCGGCCCACTTCCGGGATTTCTACGAACACCAGATCGCCCAACAGGCGCTGGGCGTGGTCGGTGATGCCCACGGTAACGGTACCGTCGTCGTTGGCGCGCACCCATTCGTGCGTTTCGGCGTAGCGCAAATCGGCTGGAATAATGCTGCTCATGCTCGGCTCCTTAAAAAAACGGCAAGTTCGGGGATGAGGGTCAATCGATCAGGGCGCGGCCGTGACGGACGAACGGCGGTTTGACCACCCGCGCCGACGGACGTTTGCCGCGAATGTCCACCTGGCAACGGCCGGCGACGCCGGCGGACACCCGCGCCAAAGCGATGGCGCGGTTCAGGGTGGGCGAGAACGTACCGCTGGTCGTGAGGCCGATCTCGCGGTCGCCGTCGTAAACGTGCTGGTGGCCGCGCAGCACGCCGCGTTCTTCCAGGACCAGACCGACGAAGGTTTGCGGTACGCCGGCCGCTCGCTGCCGCTCCAGCGCCGCGCGGCCGACGAAATCGCGTTCCGCCGGTTCCCACGCCACAGTCCAGCCCAGCCCGGACACCAGTGGCGTGGTGGTTTCGTCCATGTCGCTGCCGTACAGGCTCATACCGGCTTCCAATCGCAAAGTGTCGCGGGCACCCAATCCGCAAGGCGCGACGCCCGCGGCGAGAATACGATCCCATAAATCCGGTGCCTCGGCAGCCAATGGCATGATTTCCACGCCATCCTCGCCAGTGTAACCGGTGCGGGCGACGAACAGACCGTCGGCTTCCAAGGCGTGAAACGGCTTGAGGGTACGGACTGCCGCGACGGTGGCAACGCCGAGAACGGATTCCAGTTTGGTCAGGGCTTCCGGCCCTTGCACCGCCAGCATGGCCAGATCGTCGCGCTCGCGCCAGGCTGCACCGAAGCGTTCGGCCAACGGAGCGATCCAGGCCAAATCCTTGTCGCGGGTGGCGGCGTTCAGCACCAGCCGGTAGCCGATCTCGCCCCGGTCGTAGACGATCAAATCGTCGATGACCCCGCCCGCTTCGTTCAACATGCAGGTGTACAGCGCTTTGCCGGGATACAAGCGGGCGACGTCGTTAGCCAGCAGATAGCGCAACAAGGCGCGGGGCGGCGCGGGCTCGGCGAAATCGACAATCGTCATGTGCGACACGTCGAACAAACCGGCAGCGCGGCGCACTCGATGGTGCTCCTCGATCTGCGAGCCGTAATGCAGCGGCATATCCCAGCCGCCGAAATCGACCAGCTTCGCGCTCAAGGCGGCGTGGCGGGCATACAGGGGAGTACGTTTGGCCATGCGAAAATCCCAGTGGGATAAATGTATCATGGTAGCCTGAAATGATCCGAACCGGGTATATCGCGCTGGAGATCGACGGTTTGTACCGCCGGCGATCACGGTTATCCGACCGACAAGACCCCAGGCAATCCATGACCGAAGTCATCGAATTCGAAACCGAACGATTGCGGCTACGCCAGTGGCGCCCGGCGGACCGGGCACCGTTCGCGCGGCTGAACGCCGACGCAAGGGTCATGGAATTCTTCCCCGCTTCGCTGGATCGGGCTACCAGCGATGCCTTGGCGGATCGCCTCGAAACGCAGATCGCCGAACGCGGCTGGGGATTCTGGGCCGTCGATGTGCTCGGCAGCGAAGATTTCATCGGCTTCGTCGGCCTGCACGTCCCCGTGCCGGACATTCCCTGTTCTCCCTGCGTCGATGTCGGCTGGCGCCTCGCGTTTCAGCACTGGGGCCAAGGATACGCCACCGAAGCGGCCAGAGGCGCGCTCCGCGTCGGTTTCGAACTGCTCGACCTATCCGAGATCGTCTCCTTCACCGCGCTGCAAAACCGCCGGTCGCGCGCCGTGATGGAGCGCCTGCACATGCGCGAAACCGGCGAAGTCTTCGAGCACCCAAACGTTCCGCGCGGCAACCCGCTTCGCGCGCACCGTTTGTACCGGTTGTCTCGCGAGCGGTGGCGAAATGGGCCGGAACCGGGGCCAGATCGCTCCTCCTTGCGCTGGATCGGTGGCGGTCGCTAGCCGCCTTTCGCAAACCGGCCTCCAACCTAGAAACCGGCTATGACGCTTGGGTCATAGCCGCTTCTTTTTGAAGCTCGATCGCCTCTTCGCCCCGATTCCATCCGATCTCCATCCTCAACGCACCGGGTTACGCTGCCGCCTCCAGCTTGAAGAATTCCAGCAACGTCCGCAGTTCCGCCGCTTGATCGCGCAGGGCTTGACACGCGGCGGCGGCCTGTTCGACCAGAGCAGCGTTTTGATGGGTCACCTGGTCCATCTGCAAAACAGCGATGTTGACCTGTTCGATTCCCTTCGTCTGCTCCTGGCCGGCAGCGGCCATCTCGGCCACGATACCGCTGACCTTTTTGACCGCGCCGACGATCTCCTTGAGCGTTTGACCGGACCGTTCGACCAGCTTGCCGCCGTCTTCGACCTTGCCGACACTATCGGTGATCAAGCTCTTGATCTCCTTAGCTGCATCGGCGCTGCGCTGGGCGAGCTTCCGCACTTCTGCGGCGACCACAGCGAAGCCCCTCCCCTGCTCGCCGGCGCGGGCGGCTTCGANNCCGGCGCGCGCCGCCTCGATCGCGGCATTGAGGGCCAGCAGGTTGGTCTGAAAGGCGATCTCGTCGATCACCCCGATGATATCGGCGATCTTGCGGCTACTTTGGTGGATGGCGTTCATGGCCGCTACGGCTTGCTCGACCACCTGCCCGCCCGCCTCGGCTTGCGTTCGTGCCTGGCCGGCTAACTGGTTGGCTCGACCGGCATTGTCCGCGCTTTGCTTCACCGTCGAGATCAGTTCTTCCATGCTGGCGGCTGTTTCCTCCAAAGCCGACGCTTGCTCCTCGGTACGCTGCGCCAGATTGTCGGTACCTTGAGAAAGCTCGCTGGTTCCCAAGCCGACCACGTCCGCTGCTTGCTTGATCTTCCGCAACACCGAGATCAGTTCTTCCTGCGTGGTGGCCAGCGATTGCAGCAACTGCCCGATCTCGTCGGTACCGGTAACGGGAATGTCGTTGTCGAGCGCCCCGGCCGCGATCGCCTCGGCGATGATGTCGGCACGCCGTAACGCGCGGACGATGGCGCGCCCGAATCCATAGGAAAGGCCCAGCGCCAACAACACGCAGACTAGCACCCCACCCAAGGTAGCGTATCTATCGCGGACCGAATCGGCGATGCGCTGGCGCAACAATTCCAGCAAGAGCGGCGCTGTAACATCGTACAGCTTGAACCCGGCTTCGATCGCGCGCGTGCCGGCGTCGAAGACTTCACCCGCCGTGAGCGCGGCATCAAGCTCAACGCTGTTTATGATGCGCTGATCGACCAATTCCAAAAAATTTCCCGCGGCTGTCGCGAAAGCCTCTTGATTCGATCCTAATAGCGATCTGAGCGTTTCATTGTATTTGAAAGCCAGATCCAAGCTCTCCTGGATTCCCTCGCGCATGACTTGAGACCGCGCTATCAACTTCGAGAGCTTGATTCTCTCGTTTTCCGTGATCTGGCGGCGCGCGATGCTCCCCGCCGACATGCCCCGCAATTGCCCGATGTCTTCGACCAGCACCGGCAGGCGGCTTACTATGACATCCATCAGGAAATAGCTATCCGGAACGGGGTCCAGGATCAGATTGGAAGTCACGCCCGCCTGAACCATCAAGTCGAGCAGCTTTTTGATCAGCGCCGTGTGCCGTGCAAAACTCTCCTTGGCGGGCAAACTCAGAACATTGGCGACGAGATTTTGCCAGTCCTCCTTGATCGCCCGCCATGATCCAGCGCTGTTCAGCACGGCCCCGTATTCGGCATCGACGGCATCCATTGCCTTGATATCTTCAGCGAGTTGAGCCTGCTTGGCAGCGATTTTTTCCTGGAACGAACTGTCGCCGCTCAAATAAGCGTTGCTCATACCCCGATGCTCGGCAAAATGTTGCACCAGGGTTCGCGCCGGTTGCAGGTATCGCACGCCTTGGACTTCCAAGCGGGCAAAATCGACGGCGACATTCATCTCCTTTATCAGCAGATAGGCCAGCAACAAGGTCGGCACGCTCAACGCTGCCACAACCAGTGCCAGTTTTTGCCAAACTTTCAAATTGTTCAATATAGTCATCGCACAAAGGCTCCGATCAACGAAATATGTAACGGAATCTCCGAATACATGAGGTGCATTCGGCGAAACAATGGTCGGAATCCAGTGCTCCATCGATACGGATCTGATGGGTCGCTGTTAATTTAACTCACTATTTTTTATTAAATTAAATTTCTATCAGAATCATACCGACGAAATACATGGAATATTAATCGGGAAGAAAGCCGATCAAATAGCGGCTCCTCCAAAACGCCAATACCTCCCAGCAAATCATGATGACCGTGCTAACCGCCATCATTGGAGTTACAGAAACTATGGAGGATCGCTGGCAAAATTTGAAGAGAAATCCAGACAAATCCTTTATACGAGTTTCGACGCAGGCCACGATAAACGCACGCCAATAGTGGATAATGCAAAGATGACTGAGCACCACGAGCCGGCATGGGCATTTTGGATTACGACGCCGGGCCAAAGCGAAATCCGTCCCGAAAATCTAAGCGCGCCAAATCTCGACGAAGTGTTGGTGCGAACGCTTTATAGCGGCATCAGCCGCGGCACCGAAAGCCTGGTGTTTCGCGGCGAAGTGCCGCCCAGCCAATATCGAGCGATGCGTGCGCCGTTCCAACAGGGCGATTTCCCGGCGCCGGTGAAATACGGTTACTGCAATGTCGGCGTGGTCGAGACCGGCCCCGCATCGCTGCGCGGACAAACGGTATTTTGTCTGTACCCCCATCAGGATCGCTACATCGTGCCGGCGACGGCGGTGACACCGATACCGGCCCATATCCCCCCCGGTCGAGCGGTGTTGACGGCGAATTTGGAAACGGCGCTCAACGTACTCTGGGACGCCACGCCACGGTTGGGAGACCGGATCGCGATCATCGGCGCGGGCGTGGTCGGTTGCCTGATCGCCCGGCTGGCTGGCCGGCTGCCGGGTTGCCGAGTCCAGTTGGTAGACGTCGATGCCGGCAAGGCGATGGTGGCCGGCCGATTGGGGGTCCGGTTCGCCTTGCCGGAGCAGGCGGACGGGGAACAGGATGTGCTGATCCACGCCAGCGGTTCACCCGACGGCTTGGCATTGGCTCTGCGATTGGCCGGATTCGAGGCGACGGTGGTGGAAGCGAGCTGGTTCGGCACGCGCCCGGTCAGCTTGCCGCTGGGCGAGGATTTTCACGCCAAACGGCTCGCCATTCGCAGCTCCCAGGTCGGCAATGTCGCCGGTGCGCAACGCGCCCGCTGGGATTATCGGCGGCGCATGGCGACCGCGATGAGCCTGTTGGACGATCCGGCGCTGGACAGCCTCATCAGCGGCGAAACCCCGTTTGCCGAATTGCCTCGCGTCATGGCCGAGTTAAGCTGCAATCCGTGCGGCGTATTGTGTCATCGGATCGTCTATACCGGATAAGAAAGCGCTCCCGGTTCGATCCGTCTTATACTCGCTCCGTCGATCCGTTACCCCAACGTTCCAATTCGAGGTCGAACCACCATGATGTACACCGTTTGCGTCCGCGATCATTTCATGATCGCCCACAGCTTCCGGGGCGAAACATTCGGTCCCGCTCAACGCTTGCACGGCGCAACTTACGTCGTCGATCTGGAACTGCGCCGTCCCGATCTGGACCCCGATGGCGTGGTGGTGGACATCGGCAAGTTGGGCGATTGCTTGCGAGCGGTGCTGGGCGAACTCGACTACCGCAACCTCGACGAGGTATCGCAATTCGCCGGCCGCAACACTACCACCGAATTTCTGGCCCGGGAGATTTTCGACCGCGTCGCGGCACGCATCGAAGACGGGCAACTGGGGCCGAACGCCGTCGGCCTCGCTTCCATGCGCGTCGCCTTGCACGAATCCCACACCGCCTGGGCGGCCTACGAGGGTCCGCTCGCTTGAAATCGGTGCATTTCCTGATTCCGGGCGATCCCGACACCCGCACCGGCGGTTATCTCTACGATCGCCGGATCATGGCCGGATTGGCGACGCGGGGGTGGCAAATCGAACTGCATCGCCTCGATGCCTCGTTCCCGGAGCCGACGCCGGCGGCGCTGCAAGAAACCGCCGAAGCCCTGGCCGTTTTACCCGACCAAACGTTGGTGGTCGTAGACGGTCTGGCGCTGGGCGCGATGCCCG
>DEHU01000218.1 GCA_002352125.1 Competibacteraceae bacterium UBA2792 | reverse complement strand
GGGGCGGACCATACCATTACAAATTCCAACTCGTTGTTAAGATGTGATTTTCCATCAAGCGGCAGGCGTGTGGCATGAGCTGGGCACAGGCGGAGCTTCACGATCTGGAGCTGGGGGATGCGAGGCGGACCAAGCGGTTGATCAAGCTGGTGGACGATCTGTCGGGGCAGCCGACCGGGAGCATCCCGCTGGCCTGCGGGGGTTGGGCGGAGACCAAGGCCGCCTACCGGTTGCTGGACAACCCGGCGATGGAGTGGCGGGAGGTCCTGGAGGTTCACACTGCGCGGACGGTGGCGCGGATGGCCGGCCAGCCGGTCGTGTTGTGCATTCAAGACACCACCGAGTTGGATTTCAGCACGCAACCGGGGATTGCCGGGCTGGGGCGACTGAGTTACGAGGCCCAGCACGGGTTGTACGCCCATCCGACCCTGGTGGCGACGCCGGCGGGGGTGGCGCTGGGGGTGGTGGATGCTTGGCTGTGGGCGCGGAAACCCAAAGACCAGCCCGACGTCAAGGAAAGCGCCCGTTGGGTCGAGGGCTACGAGATCGTGGCCGATCTGGCCGAAACGGTGGCCGGCACCCGCCTGGTCTACATCGCGGATCGGGAAGGCGACCTGCGGGCGCTGATCGATGACGCCGCCCGGCGCGACACGCCGGCGGACTGGCTGATCCGGTCGAAGCACGACCGCAAGACGACCACGGGCGAAAAGCTGTGGGAGCGGCTGGCGCGGAGCGAACCGGCGGGCGAAGTCGAATTCACCCTGCCGGCGGCGCCGGATCGTCCCGCCCGGTCGGTGCGGCAGACGCTGTATCGCACCGTGGTGACGCTGCCGGCCCATCACGGCCGACCGGCGGTGACCGTGACCGTGCTCCTGGCCCGGGAAGAGCAGCCCCCGGCCGGGCAGCCGGCGCTGGTGTGGCGGCTGCTGACCAACCGGCCGGCGGAAACCCTGGCGGAGGTGGCACAACTCATCGATTGGTATCGAAAACGCTGGCTGATCGAAGTTTTTTTCAGAATCTGGAAAGCGGGCTGCCGGGTCGAGGCGTTGCAACTGGGCACCCTTGAGCGCTTGGAGCGGGCCTTGGTGGTTTATCTGATCATCGCCTGGCGCATCCTGCACCTGGTGACCTGGGGCCGAGACTGTCCGAATTTGCCCTGCGACGTGGCGTTCGATCCCGAGGAATGGCAGGCCGCCTGGATCGTGGCCCATCGCACCAAACCGCCCGAAACGCCCCCGCCCTTGGGCCAGATGGCGCGCCTGATCGCCAGTTTTGGAGGCTTCCTGGGCCGCAAGCACGACGGTCATCCCGGCCCCAAAGCCCTCTGGGAAGGTCTGCAAAAAGTCAGAGCCTTTGCCATCGCCTTTGAAGCCACCCGCGCCGTTTATGCGGAGGACGGATAAATTGTGGGTAAACGGATGCCTCTACCCCCCTCAGCTACAACTTCCGAGCATAACTTTCTTCTTATCGGCGGCGGCTGCCCAAGTGGCTGGCGTTTTCACATCGAGAAGCTTGTATGACAATGCTTTCAGCTTCGACCGGTTATGGCCTACCAAGGACTCTAGCGTTGAGCAACCCTGGATCAGTGAGTATCGTCGTTGGGATCAGCGCCGGCCACGAGGCGATAGCGGCGCTGTTGTCGCCGTTTCAGGATAGTCGCGATCCGTGCTAGACCCTCGTCGCGCGAGCCGCACGGCGCCACCCGGGTTTGGCCCAGCCGGGTGCCCTGCCGGCCCCAAGCTTGTGCGAGCAGCCACTCGCCCCACAGGTCCCGCCGCAGCTCGACCTCGTAGTAGCGCACGCCCAGAGCCGTTGGCTTTTCCCAGCGCAGGTTGATGCTTTCGTTCATATCACACTCATAAAGAATCCCCGAATTTGAAGTCTTGCGGTATAAGCCTTTTTCGCTACCATGCATCGTATGGTGGTTATCGTAACCAAATGGAAAACTTCATGGCTCATATCGTTGCCATCCTAAACCCAAAAGGTGGGACGGGTAAAACCACACTTTCCATCAATCTTGCTCGTGCCTTTCAGCAAGGTGGTTTCCGCGTACTGATTGTTGACTCCGATCCGCAGGGTACCGCCCGCGATTGGAGCCAAGCCAGCCAAGAGCACCACCCGGAAGCCAATATGCCTAGCGTCGTCGGTCTGGATCGACCCACGCTTGACAAAGAAATTCCAGCTATCAGTTACGCTTTCGATCTCGTCATCATCGATGGGGCCGCCAAGTTACATCAAATGACCGCATCGGCGTTAAAAGTGGCGGATACCGTCCTGATTCCCGTGCAGACATCCTCGCCGGATATTTGGTCTGCCATGGATTTGGTGGATGTCATAAAGGCCCGGCAGAGCGTTACCGCTGGCAACCCCAAAGCCGCTTTCGTTGTCACCCGCCAAACCCCGGGGACCAGGCTGGCCGCTGATATCGATCGCGCCCTTCAGGAGCACGAATTGCCTGTTTTGACTGCTCGTACCTGCAACCGCGTTGCCTACATGGAAACAATTAGTGGAGGTACGACAGTTCTGGATTTGCATCCACCCACCCCTGCCACTCAGGAAATTTTGGCGATTATGGAGGAACTTCAGTCTTTCTCGAATTTGAGCAATTCTCGGGGGTGAAATATGGCTAGGAAAGCATCGACCCCGCTAACCAGTGTCAAGCGGACGAGAAATTCGCCCTACCACATCGATTTTGAAAGCTTGAAAGCGGAGGTGGTGACCCAAGCTCATGCGCTTGGCAAGCCACATCTTATTACCCAGCTATCACTTGATCAGTTGCATCGAGGCCGGTTCCAGCCGCGTAGCTCGGTAGATGATGCCGCGCTCGATGAATTAGCCGCCAGTATCCGGGAACTAGGCATTCTAGAGCCCTTGATTGTTCGCCCGCTTGCCGGGGAGATCGATGGCTACGAGATTCTGGCAGGCGATCGGCGCTGGCGCGCTGCGCAGAAAGCCGGAATAGATCGTGTCCCCGTCATCGTCCACGATGTCGATGATCGCACCGCGGCGGCGATTGCCTTGGTCGAGAACCTGCAACGGGAGGACCTCAATCCGATGGAAGAAGCTGTGGCGTTGCGCTGCCTGATGGACAATTTTAACTTGACCCAAGTCCAAGTCAGCGAGCTGGTGGGTAAGTCTGAATCCACAGTGAGCAAGTCCATCGGCCTGCTCAAACTTCCCGAACCCGTCCAGCGGTTGCTCCAGAGCAAATCGCTTGAAGCGGGTCACGGTAAGGTGCTGTTGAATCTGCCGCTGGCCGAGCAACTAGCGCTCGCCGAGCGTGCGGCGGAACAGGGATGGTCGGTGAGGGAACTCGAACGGCAAAAGAATCGGCTGATCGCAAAGTCTCGTCGAAGCGGTCGTAGCCCTCAAGATGGTCGTAGCTCAGACATCCAATATTTGGAAATACGATTGAGAGAGTGGTTATGCACCCCGGTTCGACTTAAACCTGACCGTAAGGGTGGCGGCAAGATTGAAATCAGCTACGCTAGCGCTGCGGAATGCGAAAGTGTCCTGGAGCGATTCGGTTTTAGAATTGATGATGATTAACTTATTAAATCAATATGTTATATTAACTTGCCACGTGGCAAGTCCAAAATTTCTTCTCAACTATTCCCGCGATGATCCCTCGTCGCTGACCGCTCTTTTTTCGTAGACGCGCATCAATCGACGGTAACGGCTCAGCCAAGCCAAAGTTCTTTTCATCCCCCGGCTGAGCAAGACGTTAAAGGCTTTCGCGGTTCGTCGAACGATCTCCAGCTCGCAAGAAAAGGTCGCTTTCACCCATTGAACCAACTCGCCCCGATAGGCTTGATCGGCCTCAATGCGGCGCAGCGTGGGCACGATTTTAAACGGCTTCTTCAATAAGTAAGGGGTAGGCTCCCTGGCCGTCGTGAACGTTGGCGGCAGGAACCACGACAGCCAGAATACAACGCGTTGTACCGGTTACAATACGACGTTTCCTGCCTTACTTTCTTCCAACCGTCAACACCCGACTCTTCGGCGGATTCCGCCGTGCCCTTGACGCGTTGACCGTCGATGGTTCCCGCGCTCGGCCCTTCGGTTTGATCGTTTTTTTCGCACCATGCGGCGGATGTCCGCATTCACGCGCTCGAAGAAACCCGTCGCCATTCATATTCATGATAACGGTAATTCACCGTGGTCGGCGGCGGAAAGTCGTGCGGCAAATAAGCCCATTGGTACCCTAGTTTTGTTGGTTTGATTTCTCGTGGAAGGAATTCTTGAGGTGCTACCGTTAAAGAAGGTAAATCTCTGTTAAAAAAAGGTAAATACAGATGATTATCGCACCGGGATAGATGATTATCGCACCGGGATCAAAAGCTACCGGTGAGATTCCTGAAAAAATATCGAAACCGGGACGATTCACAGAAATCGGTATAGCGAAGGAATGGAGTTCCAAAAAATTATCGCCCAGTGATTGATGCTTCCGTACCGTTTCTAACTGTTCTTTACCCTGTTCAATCCTTTTAGAACCATAGCCAACCATTGCCGATGGGATAAGCACCCCAGAACAAAACCCCTTTACGTTCCAATAAAGGTTTTATTAGAAATTCCCTAGGTTTTATCAAATAGCCTCAAGCGATGCGTAAGAACTCCATATGTGCATCCTACAACGATATCCAAGATTCAGTACCGCCGTGGTCGGAGTGAGTTTGGCTATTAGCCTTTCTCTGAGTAGCTGTGCGATCAGTCCACTCTATCATCAGCCCACCCCAGCCGCCCCATCTGCCTGGAATGCCACGTTACCGCATGGCGGCAGTCTTGATGTAATGGAAAACTGGTGGCAGCAGTTCGACGATCCTGTGCTAAGCCGGTTGATCGAGCGGGCAGAGACCGGCAGCCCCAGCCTGACACAAGCCTGGGCCAGCATCGAGAAAGCGCGCGCGACACTGACGAGCACCGAAGCCGCTGGTCTGCCCAACCTGAGCGGCAGTGGCGCGGTGACGCGCGCGCGCCAGCAGCAGTCGTCGCAGCCGACGACCAACACCACGCGCAGTGTTGGCTTTGATGCGTCGTGGGAGCTCGACCTGTTCGGTAAGGTGCGGCACAACGCAGAGGCTGCCCGGGCGCGCATCGACGCTCGCATTGACGACTGGCACGATGCCCGTGTCTCGCTGGCTGCCGAGGTGGCCGATGACTATGTGCAGTACCGCGCCTGCCAGCTACTGACCGGCGCTTACGAGCGCGCACTGACGTCGGTGACACAGACTGAAAAGACCACGGCCGCCGCCGTCCAGGCCGGCTTGAATGCACCTTCCGACGCAGTGCTGGCACGCGCCAGCGTGGCAAGCACACGTTCCACGCTGGTGTCGCAGCAGGCGCAGTGCGATTTACTCGTCAAGTCGCTGGTTGCGCTGACGGATGTCGACGAGCCGACGCTGCGTGCCCAGCTAGCTCAGGGTCAGCCGAAGGTGCCGCAGCCCCAGGCGTTGGAAGTGCAGTCTGTGCCGGCCGAGGTGTTGCGCCAGCGGCCGGACCTCGCTTCGCTTGAACGCGAGCTGGCAGCCGCCAGCGCCGAGATCGGCGCGGCGCAAGCCGACCTCTACCCCAGCCTGTCGCTGTCCGGCTCGATCGGTCTATCGGCTGCCAGCGGCTCGTCGTCGCTCACCACCTGGTCGCTCGGACCTTCGCTCTCGATCCCATTGTTCGACGGCGACCAGCGGCGCGCCGCTGTTCGTAGCGCGCAGGCAAGCTACGTGTCGGCGCTCGCGAGCTGGCGCGGTGGCGTGCGCACCGTGATCAAGGAGGTCGAGCAGGCCTTGGTCAACCTGGACAGCACGGCGCGCCGCACCGACGACGCGGCGCGCACGGCCGACGAATACCGGCGCTACTTCAAGGCCATCGAAGCCAATTGGCGCGCTGGCAACGACAGCCTGCTGACGCTGGAGGAAGCACGCCGCTCGGCGCTGTCGGCCGAGATCGGCCTGCTCGCGCTGCAGCAAAGCCGCGTTCAGTATTGGATCGTGCTGTACAAGGCAGTTGGCGGTGGCTGGCAGCCGGGTGCAGCCGTCGTGCCGCCGATCGAAGCGAACGATACCGCCCGAGGAAAAACGTCTTGATTCGCCAATCCGTCGCCGCCGTGCTGGCGGCACTGCTACTGGGCGGCTTGACCGCCTGCTCTGAACCGGAGGCGGGTACTGAGCAACCGGCCAGTATGCTGACCGTCGAGGCCGTGACGCCGCAGACGCAAAATTGGCCACAGACGGTGCAGGCTAGCGGCTCGCTCGCTGCCTGGCAGGAAGTGATCGTCGCGCCCGAGACCGGCGGCCTCGCATTGGTCGAGCTGAAGGCGGACGTGGGCGCCAAGGTCAAGCGTGGCGAGTTGCTGGCCCGCCTGTCCGACCAGAGCCTGCTGGTCGATCAGCGCAAGCAGGAGGCCGCGGTGGCACAGGCACGCGCCAACCTGAGTCAGGCGCAGTCGAACCTGAAGCGCGCGCGTCAAGCGGAAGGCAGCGGCGCGCTGTCGGCGCAGAAGATCGAGGAATACCGCATCGGCGTCCAAACCTCGCAGGCGTCGCTCGATTCGGCGCAGGCCGATCTCGACAGCACCCGGCTCAAGCTCACGCAGACCCGCGTCGTTGCGGCCGACGACGGCGTCGTCTCGTCGAAGAGCGCGGTGCTCGGCAACGTGGTGAGCGCGGGTACCGAGTTATTCCGGCTAGTGCGCCAAGACCGCGTCGAATGGCGGCCCGAGTTGGACGCGCGCCAGCTAGCCGGCTTGCAACCCGGCCGCCTGGCACGCATCACGCTGCCGACCGGGCAGACGGTGCAGGGCGAGGTCAGGCTGATCGGGCCGACGCTGTCGACGAGCACCGGCCGCGCCACGCTTTATGTCAGTTTGCTGGTCGGCGGTCCCGGCCGCCCCGGCATGTTCGCTGAGGGCAATATCGAGCTCGACGAAAAGCCGGCCCTGACGCTACCGTCCAGCGCGGTGGTGCTGCGAGATGGCCGTGCCTATGTCTACCTGATCAACGACGGTAGCACGGTAAGCAGCCGGTCGGTGACCACCGGCCGCCGGCATGGCGATCGCGTCGAGATCGTCAGCGGCATCGACGCCCAGGCGCGCGTCGTCGCTGCCGGTGGCGCATTTCTTTCCGAAGGCGCGCACATCACGGTCAAGGGCGCGGCCGACGCGGCGAGCGCAAACCAGGGGAATGGCCAGTGAACGTCTCGTCGTGGTCAATCCAAAAGCCGGTTCCGGCAGTGCTGCTATTTATCCTGCTCACCGTGATGGGGCTAATCGGCTTTCGGACGTTGCAGATTCAGGACTTCCCCGACATGGATCTGCCGACCATCCAGATCTCGGCGACGCTGGAGGGCGCGGCTCCCGAGCAGTTGGAGACGGAGGTCGCGCGCAAGATTGAAGACGAGCTCGCATCGCTGGGCAAACTCGATCACATCACGACCACGATCACCGATGGTTCGGTGAGTATCAGTGTCAGCTTCGAGATCGACAAGGACAGCGAAGAAGCGCTGTCCGAGGTGCGCAACGCGGTGGACAGCGCTCGCTCGGAGCTGCCCTCCAACATGAGCGACCCGACGGTATCTAAGGTCACCTCGGCAAGCACGGCGTTGCTCACCTACATAGTCGAATCACAACAGCTCGACGAGCAGGACCTATCTTGGTTCGTCGATAACGACATCACCAAGGCGCTGCTCACCGTCAAGGGTGTAGCCAAGGTCGAGCGCGTCGGCGGCATCGACCGCGAGGTGCACGTCGATCTCGACTCGACGTTGATGGCCGGCCTGGGGGTCACACCGTCGGACGTTTCCACTCAACTGAAATCCATGCAGACGGAAGCCTCCGGCGGCCGGGGGCAAATCGGCGGCCAGCGCCAGTCCAGCCGCACGCTCGCCACCGTCGGCTCGCCGGCCGAGGTCGGCGCGATCACGGTACCGCTGGGTGACGGCCGCTACGTGCGGCTCGATCAGATTGCACGCATCAGCGACAATCATGCTGACCGCTCTACGCTCGCCTACCAAGACGGCAAGCCCGTAATTGGCTTCCAGATCAAGCGCTCGCGCGGCCATTCCGACATCGGCGTCGCCGACGATGTGCGCGCTGCGATCGGACGCTTCGAGCAGGCCCATCCCGAGGTGAGCATCGCCGAAGCGAGCAACACGGTCACGCCGATCGAGGACAACTACGAAGGCTCGATGCACCTGCTGCTGGAGGGCGCGCTGCTCGCCATCGTCGTCGTCTGGTGGTTCCTGCGCGACTGGCGCGCGACGTTGATCTCGGCCACCGCGCTGCCGCTGTCCATTATCCCGACCTTCGGGCACATGGCGCTGGTGGGCTACACGCTGAACACCGTGACGCTGCTGTCGTTGTCGTTGGTGATCGGCATTCTGGTCGATGACGCGATCGTCGAAATCGAAAACATCGAGCGCCATCTGAACATGGGCAAGACGCCGTACCAGGCGGCGATGGAAGCGGCCGACGAGATCGGTTTGGCGGTGGTCGCAACCACGTTCACGCTGGTGGCAGTATTCCTGCCCACCGCCTTCATGGGCGGCATTCCCGGCAAGTTTTTCCGTCAGTTCGGCGTCACCGCATCGGTGGCGGTGCTCGCATCGCTGCTGGTCGCACGCTTGTTGACGCCGATGATGGCGGCCTACTTGCTGAAACCGTCCAAGGCGGAGCATCGCGACGTATCGACCGACGGCCCGACGATGACGCGCTACCTTGGCTGGGTGCGCAAAGCGCTGACCTACCGCAAGATCGCAATACTGGCTGCGGCGCTGTTCTTCGCGCTCGCGCTGGCCACGGTACCGTTTATCTCCACCGGTTTCATCCCCGCGCAGGATAAGGCGCAGACCTCGATCACCCTGACCTTGCCTCCCGGCAGCACGCTGGACGAGACAGCCGCCACGAGCCGGCACGCCTCGGAACTGTTGCGTGGCTTGCCCGAGGTAAGCGGCGTATTCGTCTCGGCCGGCACGGCAAGCAGCGGTGGCGGCCCGGACAGTTCATCGACGGCCGACGTTACCAGCGCCACGCTGACGGTGGACCTGGTGCCGCGCGGCGAACGCAGGCTCAAGCAGTCTGGCGTCGAGGCGAAGATGCGGGAACTGCTGCGCACGCTGCCCGGCGTGCGCGTCGAGGTCGGCGGCGGCAACAGCGGCGAGTCGATGGAGCTGACGCTGGCCAGCGACGATCCGCAGGTGCTCGCCACCGCCGCAGCACAAGCGGAAAATCAGTTGCGCACGCTCAAAGGTATCGGCAACGTCACATCGAGCGCGGCGCTACAGCGGCCCGAAATCCAGGCACGGCCCGACTACGCCCGCGCGGCGGCGCTGGGCGTCACCTCAGAGTCGTTGGCCGATGCTATACGTCTGGCCACCTACGGCGACTACTCGACTGCGCTGCCCAAGCTGAACCTGCCGCAGCGCCAGATTGCGATCCGCGTGCGCATGGACCCATCGCTACGCGATAGCCTCGATGCGATCTCGTCCCTGCGGGTGGACGGCAGCAACGGCACTGTCAGCTTAGGGTCGGTCGCCGATGTCTCGCTGGGCAGCGGCCCATCGCAGATCGACCGCATCGACCGTTCGCGCAACGTAACGCTTACCGTCGAATTGAATGGCCACGCAATCGGCGAGGTACAGCGCGAGGCAATGGCGCTGCCCGCACTGCGTTCGCTGCCGGCCGGCGTGCATCGCGTCGAGCAGGGTGAGCTGCAGCGCATGACCGAGCTATTCCAGAGCTTTGGCTTGGCGATGGCGATCGGCGTGTTTTGCATCTACGCGGTATTGGTGTTGTTGTTCCACGACTTCATGCAGCCGGGGACTATCCTGTGTGCGCTGCCGCTTGCGCTAGGCGGCGCTCTGTTCGCGCTGTGGGTTACACAGCAAGCATTCACGATGCCAGTGGTGATCGGTGTGCTGATGCTGATGGGTATCGTGACGAAGAACTCAATCCTTCTCGTCGAGTACGCCATCGTCGCGCGGCGCGAGCGCGGCATGAGCCGGCTAGAGGCGGTGATCGACGCCTGCCACAAGCGCNNATCGTCATGACCACCGTCGCGATGGGCGCCGGCATGCTGCCCAACGCGCTGGGCATGGGTGCCGATCCTAGTTTCCGCCAACCGATGGCGATCGTCGTCATCGGTGGGTTACTCACCTCCACCGTGCTCAGCCTGCTGGTGGTACCGGTCGTGTTTACTTATGTGGACGATTTGCTGCAATGGGTGCGGCGATGCTTCTTCTGTTTAGAACGTAAGGTAGAGTCCACGGAGGTGGTGTAAATCGAGGGATGAGTAGTCACCGAGAATTCCGGTAAGGTTAAGGGCTAGCGGATAAAACCCCCGGATTTTTTGGAGATTGAACCGCCCCGGGAATTCCGGAGGTTATTTGTTGTGGGTCACGCCACCTTGTCGGACTCGGCAAGGCCAACGGTAATAGACGGCTTCGGCCTCGGCGGGCAGGATATGGCCGATCGGCTCCAGCAGCCTGCGCTGGTTGAACCAATCCACCCAAGCCAGGGTGATCCATTCCACCGCCTCCGATATCTTCCAGGATCGCCGATGGATCACTCCGGCCTGGTACGGCCCGTTGATGGTTTCGGCGAGGGCATTATCGTATGAGTCCTCTACGCTGCTCACCGAGGGTTCGATGCCGGCCCTCGGCCAAGCGCGCAGCATGCGAACCGCCCGCTCCCTGATTTGCGGTGAAAAGCTCGCCGGTGTCTTCGTAGCTCCGTGCTTTCAAATGTTGGCGCCTCCGGGAAAACCGGGGTGGTTCGTCCACTTTTTTCAGCCTGCCTCACTTCGCCAGAAATCAACGCTTGCCCCTAATCTGACAAGATAGAATTAATTCCGGAACTGACGTTAACTAGCATCGACGGTTATGATTTTGACACAGTCATGCAGAAGGCACCGGCATCGTCGCCCCGGCCGGGCGGCTGATCATGGCTAACGCGCCGGAGGTTCGATGGAAACTGTTAGCGACTGCCGGGCAGAACAATGGCGCGCTGATTCTGAATCTAGTCGAGATGGTCTTTTCTGGATTCCAGTGGCCTGACGGCGATGCTAGCGTTCGAGGTGGTCCATACTTAAGGGTAATTCCGATTGAATCCCGCTCGCAGCAGATTCGCTCGATTTTCGAGGATAAAGTGGCAACGCTGGTTTGGCTGTATCGACACGGACAGGAAGCGTGACCGAATGAATTGGACGGCGGCGACTTTGGCGGTGCTGGCGCTTGTCGGTTGTGCTGCGCCCGACGCGATTGCGCCCACGACTCGACCAAGCCCGATCGGATCTCCCGCGGCCTTCGAGATTCCAGAAAAGCGGGCTACTTTCTCCAGTGCTGCGGCGATACGGGAATTCGAGTCTGAGGTTCCTAGCCAATATTTGATTGGTCCGGGTGACAAGATTACGATCATCATCGCTGGGCGGCCCGAGTTGTCGGGCCAGCACACCGTGGGGCCGGACGGCAACATCACCCTGCCATTCGCCGGCACGGTCCGGATTCTGGACACTAACCGGGATCAAGCTGCCGAGATCATCAAACGCGCTCTGTCCACTTACTATCTTGAAATCTATGTCACGGTGCGGATCGACGAATACACCAGCAACCGCGTCGTGGTGCTGGGACGAGTCGAGCATCCTGGCGTGGTGCATTTCGAGGATAACCCTTCGCTCATCGAGGTGCTGTCGCGAGCGGGCGGTTTTCCGATTCTGCGGCCCGAGCAGGTGCTGACCCGCTGCGCGGTGCTGCGCGGCAACAAGATTCTGTGGCTGGATCTCAAGCGGCTGCTCAACGGCGACCTGTCGCTGAATATCCGCCTCAGGCGCAACGACACCGTCTATATTCCGGACGCTTACGACACCACCGTGTACGTCTTGGGCGAGGTCAATAAACCTGGCGTCTACCGGTTGACGCCGAAGATGTCGTTTCTGGATGCGCTGGGCCAGGCCGGCGGCCCGACGATTCGCGCCAATCCCGATAAAATCCATATCATCCGCCCCAGCCAGGATTTGAATCAGGAAGTCGCGCTGGATAGCGTGCTGACCCCGGATCGCACCCTGAACGTAGCATTGGAGGAAGGTGATATCATCTACGTGCCGCGCAGTGGCATCGCTACGGTCGGGTTCTGGCTCAGCCAGATCAATCCCTTCGCTCTGCTGCTCAGCGTGCAGTCTATCGCGAACAACGCGAGCAGCCCATGACCGAGCCGGCCCCGGCGGCGAGCGCCGCCGCTCCAGCCCCGGCGGCGCAACCGCTGCCGCCCAGCGGCCTTTTCATGCCGCTGGTTAGCCTGCGCAAACACAAGTGGCTGGCGCTGCTCCTCATGCTGGCGGTGGCCTCGGTCGGAGCGCCGCTGGCCTGGTTCAAGAAAAAACCGGCCTATATGGTAGACGCCACGATCTATGTCGCGCCCCGCTTCGCCAAGGTGTTGCAAAGCGACCAGGAACTGGAATTCCAGTCCAATACCCAGTACCTGCAATACGTCGAGCAGCAGGTACGCAACATCAGCCGTTACGACATCGCGCTGGAGACGCTACGCCAACTGGGAACGTATCGGACGCTGTGGCAGACCCAGGGAAGAAGCGAACATCAGGCGGCGCTGCAACTGAGGCGTTCGATCAGCGCACGCGCTATCAAGAATACCTATCTGATCGGCGTCACGCTCGATGGCGGCCAAGCCGAAGGGCTGGCGGAAACGCTTAACGTCTTTTTGCGCGTCTACCTCGACATCGTCAAGAAGGAGGATTTGTACGCCAGCGACGAGCGGCTGGCGAACTTGCGGACACGTCAAGCCGAGTTGACCCGAGAAGCTGGAGGAAAAGCCCGGTGGCGCACCGAAGTGGTCGAGCGGTTAGGGGTGGCGAACTTTGACGAGAACGCCCAGAACAATCCCTACGAGCGTCTGCTCCAGGAAAGCGGCATCGCCCTGGGCGCTGCCCAGCGCAAGCTGGCGGAAGCGCAGGCGGCGTTCGACGCCTACGACCCGGCCAAGGGACAGGCTTCGAAGGCGGCGCTGGATGCGGCGGTGGCGCAAATCGTGGCCAACGACAGTGGCCTCAATAGCCTCAAGTATCACCTGTGGGCGCGACGCGGAGAATTGCTTAATGAAATCAGCGGATTGTCAAACAAACATCCGCTGCGCGCCGTAGCCGAGCGCAAGCTGAAGGATCTGGACGAGGATGTTCGAATCTACACCGAGACGCTGACCACCAATACCCGCACTCAGTTGCTGGAGCAGCGGCGGACTGCGGTGCGCGAGGCCCGACAGCTCGAACAAAACTTGGCCGCCGACCAAAAGAAGATCCAGGAACGCGCCAACTGGTTTATCAGCGGTTACAACGAGGGTTTGGCGCTCACCCAAGACCTCAAACGGATCCGCTCGCAGTTGAATACGGTGAACGAGCGGATCGATTTCCTGACCCTGGAAACGGAAGCGCCGGGATTTCTGCGCGTCCAGTCGGCGGCACTACCGCCGGAGTATCCCATCGGCGGCAGCCGTAAAATTGGCGTGTTGATGGCGCTGGCTGCGGCGGTGGCTGTGGGGCTGGTTGTGCCCATCGGGTTCGATTTGCTGGATCGGCACATCAAGACTGCCGCCCAAGTGCATCGGTTGCTGGGCTTCGCGCCGATCGCCGCCCTGTTCGACCCGCAGGAGGAGAGCAACCGGCTGGCCTGGAACGATCAGATGCGGCGGCTGGTATTGGCGTTGAGCCGGGAGAAGCGCCAGCACGGCGCGCAGCGGATCATGCTCACGGCGGCCAAGGCTGGCAGCGGCGTCACCAATCTGGTTCTGGACCTGGCCCGGGAATTTGCGCTCGATGGTTTGCGGGTGATCGCGGTCGAGGCCAACGCCCTAAAACCCGACGAGCGCTATCTGGCGGAGTCGCTGGCGCCGGGCCTGGTCGATTTGTTAAACGACGAGGCGACTCTGGAACAGGCCATTATTCCCGCGCAAGGCGCGTTGCCGGACTACATCCCGGTTGGGCTGGCGCTACAGCGTCACCTGCCGTTTTACGACCGGTTCCCCAAAACCCTGGACCCATTGCTGGAACGCTACGATGTGATCCTGCTGGATGCGCCGCCGGTGCTGCTGTCGGCGGATACCGAATTCCTGGCGCGTTATGCCGATGTGGTGTTGTTGCTGGTCAGTGCCCATCATACCCTGCCGGGCGAACTGCAACGGGCCACTCGCTTGCTGGAGAAAGCCGATCCGCAGGTGTTCGGGGTAATCGTCAATCGCCTGAAGGTATATAAGGGTGGTGGCTATTATGCGGACACGATAAAGAAATACCAGGAAAGCGAGACTGCCGGTAGCCGCTTGCTTCAGGCACACTACGAGAAGGACCTGGCAGCCGGCCGTCCCGTCCCCGACGGCGAGCATGCGGCGAACATAGCGCGCTGGCGTCGAATCTGGCGCTGGTTTAAACGCAAATCCGTAAAGCCAACATCCAACGGTTGACCCCAATCGCGTTCGGGAAGAACACTGTTATGACCGTTCCTCTGGTTTACGTTCTGCACAGCGGCAATTTGTACGGCACCGAACGGATGGCGTTGGCGACCTTGGAAGGTTTACGTGGACGCTTTGTTCCGATATTGCTGGCGCCGCCTGGACCGGCGTTGGCGGAAGCCGCGCGGCTGGGGATTCCCGGCGAGCCGTTCGCCAATCCCCGCGAATTCGCCCGGCGTCTGCGGCCTTGGTTGGCCCGGCACCGGCGGCTGGCGTTCGTCGCCACCGGGGTAGTGCATTCGCTGGCGTTTTTGGCGCTGAATGCATGGTATCGGCGCGAATCGGTACATCTGCATCTGGTGCATGGCGGGACCGATGAGCGGCTGAGCTATGGCCGCAAGCGTCTGCTCAATCCCACCGCCGCGAAACTGGTGGCCGTATCCGGCTTCGTGCGAGAGCGCCTGATCGCGCACGGGGTTGCAGCCGATAAGATTCGGGTGATCGAGAACTTCCTGACCGATGAACGGGTGCGGAGCGCGCCGCGCCGGCCACCCTTTGCGTCCGCCGGCGTGCGCAACGTCGTCATCGTGTCGCGCATCGATCCGATCAAGCGGGTGGATTTGCTGCTCGACGCGCTCGACCGTTATCCAGAATTGGGCGCGCTATCGTTTCGGATTTTGGGTTCGGGCTGGGATTTGGAGAAGCTGCGCGCCCGCGCCGCCGAACGGCATCCGAACGTCCACTTTCTCGGATTCACCGAAGCGGTCGCCGAGGAATTGGCCGCCGCCGATCTGCTGCTGCATCTGTGTCCGAGCGAGCCGTTCGGGCTGGCGATTCTGGAAGCGATGGCGGCTGGTGTCCCAGTGCTGGTGCCCGATAGCGGTGGAGCGGCGCTACTGGTAGAGGAGGGCGTTTCTGGTGGACGATTCCGGGCGGACGCCGCCGAGGCGCTGGCGGCTCGCTTGCGGGAGTTGCGCGAAGCACCAGCGGAAGTATTGAACCGCTGGGTCGCGGGCGGCGACCAGGCGCTGGCCACTCGCTTTTCCCAGACCGAACGCCTGACCGATTACGAACGATTGCTGACGGAAGTGAGGAATGATTGAACTCGTAACGCCAGACTCGATCAGAATTCCAGCGCTGTCGGTGGTCGTGATCGGCCGCAACGAGGGCGAGCGGCTGATGCGCTGCCTGGAATCGGTGCGGACGATGGCCGATCCCGGTGGGCCGGTCGAGTTGATCTACGTGGATTCGGCTTCTACCGACGGCAGCCCGGAACGGGCGGCGACGCTGGGCGCGCGGGTGCTGACGGTGCGGCCGGAACGACCCTCGGCGGCGCTGGGCCGCAACGCCGGCTGGCGGGCGG
>DEHU01000275.1 GCA_002352125.1 Competibacteraceae bacterium UBA2792 | reverse complement strand
GTCCAATCGCTGCTGGTGAAGGCGTTCATGAAGGTATTGAGCGAGCGCCGGATCATCATGAAAAACGGGTCGCGCACCGGATAGCGTTGACTGCCGCACAACGCGGTGTGTTCGAGAATGTGCGCCACGCCGGTCGAATCTTGCGGGACGGTCAGAAACGCCACCATGAAGGCGTTGTGCGGATCGTCGGCGGCCAGATGCAAATGCCGGGCGCCGGTCGCGGCGTGGCGGTATTCCTGGAATTCCAGCCGCAGGGCGGGAACTCGGTGGCTGCGCAAATGTTGAAAGGCGGGATGGGTCATGGTTTCGGTTCGGATTGGTCGGAATCGGTGGAGTTTTCCGGTTCGGCGGGTGGCGCCGCGCCGCGCGGTTCGGTCAAGACGACAAGGATCGTGCCGGAGAAGGCCATCAACACTCCGACCGGTGCCAGTCCCAGCAGGTTCAAAACCCGGCTCTGTTCACCGCCTAGCATTGCCGCGAAGCCGGTAACCAGGCCAACGACGGTCAGGATGCCGCCGATCACCACCAGCCAGCGGCCCAGCTTGAGCGCGGTCACGAGCCGGCCGCCATGCCGCCCCAGGCGGGATCGGTAGCGTGGCGCTCCAAATACCAATCCACGGTTTTNNGGCGACGTAGCTGATCTGTTCGCTGTAGGGTTTGCCGTCGGCGCGCGGGCGAAGTTCGTCGAGCAGGAGACAAACCGTGTGCACGATGTCGAGGTTGGGCTTCTCGTTCCAGCCGCCGATGTTGTAGGTTTCGCCGGGTTTGCCGCCGCGAATCACCGCCTCGATGCCCCGGCAGTGATCTTCGACGTAGAGCCAGTCGCGGATGTTGCTGCCATCGCCATAGACTGGGATCGGCTTTTGTAGCAAGCAGGAGCGGATCACCGTGGGGATGAATTTCTCGCCGTGCTGGAATGGACCGTAGTTGTTGGAGCAGTTGGTGGTCACGACCGGCAAGCCGTAGGTGTGGAAGTACGCACGCACCAAGTGATCGGAGCCGGCCTTGGAGGCGGAGTAGGGCGAGTTGGGCGCGTAGGGTGTGGTTTCCCGGAATGGCGGGTCGTTGCGTTTGAGGGTGCCGTACACCTCGTCGGTCGAAATGTGATGGAAGCGGCAGCGATCCGCCGCTTTCCCGTCCAGCCAGGCGGTGCGGGCGGCTTCCAGCAAGGTGAAGGTGCCGACCAGGTTGGTTTGGACGAAGGCCGCCGGGCCGGTGATCGAGCGATCTACGTGGCTTTCGGCGGCGAAGTGGGCGACGGTGTCGATGGCGTGCTCGCGCAGCAACCGGTCCACCAGCGGCCGGTCGCAGATGTCGCCCTGAACGAAGAGATGCCGGGCCGGATCGGGCAGATCGCGCAGGTTGTCCAGCGAGCCGGCGTAAGTCAACAGGTCGAGCGTGACGATGTGAACGTCGGGGTCGGCGGCCAGCAGATGACGGACGAAATTGCAGCCGATGAAACCGGCGCCGCCGGTCACCAGCACGTTGCGGGGACGATGTTCCATGATGGCTCGATGCTTTTAGTTAAGGTTGACGGCGAATTCGGCGATGACCGGGGCGTGATCGGACGGGCGCTCCCAGCCGCGCGGCGTTTTGTCCACCCGGCAGGCGGTGCAGGCCGCCGCCAGTGCCGGGCTGGCGAGGATGTGGTCGATGCGCAGGCCCAGGTTGCGGCGGAAGGCGGCAGCGCGGTAATCCCACCAGCTAAAGGCTAGATCTTCTTGCGGAAATAGGCGAAAAGTGTCTTGCAGGCCCAAATCGAGCAGGCGCCGGAATGCGGTCCGCTCCGGTTCGCTGCACAGCACTTGGCCGGCCCAGGCAGCGGGATCGTGAACGTCGCGATCATCCGGCGCGATGTTGAAATCGCCCAGCACCACCAGTTGGGAATATTTGGCCAACTCCGTTTTCAGCCAAGCGGTTAGATGATCCAGCCAAGTCATTTTGTAGGCGTATTTGTCGGAACCGACCGCTTGGCCGTTGGGGACATAGAGGTTCAGCACTCGCGTGTTGCCGACTGTCGCGCCCAGCACCCGCCGCTGCGGATCGTTTAGACCCGGCAAGTCGGTCACGATCTCGCGGGCCGGCAGCCGGCCAAGAATCGCCACGCCGTTGTAGGTTTTCTGCCCGGCAAACACCGTCTGATAGCCAGCCTCGGCGATGTCTAGCGTCGGGAAGTCAGGATCGGTCAGCTTGGTTTCCTGCAAGGCCAGAATGTCCGGCTGCTGGTCGCGCAGCCAGTCCAGCACCTGCGGCAAGCGCACGTTGAGGGAGTTGACGTTCCAGGTGGCGATTTTTGGCATCGGCGGTGGTAGGACAGCGGTTTTGTGGAGATTATCACAAGCCGCGCTTGCTATCCGCCCTCCGGGCGCATCACAGCAAACTGTTATCCACCAAGCACTTCAAGCGGCTAACCGTTGTTCGTTCGGGTGCTGCTCGTAATGGATCGCCGCTTCCACATCGGCGACAGGGATCTCGTAAATCGCTGCCGCTCGCCGGCTGTCCTGCTCCATTCGATAAACCGAGAGCAGCGCTGCCGTGGTTTGAGCCGCAAAGCCCAACACGGTATGGCCGTGCATCCGGCGCTGGCGTTGTGGGCAAGCGGATGCCCTAAACGGGGTTGACGTTTTAGTTGACGGTCGCAGACAACAAAAAATCAGAAGAATTAATAATCTTCTGATTAAATTGGTGGGCCCTGTAGGATTCGAACCTACAACCAAGGGATTATGAGTCCCCTGCTCTGACCGTTGAGCTAAGGGCCC
>DEHU01000198.1 GCA_002352125.1 Competibacteraceae bacterium UBA2792 | reverse complement strand
GAAAATTATGGGTAATCGGATGGGTTTAATGAGACCGATCTTCGTTTTGCCCTTGTCTGTAAAAACGGAGATACGACAAGGCAAGGCCATATTCAAATACATGTCGGTAGATAAAACTTTTGCCGCCTGTACAGGATTACAGACCTCAAAAACTTTGCATTGCTCCTCAAACGCGATTCCTTTACTACGCAAAGTATTCCCTAAATCATGAACATGCAGCACCCCAAAGCCGAGTCGCTTAACGGCAGCATCCAGATCGATTGCCGCTTGATCGAAAGATTTTTGAGTTTCAACTATGTAATACATGATTAACCTATCGATTGTAGAGTTTTGGAATATTTCCATTCCTAGGCATGGGCGGATTCGTGCAACACCGGAAATCCGTAGTTTGATTGCGGCATCGCGTCTTGGTTCCCAATCTTATGATAAGACTCATTTTCGGTAACGCGCTCGACGAACCGAAGAGGATGATTTGCGCTCCCAAACTCTATTCATTCCCAAATCCATTGGATGGCCAAGTATAATTCAGGTGAAAAACCTGACTCGCCGCTCCAAGCACAGGACAAAATTTTCAAATAAAGGGGAATACAGCCTCAAGATATCAACCCGCTCCGAGGCTCTCCGCTTGCCCACTTACACAGCGACACCTTTGCTCGATGCTGCGAAACGCGAGACTCTGCTCGCCTCGCCACCGACGGAGAAACCGGGCGCGGAGCTGCAAAACCAGCAACGCCAGAAGCATCAGCAGCGCCAGCATCGGCAGAACTCCCGGCTCCAAAAACCTCAAAGAGCCGCTAAAGCTACCGCGCCGGAGGATTCTCCAGCGTCGACGGAACCCGCGGGCATCAGAAGAATCCGCCGGGCCGAAATTCAAGGAACAGTAGACCACCCATTCTGCCGGTTTCCCCGCAGAACACGTCATCGCCGGTCCCGGCAGAAGCAAGCCAGCGAACACGATCAGGCGCTGATGCCGGATTCTGGAAAAGAACGCACAGCGACTATGCTTATAGGCAACGGCAACTTTCCGGGATTCGAGTTGGCCTGAAGCTTTTTCGGATATTTCGGATCCGACTATCGGGAGCGTAGAAGATGGGAGCACAGCAACCGGGAACTCGTGTCTTGCTGGCGGGTGCAACCGGCCTCGTCGGCAAACATTGTTTGACAAGACTGCTAGCGGACGACGATATCAGCCAAGTGGTGGCCCTCGTCCGCCGGCCACTGGAACAAACTCACCCGAAATTGACCGTTCAGGTAGTGGATTTTGACCATCTTGGCGATCACGTCCGAGCGATCGAAGCGGATGCCGTCCTCTGCTGCCTGGGCACGACTCATCGGGCTTCCGGCTCGCCGGAAGCGTTCGCCAAAGTGGATCACATCTACGTCGCCGAACTGGCCCGGCTGGCTCTAGCGCAGGGTGTATCCCGCTTCGTGCTGGTCTCGACGGTCGGCGCCGATCCCAGTTCGCCGGTGTTCTACAACCGGGTCAAGGGCCGGGCCGAAGCGGCGGTCAGCGAACTTCCCTTCAAAGCCGTCCATCTATTGCGCCCCTCTCTGCTGCTGGGAGAGCGCCCCAAGCCGAGACCAGCCGAGGATTGGAGCAAACAACTGGCCCCGTTCTGGTCGTTGTTCGCGTGGGGACCGTTCGGCCATTATCGGCCAGTACCGGCGGAAAATGTCGCCGCCAAAATGGTAGAGCTGGCCAAAAGCGACCAAGAAGGGGTGCACATCCATTATTTCAAAGGTTGAACGTACACGGTTGCCGCGTATCGCTAGCATGAAGCCGGTTGCATCGCACCAATCGCCGATGCGCCGCCCAACGGCCTTTCGGCGCTCGTGCTCGCCCCTCAATCCGGTAGAGGCCGAGGAGGTGATTCGCTAGTCGGATCTTCGTGGATCAGCACGTCGGCATTGGGAAAAACCGCCACGATCGCCGCTTCCACTTGATCGGCCACTCGATGCGCCTCCACCAGCGGCAATTGATCGTCCAGCATCAGATGCAACTGGATGAAATAGGTCTGCCCCGAGCGGCGGGTGCGCACTTCGTGTACCCCGCGCACCTGGGGATTTGCCCGGACGATTTCCTTGATGCGCGCATGGATCTCGGGCGGTAGTTCGTGATCCATCAGCAGTTGCACCGATTCGTGACCAATGTGCCCGGCGCTGTAAAGAATATACAGGGCGATACCGATGGCGAAGATCGGGTCCATGTTCGACCAGCCCAGCATGGCCAAGCCAAGCGCGGCGATGGTCGCCGCGTTGGTCAGCAGGTCGGTCGCATAGTGCAAGGCGTCGGCGCGGATCGCCGTGGACTCGGTACGGCGGACGACGTGATGCTGAAACGCCAGCAACACCCCCGTCGCGACGATGGCGAACAACAGCACGCCGACGCCGACCAATGGGTCCTTCAGCGGCTGCGGATGCAGCAACCGATCCACCGCATGCAGGACCAAAAACACCGCCGAACCGGCGATGAACGCCGCTTGCACCAAGCCCGCCAGCGGTTCGGCCTTGCCGTGACCGAAGCGATGATCGCGATCAGGTGGTTGCAAAGAATAATGCACTGCCAACAGATTGATGATGGACGCCGCTACGTCCATCATCGAATCCACCAACGAAGCCAATACGCTGACCGATCCTGTCAGCAGGGCCGCCGCCAGCTTACCGGCAATCAGGACCGTGGCTGTGGTCACCGAGGCATAGGTGGCCAGCCGTAGCAGACGGGCGGCCTGCGCCGGATCGATGCTCAATCGTTTTTCATCGTTCATGGCTCATGGCTCATGGCTGGATTTCGTGGTTCCACAAAGTCGCTGTATTCTACCCTCGCTCGCATCCATCGTGCGGAGCGAACTTATGGGGCAAAGCCGTGGCCTTAACGTCGTCAGCCAGATCGACCGGGGCCCCTACAAGCCACCATGCACCATTTACATGTCGCCTTGCGTTATTCCGCGCTATCGCCGGCCATCGCGATGATGGCTTATTTTATTCTCCAAAAACTTTCTGGCCGGAAGGAATCTCGCTTCATGCTCGAAACCCTGCGCCGCATCGTCCAGGATGTCAGTTCCGCTCCGGATTTGCCTAGCGCGCTGGCGATCACGGTCAATCGCATTCGGGATGCGATGCAAGTCGCTGCCTGTACCGTTTACTTGGCCGACGAGGACAATCGCGAACTCGTGCTTATGGCAACCGCCGGCCTAAACCCTCAAGCTGTCGGTCGAGTACGGCTGGGCCGCGAACAAGGCTTGGTTGGATTGGTCGCCGAACGCCAGGAACCGCTGAATCTCGAAGATGCGCCGCGCCACTTGCGATTTTTGCAGGTTCACGAAGTCTGCGAGGACGACTACCACGCGTTTCTGGGCGTACCGCTGATCCAGTACCGCCGAGTGCTCGGCGTGCTGCTGGTCCAGCACACCACCGTTCGTCGATTCCAATCCAGCGAGGTGGATTTTCTGGTCACCATCGCCGCACAATTGGCCAGCACCCTCAATCACGCTATCGTCAGCGGCGCCACTCAAGAACTCCTCGATCCGCTCGCGACCAGTAGCCGCGCTCTACAGGGTTTGTCCGGCGCACCGGGTGTGGCGATCGGCACCATCGCCATCCCTCATCTTTTAGCCGATCTCGACGATGTCCCCGATCGGGCAACGCAGGACCCGGACGCGGAAGAAGCGGTGTTCCGGGCCGCCATCGCCGCAGTCGGCGAAGAATTGCGCCTCGCCAGCGAACGGCTGGCTCCTTTGCTGCCACCGACCGAACAAGCGCTGTTCACCGTTTACCGGATGATGTTGAACAGCGATAGCTTGCTCGAAGACACCGTCGCCGGCATTCGGGCAGCCCGTTGGGCGCCAGCCGCCTGGCGCGATGCCATTCTGGCTCGCGCCCGCTTGCTGGAACAAGCCGAAGATCCCTACCTCAGCGCTCGCGCCGAAGATATCCGCGACCTGGGCCGACGCGTATTGCATCGCTTGCGCGCTGGCCCAGACCAACAATCGCCCGCTTCGACAACCCATCGCTGCGTGCTGTTCGCCGAAGAAATGAGCGTAGCCCATCTGGCGACGGTGCCGCCGGAGCGGCTAGCCGCCATCGTCTGCCTGCGCGGTTCGGCCCTATCCCACGTTGCGATCCTGGCGCGAGCGATGGGCATTCCCGCGGTCATGGGCTTGGGAGATCGGCCCGTTGGCCGCTTCGAGGGTCACGATGTCATCGTAGACGGCTATCGAGGCCGGGTTTACGTCAACCCCGATGCGACGATACGCGCGAAATACCGGCAACTGATCGCCGCCGACGCCGAGCTGTCGGCCGAACTGAGCGAATTGCGCGACCTGCCAACCGCCACCCTGGATGGCCATCACCTGCCACTGTACGCCAAAGCCGGCCTGTTGTCCGATATCGCCGCCGCCAGCGATTGCGGAGCCGAAGGCATCGGCTTGTACCGCACCGAATTTGCCTTCATGGTGCGGGATTCGTTTCCCAGCGAAGAAGAACAGTGCCAGCTTTACCGGCAAATGCTGGCCGCATTTGCTCCGAAACCGGTCGTCATGCGTACTCTAGATATCGGCGGCGACAAGCCTTTACCTTATTTCGTCATCGACGAAAAGAACCCTTTCCTCGGCTGGCGCGGCATGCGGTTCACCTTGGATCATCCCGACATCTTCCTGGTACAGTTACGCGCCATGCTGCGGGCCAATGTCGGGCTGAGCAACCTGCGGATCCTGTTCCCGATGATCACCACCGTCGAGGAAGTCGACG
>DEHU01000138.1 GCA_002352125.1 Competibacteraceae bacterium UBA2792 | reverse complement strand
AAGGCCACCGGCAAGGAAAACCGGATCGTGATCAAAGCATCTTCCGGCCTGTCCGAAGACGAGATCAAGCGGATGATCGGCGACGCCGAAGCCCACGCCGAAGAGGACAAGAAGTTCCATGAACTGGTGAACGTTCGCAACCAGGCCGAGAATCTGATCCACGCCACCGAAAAAACCTTGCGCGATCTGGGCGACAAGGTGGAAGGCGGCGAGCGGTCGGCCATCGAAGCGGCGGTCAGCGATTTGCGCACCACGGCCAAAACCGACAACAAGAGCGCCATCGAGGCCAAGACCCGGACGCTGGCGGAACTGTCCGGTAAGTTGGCCGAGCGGGTTTACGCTCAAGCCGGCGGCGGACCGGAGGGCGGTCCTGGCGAACCGCACGGTCCGGGGGGCGGCGCTCACAAACCGGCCGACGATGGCGTAGTAGATGCCGAGTTCGAGGAAGTGAAGAAGTAAGCGCTTCGGTTGCGTTAAACTGTGAATCCGGGAAAGCGAAGGCGTTCCCGGATTTTTGGTTTTAGATCGGCACAACTCGGCGGGCGCCCGCAACGTAAGACCATGTCCAAACGCGATTATTACGAAACCCTCAACCTGGCACGCAACGCTAGCGAGGCCGAAATCAAGCAAGCCTATCGGCGGCTGGCAATGAAGTTCCACCCGGATCGCAACCCCGGCGACAAAGTGGCCGAGGAGAAATTCAAAGAGGCCAAAGAGGCTTACGAGATATTGACCGATTCGCGCAAGCGGGCTGCTTACGACCAGTTCGGCCATGCCGGGGTGGACAGTTCGGCGGGTGGCGGCGGTGGCGGTTATGGTGGTGCGGCCGATCTGGGCGACATTTTTGGCGGGGTGTTCCGCGATATTTTTGGCGGGGTGCGCGGCGGTGGCGGCGGCCAATATCGGGGCGCCGACCTGCGCTATACCCTGGACCTAACCCTGGAAGAAGCGGTGTTCGGTACCACCGCCAAGATTCGCGTGCCAGCCCTGGTGAGCTGCGCCAGTTGCGCCGGCACCGGTGCCAAGCCGGGCACTAAGCCAACCACTTGTCCTACCTGTCGTGGTGTCGGTCAGGTGCGTATGCAACAAGGATTTTTTTCGATTCAGCAGACCTGTCCGCGTTGCCAAGGACGGGGCACCATCATCCCCGAACCCTGCGAAACCTGCCGGGGTAGCGGCCGGGTGGAGGAGCAGAAAACGCTGTCGGTCAAGGTGCCGGCCGGGGTGGACAACGGCGACCGCATCCGCTTGGCTGGCGAAGGCGAGCACGGCGAGCAAGGCGGACCGCCAGGGGATCTGTACGTGCAGATCCGCGTCAAACCGCACCCGATCTTCACCCGCGAGGACAGCGATCTGTATTGCGAGGTGCCGATCAGCTTCACCACGGCGGCGCTGGGCGGCGACTTGGAAGTGCCGACCTTGGATGGACGAGTAAACCTGAAAATTCCGGCCGAAACCCAGACCGGCAAGGTGTTTCGGGTGCGTGGCAAGGGCGTCAAGCCGGTGCGTGGCGGCCCCACTGGCGATTTGTTGTGCCGGGTCAGCATCGAAACGCCGGTCAATTTGACCAAGGAGCAAAAGGAATTATTGCAGCAATTCGCCGATTCGATGGAAGCCGGCGGCAAACGCCACAACCCGCAAGAAGGCAGTTGGCTGGATGGGGTCAAGAAATTTTTTGAGGAGATGAAGTTCTGAATCGCGCTGCCTTGATTTTGTGCTGATTTATCAAGATATGAATTCGTTTGCGGTTCCAAAGGGCTGGGTTTGTCGGCTCTGGTAGCGCCGACCAGAGCCAAGAATTCCTGTCTCTATCGTTGGGTCAAAGGCAAGCCGAAACGAAACGACTCGGCGATTGTCCTGCAATGACGCCGGATATATGCGTGCAGGCGGGCGTAGATTTTGAAATGGTGTCATCGCAACAGGCGGTTATGCGCATCCGGAAGTTTCCAGGCGGCCACGGTTCGGTTGCATTTGCTGGCAAATCGATGGGGGGCGGCGGTTGGATGATCGACTACGCCTTGCTCGTGTGGCCTTCACCAGCGCCACTTTTGATTTTTTCAAAGACTAGCGATTTTTAAGCGTTACGTAATTGCGCGATATCCTTACTAGGAGAGGAACCGAACAGGCGGCTGTATTCGCGGCTGAATTGCGAGATGCTGGAATAGCCAACCTGAAAGCTTGCGCTGCTGACATCCGCCCTTCGCATAATCATAAGATTGCGTGCTTCCTGTAGTCGCAGTGTTTTTTGGAATTGTAGCGGACTCATTGAGGTCATCGATTTAAAATGGCTATAGAACGATGAAGGACTCATCCCTGAAATTTCGGCAAGATCTTCGATTTTTATCGGTGCAGCATAGTTTTCCTTAAGCCACGAAATGGCTCTGGAAACCTTTTGCGCATTGGAGTCCGTGATGCCGATTTGCGCGATGGAGGGGCCTGCCGGACTTCGTAGCAGACGGATGAGAATCTCATCGATGACTAGAGGTACCAGAAGATCGGCATCTTCCTGTTGCAAGATCAGGTCCAGGATCCGGATAGCGGCAGCCACGGTCTTTGGGTTGCTGTTACCGACATAAATGGCTTGAGTATTCGGTGTCTTAGGTACTCCATGCGGGAAAACTTTCAAAATTAGATCGATCAGTTTCTGAAGATCAAGATGGACGACAAGACATAGGTAGGGTTCTTCCTTGCTGGCTTTGATGATGCTGGCACTGATCGGAATTTCGGCAGCATAAACCACCATACGGGATTCGTTGTATTCGTAGGATTTCTGCACGAGCGAAATGCGCTTTGCTCCCTGGGCCACAATGCACAGGCCCGGCTGGCTCATGGTATGTATCGTTTCGGCGGTCGTCTTTGTCTCCTTGACCACATGCAGCCCGTATCCTGATAAATCGAAGCGCCCGTCATGCGGTGCGAATTTGGTAATCAAGGTTGCCAGCTTTTTCAAATCTCCGCTGTCCGGTGGATAATCGTCATCCCCAGCCTTTGAAAAAGATACTAGGTTTTCGTTGAGCTGAAGCATGATTCCTCATCTTTCTCTTAATCGTCATTAAGATAATTCATCATGAGTCTTCTGTTATAGGATTGCCGAGCAGGTTAGCCATAACGTTTTCTTCCGCACTTTTGCCGCTGAATGGCTTCCAGCGGGATGATGAACGGGCGTCGCCGTCCCATCAAATCGCTGCCGCGCGCACCAAGCAACAGCAACCCGCCGAAGGTTAGCGTATAGCCATTTTGTATCCGGGACAGCCCGGCTTCCGAGAAGCCGAGCGTGCCCTGGGTTTTCGGCAGCGCCGTTATCGCGCTCGAAATATCCCAGTGCGGTCATCAGGTAGTTAACCAAGATGATCGCGAGAATAGGGATACGCTGTGGGGCTTCACCATCATTAGGTCGCTTATGCGGCTTCCTGTTTGAGTGAGGCCATATCGATGACAAAGCGGTATTTCACATCGCCCTTGATGGTACGGTCATAGGCGGTATTGACGTCCTTGATTTCAATGGTTTCGATATCGCAGGTGATATGGTGCTCTCCGCAAAAATCCAGCATTTCTTGCGTTTCCGGCAGCCCGCCGATCAGCGATCCAGCCATCGAGCGACGACGGAAAATAAAGGGAATCCCGTTGACTTGGGTGAGTGCCTCGACCGCACCGACAATGACCATCGTCCCGTCACGCTTTAAAAGAGCCATATAAGGATCAACGTCATGGCCAACCGGAATGGTGTTGAGCAGAAAATCGAAGCGGTTCTGTGCAGCCTGCATGGCCTCTTTGTCGGTGGACAGCAGGACTTCATCCGCGCCGAGTTTTTGAGCATCGTAACCTTTTTCCGGGGAGGTGGTGATCATGACCACATGCGCGCCCAGCGCATGGGCGAATTTGATGCCCATATGACCCAGGCCGCCCAGGCCGATGATGCCTACGGTGTGCCCCGCCCCGATCTTCCAGTGGCGCAATGGAGAGTAAGTGGTAATACCGGCGCAGAGCAACGGTGCGGCCGCAGCGGGGTCAAGAGTCTCGGGAATGCGTAGAACGAATCGCTCATCGACCGTGATTTTGTCGGAATAGCCGCCAAAGGTGAAAGGATGTGGCGTACCGCCGATTTTATCTTCGCCGTTATAGGTTCCGGTAAAGCCATTGTCGCAATATTGTTCCAGTCCTTCCTCACAGGCCGCACAATGGCGGCAGCTATCGACCAGGCAACCGACACCCACTAGATCGCCGGGTTTGAATTTGCTGACTTTATCGCCCACGGCAGTGACGCGCCCAACGATTTCGTGGCCGGGCACATATGGGTAATGGGTTCCGCCCCACTCGTTGCGGGCAGAGTGAATGTCCGAGTGGCAGATACCGCAATACAGAATGTCGATGGCGACATCTTCGGGCCGTGGTTCACGGCGTTCGAACGTGAAAGGTTGCAGCGTGTCAGTGGGAGAATGCGTGGCGTATCCGATGGTTTTCATCATCTTAAATCTCTCCATCAGGTTCTATTTTAGTTGTCAATGTATCTTTGCATCGCTGCCGGGTAGCGGTCACCGTGAAGGGTGATCTTTGCGGCGGCCCTTTCGATGCTCTCAAGGTCGGCCGGCGTCAGCTCCAACGATGCGCCACCGAGGTTTTCTTCCAGCCTGGAGGCTTTGGTCGTGCCAGGAATCGGTACGATCCACGGCTTTTGTGCGAGCAACCAGGCTAGGGCGACTTGTGCGGGCGTGGCATTTTTTTCCTGGGCGATCCCACTGATCAGAGTCACCAGTGCATGATTAGCCTGGCGGTTTTCTGCCGTAAAGCGCGGCACGATCTTGCGGAAGTCGTTTTCCGCAAAGGAAGTGTTCTCGTCGATCTTGCCGGTCAAAAAGCCTTTGCCCAATGGGCTGAACGGCACGAATCCGATGCTCAGTGCTTCTAGGGTAGGCAGGATCTCTTTTTCCGGTTCGCGCCAGAAGAGCGAATATTCGCTTTGCAGGGCGGTGACCGGTTGCACGGCATGGGCTTTGCGGATGCTCTGCACGCCTGCTTCGGACAGGCCAAAATGCTTGACTTTACCTTCGGCGATGAGGTTTTTCACCGCTCCAGCTACCTCTTCCATCGGCACGGAGGGATCGACGCGGTGTTGGTAAAACAAGTCGATACGGTCGGTACGTAGGCGTTTTAAAGAGGCTTCAGCGACCTGCCGGATACGCTCCGGGCGACTGTCCAGCCCTTTGGCCGCTAGGCCGTCCTGAAAGCCGAATTTAGTAGCGATTACCACTTGATCGCGTATCGGCTGGAGCGCTTCGCCTACGATTTCTTCATTGGTGAAGGGGCCGTACGCCTCAGCCGTATCGAAGAATGTCACACCCAGATCGAAGGCATAGCGAAGGAGCTTGATCGCCTCTTCTTTACTGATGCTCGATCCATAGCCGAAATTCAGGCCCATACAGCCAAAACCAAGCGTAGAAACTTCCAGCCCGCTATTTCCTAAAATACGTTTTTGCATGGCCTTTCCCCTTTTAAAGTTCATGCTGATTTTGCATCAGTATGATAAAGCTTCGATGGAAAATAGCTTGCCTAAAACTACAAACTTTATGCCTATTTCTATTTAAATTTAGAATACAATCTCGCGATTTTATTTTTAGAGGTTTTCGTAATCTTCTTGATTATTTATCATATACAATAACTTATATAAATATAGCCAATAGCAGTCGTACCGTAAGATACTAGAATTTAGTAAAAATTTAGTAGGAATAGACAAACTAATTATCTAAAAGCCACAAATTAATGAAAGCTATGTGTTTGCATCAAACGCCTTGGAAGTGTGTTATTCTTCATTTGAAAAGAGATTTTATGGAGCCATTAGAAAAGGCGTTGTTGCATTAAGTTGGGAACCGACCTGATGCCCAGGAGCGCTAAGAAAGAAAAAGCGCAAATATCGTGTTCACAACTGGCTGTCGTGCAATGCAACGCTAATCGAGCAGTGGATTCAACCACTACCTGAAAGTCTGGCGAAGTTGGTCGAGCTGGACAAAGCTCGAAAAGCAGGTGGTGATGCTGGATGGCGGTTCAGTGCCCTGCGGGTTGTGGTTTTTCGATAAGGTCAGGCCGGAAGTGTGGCGTGGACAAGAGCATTGGCGGTTCAAACAAGCCGGCTGCGATTGCTCCAACTGCTGCAAAATGTTCTCGCTCCACTCGATCAATAGGCCCGAGAGCTGCAAACCCAAGCCGAAGTCGAGGTATTCATCCTGGATCGCTTATATCCGCTGTTGCTCAGCCCACCATTTTCCGAGCAAGATAAAGCGGAAGCAGCAAAAATTATGGCTTTATTTGGTAACGGAGCGCGAGCGGTCTGTTTGCTTGGCAAGGGTGCATGGCCGGTTGGCGGTAGGGGTGCGGACCGTGCTTTATAGCAGAGCGATTTGCCCCTGTTGGCGTTGTGGCTGGCCTATTTCAGCCAGAGAGATGAGATAGGCCCGATCTTCGTTCTCGCTTAAATGGCGTAGTTGGGCGGTGCGCCGGGTATCTCGATGCTGGTCAGCGTCGTACCGTCGCACTGAACGGCGACGGCTTTGCCGATCCAGTCGTCGCCAAAAAGCGCGGTCAGCCCATCGGCCAGCGAGCGCGAATCGGCTTGTAGATGGTGCTGGCGATGGCTCGAATCGAGGATCAGGGTCGCGATGGCGCCGTCGTCGATCACGTCGGCTATGGTTCCAGCGATGTACATCATGGACGCACTCTTTAAGTTGGGTTGATGCGGAGTTTCGCCTATCTCAAGCGGATGGCGTAGAAGATCGCGGATTCGTGCGATATTCGTGTCGTGGGGTTGCATGCGGGCTTGGGGTTGGCGCATTGCCGGTTCCATCTCCGCCATTATAGTTCGCGCAGAGACAACAAACCGCGCAAACCATCTTCGGAATTCGCTGACGAATACCGGTGCATGGCGCTACGATTCCTTTCGTATCCGGCGCCCGAATGTGACGCCGATCCTCTGGCGTGATCGAGAACCACTACCGAGCGAAGAAGCTGTTCCCATGTTGACTAGAATACCCAAGACGACCTACCTCAAAGATTACACCTCGCCCGCTTACCGCATTTCGACGGTCGAATTGCGTTTCGAGTTGGGCGAAGACAGCACCACGGTTCATTCCTGGTTGCGGATCGTTCGAGCCGGCGCCACGCCGGCCGGCACCCCTCTGGTGCTGGACGGGCAACAGCTCGAACTGCTGTCGCTGTCGCTGGACGGGGTACCGCTGGCGGTCGCTCGCTATCGGTTGGACGCCGATCAGTTGATCTTGTTCGATCCGCCAGAATCTTTCGAATTGGCGGTGGTCACCCGAATTAAACCTCGGGAAAACGCCTCGCTGGAGGGTTTGTACCAATCCAGTGGCAACTTTTGCACCCAATGCGAAGCGGAAGGTTTTCGCAAAATCACCTATTTTCTNNCCCTGCTACCTGTTCGCGCTGGTAGCTGGTCGTCTCGGCTCTATCGAGGATACCTTTATCACCCGTTCCGGGCGCAAGGTCGATCTGCGCATTTACGTCGAGCCGCACAATCTCGACCAATGCGAACACGCCCTGTATTCGCTGAAGCAGGCCATGGCCTGGGACGAGAGGCGGTTCGGTCTGGAATACGATCTCGANNATGGGGGCGATGGAGAACAAGGGACTCAACGTTTTCAACACCAAGTACGTGCTCGCTAAGCCGGAAACCGCCACCGATGCCGACTACCTGGGCATTCTCGGCGTCATCGGCCACGAATATTTCCACAATTGGACCGGCAACCGGGTGACGTGCCGCGACTGGTTTCAGCTCAGCCTCAAGGAAGGGTTGACCGTGTTTCGCGACCAGGAATTCTCGTCCGATCTCGGTTCGCGCGGGGTCAAGCGCATCGAGGACGTGCGTATCTTGCGCGCCAGCCAGTTTCCGCAAGATGCCGGGCCGATGGCGCATCCGGTCCGCCCGGATTCCTACATCGAGATCAACAATTTCTACACCGTCACCGTGTACAACAAGGGTGCCGAGGTGATCCGCATGATGCAGACCCTCTTGGGCGGGGACGGTTTCCGGCGCGGTATGGACCTCTACTTCCAGCGCCACGACGGCCAAGCGGTGACCTGCGATGACTTCGTGGCGGCGATGGCAGATGCCAATGGTGCGGATCTAGACCAGTTCAAGCGTTGGTACCATCAGGCGGGTACGCCGGAACTGAACGTGCGCGACGAGTACGATCCGATCTCTTGCCGCTACACCCTGACGGTGCGGCAATCTTGCCCGCCGACGCCGGGACAGGACCGCAAGGAACCGTTTCACATTCCGTTGGCGATTGGTTTGCTGGGTGCCGAAGGTCGCGATCTACCGTTGCAACTGGAGGGAGAGTGCGCGCCGGGAGAGACTGCTCGGGTATTGGAGCTGCGCGAGCCAGAGCATGTGTTCCGTTTCGTGAACGTACCGGAGCGACCGATACCATCGCTGCTTCGCGGGTTTTCCGCGCCAGTAAAATTGAACGGCACGGAAAGCGACGACGACTTGCGGTTTCGATTGGCCCACGACAGCGACGATTTCAATCGCTGGGACGCCGCCCAAACCTTGGCGATCCGCACCGTTCTCGCCTTGGTCGAGGATCGCCGGCAGGGTCGGAATTGGGTACTGCCCGAGTCCTTTAGTGCGGCCTTTGGCCGGGCATTGACTTCGGGTATCGATCCTGCCCTGCTGGCCCAGGTTCTGACCCTGCCCAGCGAAACCTATCTGGCCGAGCAAATGGACGTGGTCGATGTGGACGGCATTTATGCCGCGCATACGTTCGTCCGGAGGGTGCTGGCCGAACGGTTGCGCGATCTTTTTCTGGCAACCTACCAAACTTTGCATGCTTTGGAGCAGGACGGCTATCGGCTCGATTCTGCGGCCGTGGCGCGGCGGGCGCTCAAGAACGTGTGCCTGGATTACTTGGTGCAGCTCGACGATGACCCGATGCGGGCTTTGTGTTTCGAGCAATTCCGTTCCGCCGGCAACATGACCGACCAGCTCGGCGCGCTAGCCGCGTTGACGAATTGCTCTGGCCCGGAACGAGACGCTGCCTTGACAGCCTTTTACGACCGATGGCGAGGGGAGGCCTTGGTCGTGGATAAGTGGTTGACGCTGCAGGCGACATCCCGCCTATCCGGCACGCTGGCTGTCGTCCGGGCGCTCCTGGCGCACGAGGCGTTCAGCCTCAAAAATCCCAACAAAGTTCGCGCGCTAATCGGCGCGTTTACCCAGGCTAATCCCTTACATTTTCATGCTGTCGACGGAAGCGGCTATACTTTTCTGGCCGATCAGATTTTGACTCTGAACGCGTTTAACCCCCAGATCGCTGCGCGGCTGATGGCCGCCTTCACCCGCTGGCGCAAGTATGACCCGGCGCGCCGGCAAAGGATGCACGAAGAATTGGAGCGGATCCTGGCAGCTCCGGAACTGTCGCCGGATGTCTACGAGATCGCTGCCAAGACCTTGGGGAGAGAAGGATGATGTCGCTGGGACCGATTGCTGCATTGCAAAATTTTAGTTGACTCCCGCGATTGCGGGATGCAAAATACTTCCATCGATGTTGCGATGCACAAAAAAACCTTGAACCCGATGAATTAGGAGAGCAGTTAATGGCCAACAACCCCTTCAATCCGTTCGCCAATGTTGACCTCGGTAAGTTCGATCTGACGAAGATGTTGGGCGACGTCAAAATCCCCGGCTTCGACATGCAGGCGGTCATGGACGCTCAGCGCAAGAACATCGAAGCGCTGACTGCCGCCAACCAAGCCGCCGTGCAGGGCGTACAAGCCGTTGCTCAACGGCAGGCGGAGATTCTCAGCCAAGCCCTCAACGAAGTGTCCACCGTCGCCCAACAGCTAGCTGGCGCGAGCAGCAATCCTCAAGAATTGACTACCAAGCAGGCCGAACTGATGCGCAAAACGTTCGAGCAGGCGCTGGCCAACGCGCGCGAACTGGCCGAAATGGTCAGCAAGTCCAACACCGAGGCGTTCGCCATCATCAACAAGCGCGTCAC
>DEHU01000296.1:10821-10952 GCA_002352125.1 Competibacteraceae bacterium UBA2792 | reverse complement strand
CGCCACTCGAAACCGGCGGCGGTAAAGATTCGATCCAACCCTTCCGCCTCGGCCTGCTGCTTCACCAACCCGGACCCCGGCACCACCAACGCCTGTTTGAGCGTCGCTGCGACCTTGCGGCCCTTGATCAC
>DEHU01000296.1:0-10812 GCA_002352125.1 Competibacteraceae bacterium UBA2792 | reverse complement strand
ACCATTTCCGGCGAGGTGCCCCAGGTCACTTGCGGCTTGATCGCCGCCGCGTCCAGCGTCACGACTCGATCGAATACCGCGTCAGGATCGCTGTGCAACTCCCGCCAAGCCGCCGCCGCCCGTTCCCACAGCTCACCTTGCGGCGCGAGCGGCCGATTCTTGACGTACTCGATGGTGGTCTCGTCCGCCGCCACCATGCCCGCCCGGGCGCCGGCNNGCCTCGCCGGCGAACTCGATCACATGGCCGGTGCCGCCGGCAGTGCCGATCCGGCCGATGATCGCCAGCACGATGTCCTTGGCGGTCACGCCCGGCCCCACCTGCCCGTCCACCCGGATCAGCATGGATTTGGCCTTTTTCTGGATCAGGCACTGGGTCGCCATCACATGCTCGACCTCGGAGGTGCCGATGCCGAACGCCAGCGCGGCCAAGGCGCCGTGGGTGGAGGTGTGCGAATCGCCGCAGACGATGGTCATGCCGGGCAGCGTCGCGCCCTGTTCGGGACCGACGACGTGAACGATGCCGCGCCGCTGGTCGCCGATGGGAAAATACCGCAGCTTCAAATCGCGGGCGTTGGTGTCTAGCGTCTCGACTTGGAGGCGCGAAACGGGATCGGCGATGGTGGTAAAACCGGGATCGGTCGGGGTGTTGTGATCCGCCATCGCCACCATCGACTCCCGCCGCCACGGTTGCCGCCCGGCCAGCTTCAGTCCCTCGAACGCCTGCGGCGAGGTGACTTCGTGGACCAGATGACGGTCGATGTAGAGCAGCGCGGTGCCGTCGGGATCGGTCCGCACCAGATGGCTGTCCCAAAGTTTGTCGTAGAGCGTTTTACCGGCCATTGCTTACCTCCTGCCTTTAAGAAACTCCCCTCTCCTCGTCGGAGGAGGTTGGGGGTGAGGGTATTTTTTTAATCTTCGTTCAGCTTACGGCGCAATCTTTGATAACACAAATTCATCTTTTTTATGAATTGAATAAAATAATAGAATACTTCTCTGTCGCCACTAACTCATTTCAATCCGCCCTCACCCTTCTCCCGCAAGCGGGCGAGGGGCTTCGATATCGCTTATGGACATCGCCAGCCTGCACGCCTTCGTCACCATCGCCGACAGTGGTTCGTTCTCGCTGGCCGCCGACCGGCTGCATTTGACCCAACCGGCGGTGAGCAAGCGGGTGGCGACGCTGGAAGAGGAGTTGAGCGTCCGCCTGTTCGATCGCTTGGGCCGGACGGTGCGTTTGACCGAGGCCGGCGCGGTATTGTTGCCACGGGCGCGGCGGATTCTGGCCGAAGTGGACGATAGTCGCCGGGCGCTGCGCAATTTGTCCGGCGTCGTCGCCGGATCGTTGACTGTCGCCACCAGCCACCACATCGGCCTGCATCGCCTGCCGCCGGTGCTGCGTACCTTCACCGCCCGCTATCCGCAGGTGCGCCTGGACATGCGCTTCATGGACTCGGAAATCGCCTGCGCGGTGGTGCTGCGCGGCGAGGTGGAACTGGCCATCGTGACCCTGCCGCCGCAAGTCGATCCGCCACTGGCGACGTTGCCGCTCTGGCCGGACCCCCTGGCCGTGGTGGCGTCGCGCGCGCATCCCTTGGCCGAATTCAAGACCGTCGTTCCCCAACAGCTCCGGGAGCACGCGGCGATTTTGCCCAGCGAGGCGACTTTCACGCGACGAGTCATCGAGGAGGAACTGAGCCGGCTTGGGGTCGAAATTCCGGTGGCGTTCGCGACGAACTACCTGGAAACCATCAAGATGATGGTCGCGGTTGGCCTCGGCTGGAGCGTGTTACCGCGTACCATGCTGGACGGAGAGTTGGTAGAACTGCCCATCGCTGGCCTGCGTCTGGATCGCACCCTGGGTGTAGTGCGGCATACCGGCCATACCCTGTCGAACGCAGCGGGCGCATTGTTGGCTATCCTGCAAGATCGATCCACCCTACCGGCGCAATCGCCATAAACAAATTCATAAGGAGCCTTTTCCGCGATGAATCCTGATCGATTGCTTGAGTTGATCGGCCAAGGCGAGAGCAGCTCGCTGGAATTCAAGGAAGAACAGGTTCGCCCGGAATCGTTGGCGCGGGAGATGGTCGCTTTCGCCAATACCTTGGGTCTGGTGCATTTCGATATTTCGCCCGTGGAAGGAACTCGCGCCGACGATCTTGATCCGGCCAAGCTGCACGATTACTGGCAGGGCTATTACCAAATTCCTTATGGCGACCTGGACCGCAGCGAGCAGCTTAACATTCTGCGTAACGCCGATATTCTGGTTCCGTTGGAGGAAGAGTGGACGGTCAGCGTTGGCGGTTTGCTGTTGTTCGGACGCCAGCCGCAGCGGCGTTTGCCCCACAGCGCGCTCAGCTTCGCGGTATTCGATGGCGACGAGATCACTTCGGAACTGCTGGACAAAAAGGAATTGACGGGCGTGTTGCCGGAATTGATCGATCAAGCCGGGGCGTTGATCCGATTGTTTCTACCCCGGCCATCGACTGTCGTTGATCTGCGCCGCGACGAGCGGGACAAAATTCCGCCCAAGGTGATCCGCGAGGCGTTGGTGAACGCGGTTTGCCACCGCGATTACTCGCTGATCAACCGTAAAATTCAGGTGTTCGTCTATCGAAGCCGGGTGGAAATCCGGTCGCCGGGCCGATTGCCGAATACCTTGAATTTGGAGAAGATTCGCTATGGCAATTCAGCGCCGCGTAATCTATTTATCCTCAAGTATCTGGATAACTTGCGCTACGTAGACGGTTTGGGGCGCGGGATTCCGATGATTTTACGGGAAATGAACGCACGAGCACGGTTCGAGGAAATCGGTGAATTATTCGTGCTGACCTTGGCCTATTAAGAGAGTACGGATTGGTTTGGCGGTTCAACACACCCCTGCTTTTTGGAATCGATAAAAGAGGATTGGATTGTGAGCACTATCAGAGTAGCAATTGGGAATGGGTTTTCCGTCTGGAAGATTTTAATAAAAAGGAAAACCAGATATAAACAGATATAAAATAGCAGAGGCTTTTATCAAAAAGTAAATATTTTTTGAACAGGAGCAATAATTTGGTCGCTCAATTTGAGCTGGTTCGCTGAGCGGCGTTTACCACCATCTTCTCTAACAATATTAACAATCTTCTCTTCAAGGAGAATGCCAATTGATTCGCGGTAGATCTTCGCAGATGCTGGTGAACCATTACATGTTGTGGCGAACAACACGCCAAAACTAAGCCCCTCATCGTTTGCATAAACAAGATGGGGAATTTGTTCTATGAGTGCTGCAATACTTGATTTACGCGCCACATCATCGAATTCAAAGCCTAAAGCTGATTGTCCGAGATATGCTATGTCATGATCAGAATCGTATCCGATCATTTGGAACATGTCGAGGCCAGCACCACCGTAGTGGATAAAATAGTTGTTATGCTCCCAATGCACTTCAGTCATTACATCACGAGCTTTGTGATGCTGAGAAAGATGAATCAGCCAATAGTCGCCGTGCCCTTGCTTGTTACGGATGAAAAATGGCGTGTAATACTTAGCGCCGCAGCGATCAACCAGCGCTCGATATAAAACGCTTTGGATGAATAACCGCCAATGTTTCTCCGAAGACTTGATTTCCTTGATGGAGCGCCCTTGCAGAATGTCAGGAACCCCAATGTTATTAAGCAGCCCATGTGTCAAATCGCTATCAGTCGCATAGTTTAGGAGAGAGTCCACGGCGAAAGTCAAGATCACTTCAGCGCTTGGTAGGTTAGCGAAGATATGTCTGATAAGCTGAGTTGGCACTTCCTTGTAGCCGTACTGATCGAGCGTGAAAATTGCTCTTCCGTTGTTCGGGCTTTTCTTTTTAATAAATTCGATGATCGAATCAGCCTCATCCTGAAATCGTCCATGTCGAAGCTGGATCATATTTCCGATTTTGTCGCTATACCCAGCTTCACGTAACACCTTATCCAGATGAGCATAAGCATGTTTTTCAGCCTCAATAAAAAAATAATCTACTGAAAACTTGACGGGCTTATATCGACTTTTATTGATTAAAAATTCTGCTTCTTGGGTAGTATCAAGAAAGATAAATGGGGAACCTTTAACAAGATCCCTTGTGTTACTATGAACATACATTCCACCTCCTGCAAACCCATCGACTAGGGTTAGCTTCAAAATATCTTGATTGGGAGAACTAACCAGTGTCCGAAAGTACGCAGCTAAGTAGGTCTGAAGAATTCGATGCTTGGCGATACTGTGCTGTTGAATAAAATCAGGACCGTTTTTCCAATCGTATGGTTTGTATGGCATTGCAATCGTTCAAATGTTGGAAATAAGTTCGGGCATAGCATCCCATGTGCGTCCAGCGAGCAGGCGTCCGTTTGCCTTCTTGGAGCGACGTTTGCCATCAGCTCCCCACCCTCCCCATTGCTTAAAGAAAAATTGTACGTTCTGTTGCTCGCACTGTTGGCGTATATTCTCGACCCACTCCACATTCATGGGGCGTGCCTTAGAACCAGATTCACCACCAACAATTACCCAATGAATCCCATCTAGGTTTAGAATTCCTAAATCCTCTAACAGTGGTTCAATTGATAAGAAACGAACATGTACCATGATTTGACGTAGATGATCGACCCGTGGTAACCCATATTGGCGGTCTTCAACAGACACTCCGAGCCAAATATTGGTAGGAATAGATCGCTGATCAAAGAAACGCGATAGCCTATCAGCACGTTTGGTCAGGATCTGGTAGGTGTGGTGCGGCGTCCGCTGCGCCACCACCATGACCTGTTCGATGAAGGCATCGGGCACGTCCTCGTGGAACAGGTCACTCATCGAATTCACAAAATATACAGTCGGTTTCTTACGCTGGAGCGGTTGTTGTAACCGTGCTTGATGCAAAGTCAGAGCAAACCCCCGCTCGTAGCCAGCCGCTTTCATCGCCTGTAATCTATGAGCTAGCGCTTCGGCATAGCAGTTTTTACAACCCGGCGAAATTTTGGTGCAGCCGGTGACCGGATTCCAAGTCTGTTCCGTCCATTCGATTTTGCTTTCGCTCATCTTGTCCTCTCTCGCCGCTTACCAATCGAAGTTTAGAACACAAAGGCTGATAGATGAAGCATTTAGGAGCAGTGACTGACGCGACAGCCTCGAACTGGGCAGCACGGTTGCCTGCTAGAGCGGTTGAAACGATAAGGCCGCTGGGCAACCGCTCGGCGCGCGAATTCATGGCGCGGTTCTATCGGAACTGGCTGAACGGTCCGAAACCCAAGGATCTGGCGGTGGCCTTGCGCGAAACGCAGCTTTCCTTCATCCAGGACGAAAACGAATCACTTCGCGACTCTCGCGTCTGGGCACCGTTCGTGCTGGTGGAAGGACCATGAACACCGCTTCCCCTCCCCTGCCCCTGCAAAACCAAATCGCCCTGATCACCGGCGGCGGTCGAGGCATCGGCGCGGCCACCGCCGAGGCGCTGGCGCGCAAAGGCGCCCACGTCATCGTCGCCAGCCGCACCGAGGCGGAACTGACCGCTACGGTGGCCCGACTGCGCGCCGCCGGTCTCGACGCTTCGGCGCGAGTGCTGGATGTCGCGGACGATGCGGCGGTGGACGCCGCTTTCGACCGGATCGCCGCCGAATTCGGACGGCTGGATATGCTGGTCAACAACGCCGCGATCATCGCCAGCGGCACATTTGCCGAGATGACGATGGCCGATTGGGACCGGCTGATGGCGGTCAATCTGCGCGGCGCGGTGCTGTGCGCCCGGCGAGCGTTCCGGCTGATGCGGGAACGCGGCGGCAGCATCGTCAACGTGTCCTCGCTGGGTGGGGTGCCCGGCACCGAGAAATTTCCCGGTTACGCCGCCTACACCGTCAGCAAGTTCGCGCTCACCGGTTTGACCGAAGCCTTGGCCGTCGAAGGCAAGGATTGCAACATCCGGGTCAACGGCGTCGCGCCGGGCGCGGTGGACACCGACATGCTGCGCAAGGCCGCGCCGCATTTGCGCACCCGCACCACGCCCGCCGACGTGGCCAAGGTCATCGCCTTCCTGTGCGATCCCGCTGAATCCGGCTGCATGACCGGCGCGATGCTGGCGATCAATAGCAATCTGTGAGGATTTGCTTGGGATGACAAGTTGCCATCGACAACCCCCGAACAATCGATTACATAATTTGTAATTACGATTGACAATCCATGTAGTTCTAACGACCCTGAACACCATGATCCCGCGCAAATTGGAATCCAAGCTCCGGGAACTAGCGGGCTACTATCCGGTAGTCGTGGTAACCGGTCCTCGTCAGTCCGGCAAAACCACCCTCTGTCAGGCCACTTTTCCGGATCGGCCTTATGTCTCCATGGAAGCGCTGGATACCCGCGAGTTCGCGCACGGCGATCCACGGGGGTTCCTGGCGCAGTATGCCGACGGCGCGATTTTCGATGAAATCCAGCATGTCCCGGAACTGCTGAACTACTTGCAGAGCGAGGTTGATGCCCGGCCGGAGCCAGGCCGGTTCGTCCTGACCGGCTCGCAACACTTCGGTCTGTCGCAGTCCATTGCCCAATCGCTGGCCGGTCGCTGCGGGATTCTCGTGCTGCTGCCGCCCAGCCTGGACGAACTGCGCGCCTTTCCCTCCGCGCCGGACGATTTGTATTCCGTGCTCTGGCAAGGGGCTTATCCCCGCATTTACGACCGCGACATCCCGGCTCACCGCTGGCTAGCGGACTACACCACCACCTACATCCAACGCGATGTCCGCCAGGTCATCAACGTTGGCGATCTCCAGACCTTTGCCGGGTTTCTGAAACTGTGCGCCGGACGCACCGCGCAGGAGATCAATTTATCCGCGCTTGGCGGCGATGCCGGGGTATCGCACAACACGGTGCGCGCCTGGTTGTCCGTGCTGGAAACCAGCTACATCATCCATCGCTTGCCGGCCTGGCATCTCAACATCCGCAAACAGGTGGTCAAGGCGCCCAAGCTGCATTTCCTGGATAGCGGGCTGGCGTGTTATCTATTGGGCATTCGCGAACCCGAGCAACTTCGTCTCCACCCTCTGCGCGGCGCGATTTTCGAGAGCTGGGTGGTCGCCGAAGTCTACAAAGACTATGCGCATCGTGGCATGGCGCCCGGTTTGTTTCATTATCGGGAAACTCGTGGACTCGAAATCGATTTGCTCGTCGATCAGGGCGCACGGCTGGATGCCATCGAAATCAAATCGGGCGCGACCGTATCCCCAGATTTTTTCAAGAACCTCCGGCACCTCCCGGATCGATTGGGAGATGCGGGCGAATCGCGCCAGATCGGAAATTTTGTGGTGTACGGCGGCGGTGAATCCCAGCAACGATCTTATGCCCGACTCTTATCCTGGCGCGACGTGCAGCGGATTTTCGCCGAGGAATAACAATGTGGAAGGAGGGGTCGATTCTTCGATCCCGTTTTTGGGCCCGATAAAAGAGGACTGGATTGCGAACGCTATCAAATCCGCTTTGCGTCTGTCTGTGCTACCCGCGACGGTAGCAGCGGCCGAGGATCGGCACGGCCACTGCCGAAGCGCTGGCGCGCAAAGGTGCCCATGCGATCAACGGCAATCTATGATGCGCATTCTTCGCGTATGACGTTTTCGGAATCTGGCGCGATAGACGCGGAGCCAAAGAACCTCCGTATCCACCAAGCCCGGACACGGGCGATGCTGCCGGTCACGGCCAGTTGTTAGGATGGGATGACAAAAACAAATCGCGCAACCGTCGTGCCCGACAAGTTCGGGATAGCAAGAAAGCCAACGTCACCACGTTACCGAGTAGGAGCAGCGCGACGATCCACGCCGTCGCTCGCCACGGATTGGGTTCCACCAGTGCCAGCCACACGGCGACGAACAGCAGTCCTACACCGAGATCCAACAGCGTGACTATGCCCCAAGGATCGGCGACGAGGTGGCGCAAGCCGGCCAGCATGTTGCTATGGTGGCTGGCGACCAGAATAGCGGTGACCAGCAAACCAAGCAGGATTCCACAAACGATCACGGTCAGGCGCAGCAGCATGAATAAATCTCCGGGCGCTGGATGCGCCTTTCCCAAAGACCACGCGCGCGCTGGGAAGTGCGTTCGCGCTAACTCTGACCAAACGATTGCGGCATGATTCGTTCCTTGGTTTCTCGAATGCAAGGAGATCCGATGCTCGACACGGCGATTGATTGGGTGGAACGAGGCTACATCCCCGATTGGCTGATCCGGATCGGCATCCGCCGGCTGCTGGCCGAGCGACTGCGCGCCGCAGCGACCGGCGACGAAGAGGCGCGCGAGGCGGCGCTGGCACGGCTGAAGGTGGAACTGCGCGCCGGCCCGATAGCCCCGCACACCCCCGGCACAGCCAACGAACGGCATCACGAAGTGCCGGCGGGTTTTTTCCAAAAGGTGCTGGGGCCGCGACTGAAATACAGCGCGTGCTGGTGGCCGGAAGAAGCGAAAGATCTGGAAACCGCCGAGGCCGCCATGCTGGCGCTATCCTGCGAGCGGGCCGAATTAAGCTTCGATCAGGATATCCTGGAGCTGGGCTGCGGCTGGGGTTCGCTGACGCTCTGGATGGCAGAGCTTTATCCCGACTCGCGGATCGTGGCGGTATCGAGCTCTAATTCCCAGCGTGAATTCATCGAAACGCGCTGTCGAGAACGCGGCTTCGACAACGTTCGAGTCATCGTCGCCGACACGAACGACTTGACCATCGACCGCCGCTTCGACCGGGTGGTATCGGTGGAAATGTTCGAGCACACGCGCAATGACCAAGAAGTCATGAAACGGATTCACGCTTGGTTGAGGCCTGGCGGCAAGCTGTTCGTCCAAATCTTCACTCACCACCCACTGGCCTACCCGCCCGGGACCGATGGCGACAACAGCCGGATGGAGCGCCATTCCTTTGCCGGTGGCTCGATGCCTTCGCGCGATTTACGACCGCGATCTCAGGGCGATTTGAAGCTGGAAGAACAGTGGCATTTCGATGGTCGCCACCACCAACGCACCCTAGAGGCCTGGCTGGCCAACCAAGATCGGCATCGGGACGAGATCCTGGCGCTGTTCCGGGAGACCTACGGCCCCGAACAGGCAAAACGCTGGTTTCAGCGTTGGCGGGTGTTTTTCATGGCCTGCGCCGAACTGTTCGGCTACCGCCACGGCGAGGAATGGGGCGTGTCGCACTACCGGTTCGGCCAGCGCATCGACTCGGCGGCGTAGTGACGGATAAAAGTTCGCTCAACCATGGCCCGCACCGGAGGAGCGCGCTGCCCCCTCCGTCCTCTCGGCAAACCGATGGATCGCTCAGGATTCGTCGGCGGTGCCATCCGGCGCGATGTCCTGGCGCACCGGCTCCACCAAACCCTTCAAATCGCCGCCCTTCATGCCGATTTCGCCCAGCACCGCATCCAGGATCGGCTGTTGGGCGCGGTAGGCGAGCGCTGCCGCCACCGCTTGCTCGGCCAGGTTGCTGCCCGCACCACCCGATCCGCCCGATCCGCCCGATCCGCCCGATCCGCCCGCCGCGCCGCGATTGAGGCCGTCCACCTGCACGATCTTGATGCCGTCGATTTTTTCCAGCGGCTTGACCGACGCTTCGATGATGGCGGGCAACACGTCCAACAGTTTCATCTTGACCTGCATCGCGATCTGTTCCACCGCCAGCGTGTTCAGGGCGGCGTTGCGCATCTCGATACCTTTGGCGTCTACCTGAAACTGCACCTGCTGCGCTTCGGCCTTGATCTTGATCGCTTGGGCATGGTTCTCGGCGGCATCCTTTTCCGCCTCGGCGGCGACCCGGATACCGATGGCCCGCTGTTGGGCGTCTTGATCGGCAGCCACCAGCGCGATCTGTTTCTCGCGCTCGGCGACGGCGACCTCGCGGGCGGTTTTCACCTGCTCTTCGGCGCGGGCCGCCAGAGCACGCGCTTCGTTGGCCTGCTTCTCGGCATCGGACTGCGCCTTGGATTTTTCGGCGACGGAAATCAGCCGCTCCTGATCCGCCAATGTCGTCAGCTTTTCCTGTTCGATCTTGGCGACCTGCAAATCCCGAGTGGCTTCGATCTGGCGTTGTTGGATGGCGCGATTCTTCTCGACTTCCGCCTCCTTGACTTGGCGTTCGGCGTCGATCTTGGCCTGCTGGGCTTCGCGCTCTCGTTGCGCCGTGATGCTGGCCACCTCCGCCGTTTGCTGGGCCTGCCGGGTGGCGACTTCCTGTTGCTGCTGCAAGGTCGCGAAGGTCTGATCCTTTTCGATGGTCAGCTTGAGCTGGGTCGCTTCGAAATTCTTCTTGGCGATGGCCACCGCCGTGTCCTGCTCGATCTCGTTGCGCTCCTTGGCGCGTTGCTGGGTTTGTTGGGTCAGCTTGGTCAGACCTTCCGCGTCGAAAGCGTTCTGGGCGTCGAAATACTTGATCGGCGTCTGATCGAGCCGCGTCAGGCTGACCGATTCCAGTTCCAGGCCGTTCTTGAGCAAATCCTCCGACACCGCGTTCTGCACCGCCTGAATGAAGTCGGCGCGCTTGTCGAGCAACTGGTGCATGCTCATCGACACGGCGGCAGCGCGCAGGGCATCGACGAATTTATCTTCCACCAACTCCTTTAACGAATCGGGATGCATGGTGCGCTGGCCCAAGGTCTGGGCCGCGTTGGCCACGCCCTCGACGCTGGGGATAACCCGCACGAAGAAGGCCGCCACCGCGTCCACCCGCAAGCGGTCCAGCGTGATCAGGCTGTCGGCGCCGGCGCGGGACACCTCCAGCTTGAGGGTGTTCATGTTGATGTTCACGCATTCATGAAACACCGGCAGCACGATCGCGCCACCGTCCAT
>DEHU01000290.1 GCA_002352125.1 Competibacteraceae bacterium UBA2792 | reverse complement strand
ATGGCCGCCGAAGGGCTGGAACAAGCCGCCAAGGCGCTCCAACACGACATCCACGTCGAGACTCAAGGCTCGGTCGGAACGCGCAACGCGCTCTCGGACGAGGTCATCGCCGCCGCCGACGTGGTCATCATCGCCGCCGATACCCGGGTGGACACCGCCCGCTTCGTCGACAAGCCGCTGTACGAAACCGCCACCGAGCCGGCGATCCGCAACGGCGCCGCCGTGATCGAAGCCGCGCTCGCCAGCGTTGCGGCATCGGCTGCCGCAACGGCGGCCAGCTTGAAGATCGTCGGCATCACCTCCTGCCCCACCGGCATCGCCCACACCTTCATGGCGGCGGAAGGCTTGGAACAGGGGGCGAAAAGCCAGGGCCACGCCGTCAAGATCGAAACTCAAGGCTCGGTCGGCGCCAAAAATACCCTGACCGCCGAAGACATCGCGGCGGCGGATCTGGTCATCATCGCCGCCGATACCCAGGTCGATAAAAGCCGCTTCGCCGGCAAGCGGATCTACGAAGCCAGCACCAAGGCGGCGATTCACGACGGCGCCGAACTGGTGCGCAAGGCGATCGCCGAAGCCAAAATCGCCGGCGGCGCGACGGCTGGCGCCAGTATCGAGGACCAGGTCAAGCAGGCCAAGGCCCAGCAGGCCGCCGCCCGTACCGGCATTTACAAGCACTTGATGACCGGCGTGTCCTACATGCTGCCTTTCGTAGTGGCGGGCGGTTTGCTCATCGCCATCAGCTTCGCGCTCGGCGGCATCAACGTCTACGACGACGCCCACAAGGGCACCTTGGGCTGGACCTTGTTTCAGATCGGGGCGAAAGCCGGTTTCGCGCTGATGGTGCCGGTTTTGGCGGGCTTCATTGCCTATTCCATCGCCGACCGGCCAGGCATCACGCCGGGCATGATCGGCGGCATGATCGCCAGCGCGATCGGTTCCGGTTTTCTCGGCGGTATCGCTGCCGGCTTCCTCGCCGGTTATATCGTCAAGTTTCTCAGCGACAACCTCCCGCTGCCGCGCACGCTGGCCGGCCTCAAACCGGTCTTGATCCTGCCGTTGCTTGGCACCACCCTCGTCGGTTTGCTGATGTATTACGTGGTCGGCGAACCCGTTGCCGCCGCGCTCGCGGCGATTACGAGTTGGCTTAAAAGCATGCAGGGCACCAACGCAGCCTTCCTCGGCCTGTTGCTCGGCGCGATGATGGCTTTCGACATGGGCGGCCCGGTCAACAAAGCCGCTTACGCCTTCGCCACCGGGCTGATCACCAGCCAGACCGACCCCATCTACGGACCGATGGCGGCGGTGATGGCGGCCGGTATGACGCCGCCCCTGGGGTTGGCGCTGGCCGCTCTGCTGTTCAAAAACCGCTTCTCGCTGGACGAACGGGAAGCGGCCGGTGCGACCGCCGCGCTCGGCATCTCCTTCATTACCGAAGGCGCCATTCCCTACGCCGCCAAGGATCCGCTGCGGGTCATCCCCGCCCTGATGATCGGTTCGGCCCTCACCGGCGCGATTGCGATGGTGGCCGGCTGCGAGTTGCGGGTGCCGCACGGTGGCGCGTTCGTGCTGCCGATTCCCAATGCGGTGACGCATCTTGGCCCCTATCTGCTCGCCATCGTGGCGGGAACGCTGGTGACGACCGCCGCGCTGTTCTTCCTGAAAAAGCCGGTCGAAGTCAAAGCGAAGCCGAATCCCGCCGGCGTGCGTTAACGTCTTGCGTGGTGGGTAGTGCAACGTGGGGAAATGTCCCACGCCTTTCCACCGACGGCGCAGGCTCCGTCCGTGGATTTTTAGAACCGAAGCGAGGTGATCCCGATGAAAATCGCCGTGTTTAGCACCAAGTCCTACGACCGTCAGTCGCTGGAACGCTACAACGCCCAATTCGGCCACGACCTGACGTTCTTCGAGCCGCGCCTGTCGCCGGAAACGATGGCGTTGGCGCGCGGGTTTCCCGGCGTGTGCATCTTCGTCAACGATGCCTGCAATGCCGCCGTGATCGCCGATCTCGTCCAACACGGTACGCAACTGATCGCCACTCGCAGCGCCGGCTACAACCAGATCGATCTGGCAGCGGCCAAACGACATGGAATCCTAGTGGCGCGGGTACCGGCCTATTCGCCCAACGCGGTCTCGGAATTTACCCTGGCACTCATCCTGACGCTGGGACGCAAAACCCACAAAGCCTACAACCGCAGCCGCGAATTCAATTTCGAGATCGCCGGGCTGGAAGGGTTCGAGCTACGCGACAAGACGGTCGGCGTGTTCGGCACCGGCAAAATCGGCCAGATGGTAATCAAGAATCTGAGCGGCTTCGGCTGCCGCATTCTGGCTTACGACAAGTTTCCCAACGAAGCCGTGAAGCAGTGGGCGACCTATGTAGATGGACCCACTTTCGCCCGCGAGGCCGACATCATCACTCTTCACTGTCCGTTGACTCCGGAAACCCGCCACATCCTCAACGAGGAAACCTTGCCTTATTTGAAAGACGGCGTGTTCATCGTCAACACCAGTCGCGGCGCTCTGCTGGATACCGGCAAGGTGATCCAGTCTCTCAAGAACGGCAAGATCGGCCTGCTGGCCATCGACGTGTACGAGGAAGAAGCGGATTACTTTTACCAGGATTTATCGGATAAGGTGCCGACCAACGACGAACTGGCGCGGCTGCTGACCTTCCCGAATGTGCTGGTGACCTCGCACATGGCTTTTCTCACCGATCACGCCTTGCGCAACATCGCCGAAACCACCTTGGGCAATTTCGCCGAGTTCGAGCGCACCGGGCAGTGCGCTAACGTGGTCGGGGAATAAATTTGGCGATGTCTATCGGGTTTCGGCCAAAAATGGTCGATGGGGCGCGATCCAGTCGATATCGCAGCACGATTCTGGTCGGACGCCTCGCATTCTTAACCGGAACGCAACTTTCTCTCGACCGAACATTTCCATGCGCCCCATCCAAGCTCCGATTCGCTCATTACCGAGCGAAGAACTTGGCCCGATCAGACAAGGTCACCCGAAATTCCCGCTATCGATCCATCTTTGCGAAATGATCGACCACCAATCGACGGCCAACCCGTTCAATACGTAGTCGTAGGGCAACCAACCGTATCCCGCCGCCCCCCAACCCGTTCCCCAGGAGTTTCTGATCAGCAATGCCCCCGTGGTTTCGACGCTGCCGGGGTTAGCGTTTTTGATCTTTATCGTATCGTCGTAGCCGGCCGCTACAACCGCATGACCTCCAACGACTCCTTCGCCCGCCGTCGGGTAGGGAATCTTGCCGGTGGCGCCGGCCTGCGTATAGGAAGCGTAGACCGTGAAACCGAAAAACGATGGCAATCCCGCCGCCAAGTTGGTCTTGATCCGCGCCAGCAGTTTCGCGGGTGTCGTGCCGGGTGGATCGTAACGGTAGTAGTTGATCGTTTTGTAGTTTTGCGCGAACGAGTAGGCAAAGGCACCGGGTTCGACATCGAAGTCGGGAATGTGATAGGGCCAGTACTTTTCCGGCGGAACGCCAAACAGCACCAATGCTTCCAAGGTAGTGCGCAGAAAAGCGCCGGTATCTCCGGTCCATTGGAGCAAATTGCGAGTGGTCTTATACAGGAACAAACGGGATGCATCGATGTGTTTGCCGAAGGCGCGGCGCTCGTAATACTCGACGAGTCCCGCGCCTGCGTTTGCGGTACAAGAACCGAGATTTTCCTGGTCTTCGATGGGGGAAAACCAAGATTTCAGATCGACAGTAGCCGGCAGAGTTACCGCCGAAGTTTTAGCAGTCACTGTCGCCAGAAGTTGCTTGACGGAATCCTTTTGCCCTAGCTCCTTGCGTTCTGGGGCGACCCGATCATGGTCTGGCGTATAGTCCCGCATGCTCGGATAGTCGTGCAACCAACCCATTTTAAACCGTTCGGTAGCAGACATAATTTTACTCTCCTTTATCAAGATCCATTACTTCACATATTGAGTTGATGCGCTTCTGACGAAGCTCGCGTCAGTTACGGATAACTTTATATTTTCACAATGCCGATATTTTTATATACCTCGTTCAGCCGAACCAAAAAATACCGCACGAGATCAAGCAGTGCTTGTCGAGCGCGGCAGACTCACCGTACTTCGACGTCGACGGTAACGGCGTCGACAATCGACGAATTCCCTTCCCATTCTCTCCAAAGCTTGAAGCGTAAAGTGGCATGGCCGACTTTTTGTGCTGCAACCGTAAAAACCGCTTGGCCTCCGCCTCCGATCTTTCCCACATCTGCTGGTCGGTAATCTGAACTCTGCAAAATCGCGATCCCTTCTCCTTCCGTGTCTAAAGCCCAGCGATAACCGGTAGTCGGCGATTCGTCCAGATACACAATCACTTTATCGCCAATATGCACGTTTAAGGTCTTACCGTTTTCTGCACGAGTGATCACGATATCGTTCATAGCATTACCGGTTTCGATCCGATCAAAAAGCGGCAATTGGCTTTGGTTCCAAGCCAACAATACTAAAATGTAGGGTATCGATAAGGCCAAAAGCGTAACCTCGTATACCCAAATTCGCGAGCAATCAAATAGCTCGGCCGCAAAGGCACATCGAACTCGGTGTCGGGTTTTAAATATCACTTCGCTGCAATAGAACCTTCGCCGTTAAATTGCCAACATCGTGCCAGCCACTCAACACTCCACTCACATCGATCAATTTACCGCAAGCGATACAGTAACCTTTCCGATTTCGCGAATCATGGAGGATTTCTATAGTCGCCAGGGAGCAGCTCTAACTCGAAGAGAATCGCGAACGAAAAAATTGGAACGATGGCATTTGATCGTGTTCCATGCTGAAACAATGCGTTGGCTTGGGGATGCTGCTAGCTGGCGACGACGATTTTCGCTCTGTCTTCGACAAGTATCGGACAGGTAGATCATCCGTCGGCTTCGCGCTCGGCGGCCAGTTCGGCCACGCCGTCGCGCTGTGGAGAAAATTTCTTGCCGGCACCCAGCAGCAGCCGGGCCAATTCCGCTCGATCCGGGATAACGCGCACCACGATTTCGTGATTGGCCGCAGTCACAAGGATAAACGCTTCTTGCATAATAGCCTGCCATGACAACACCCCAATCATTAAACTCGCGATACTCACACCAGCAATTAGGGCTTTCCCGATGACCCATGCCCTCCTCGTCTCGGTTTTCGTCATCGCCTCCTGCGGGTTGGTGTACGAACTGATCGCTGGCACGCTAGCCAGTTATCTGTTAGGCGATTCCGTCACTCAGTTCTCGACCATCATCGGCACTTATCTATTTGCGATGGGCATCGGGTCGTGGCTGTCGCGCTACGTGGTCCGGGGACTGATCGCCCGCTTCATTCAAATCGAGCTGGCGGTGGGGATACTGGGCGGCTTTTCGGCCCCGGCGCTGTTCCTCATTTTCGCGTGGGCCGGCGCGTTCCGGCTGGCGCTGTATTCGCTGGTGTCGATCGTCGGCGTGCTGGTCGGGCTGGAAATTCCGCTGGTGATGCGCATCCTCAAGCAGCAGTTCGCTTTCAAGGATTTGGTATCGCAAGTGTTGACCCTCGATTATCTGGGCGCGCTGGCGGTGTCGTTGCTGTTTCCCATCGTGCTGGCGCCGCATCTTGGCCTGAACCGGACCAGCCTGCTGTTTGGGCTGCTCAACGTGTTGGTAGCGGCCTGGGCGCTGTGGCTGTTCCGCGACCAGTTGCCGCAAGCGCGCTGGCTGCGCGGCCAATGTCTCGCGGCGATTTTGGCGTTGCTGGCCGGTTTCGCCGCCGCTGACCAGCTCACCACGCTGGCCGAGGACAACCTCTACGCCGAAGAAATCGTATTCACCCACACTTCGCCCTATCAGCGCATCGTGGTGACCCGCTGGAAGGACGATTTGCGGCTGTTCCTCAACGGCAACCTGCAATTCAGCGCCCGCGATGAATACCGCTATCACGAGGCGCTGGTGCATCCTGGCTTGAGCGCGGTGCCGGGCGCGCGGCGGGTGCTGGTGCTGGGCGGCGGCGATGGGCTGGCGGTGCGCGAAATCCTGCGTTACGACTCGGTCGAATCGGTCGTGCTGGTCGATCTCGATCCGGAGATGACCCGGTTGTTCGCCAGCCATCCGCTGCTGACGCCGTTGAACGGGAACGCGCTGAATTCGCCCAAGGTGCGGGTCGTCAACGCCGATGCGTTCAGATGGCTGGAACAGAACGGGGAGACGTTCGATTTCGTCGTGGTGGATTTCCCCGACCCGACCAACTACTCGCTGGGCAAGCTGTACACCAACTCCTTCTATCGGCTGCTGGAAAAACATCTCGCGGCAAACGGTGCGGCGGTGATCCAGACCACCTCGCCGCTGTACGCCCGTCAGTCGTTCTGGTGCATCGCCCACACGCTACAGAGCGTCGGGCTACAGGTCGCCCCCTATCACGCCTACGTGCCGGCCTTTGGCGAATGGGGCTTTGCGCTGGCGACCCGCCAGCCCTGGCAAGCGCCCGACCACTACCCGCCTGGCCTGCGCTTCCTGACCGTCGAGACCACCGCCGCGCTATTCCAGTTTCCGCCGGACATGGCGCCGGTCGAAACCGAGATCAACCGGCTGAACAACCAAATCCTGGTGCATTACTACGAGCGGGAATGGAATCAGGTCACGCAGCAGTAATCAGACTCGAAACGATAAAATCGGCGTAAAATACGATTAATTTGATTTCAAAGAGATTTCGCGATGAAACACTGGTCTGATTGGATCGCTGCCGATCCCAAGATCATGATGGGCAAACCCGTTATTGCTGGAACGCGGGTTACGGTCGAACTCATTCTTGAAAAACTTGCTGCTGGAGAAACCATAGAGCAAATCGTTGAGGCTCATCCAAGATTGACCGGAGAGGCCGTGCGAGCAGCCCTAGCTTTTGCGTCGGACGTATTGCGTTCGGAAACGATCTACCCATTTTCCGAGCAAGCCGCATGAAGTTTGTAGCCGACGAGAGCGTTGATTTTCCTATTGTCCAGCGCCTTCGTCGGGATGGACATTCCGTTTGGGCCGTTGCCGAGATGGATTCGGGCATCTCCGACGAGTTCGTGCTCGACCACGCCAATCGTCAGAATGCAGTTTTGTTGACCGCCGATAAGGATTTCGGCGAACTGGTATTCCGCCTGAATCGCTTGAATTGGGGAGTTGTATTGGTGCGACTGGCCGGTTTACCACCGATGCGTAAGGCGGAAATCGTTGCGCGTGCCATTACGGAAAAAGGCGAAGAATTGAAAGGTGCTTTTTCGGTGATCACCGCAAACACGCTGCGAATCCGCCGGCATCTCACGCGGAACAATACACCACCTCCCGGATGAATTGCCGTTAACTTCTGTCCCCGTTTGGATCCGTCACAGCCGATCTAAACACCGGCCCGCACCTTCAACAAGAACGGCATGGGCGGGCTACAGGTCGCCCCCTATCACGCCTACGTGCCGGCCTTTGGCGAATGGGGCTTCGCGCTGGCGACCCGCCAGCCCTGGCAAGCGCCCGACCACTACCCGCCCGGCCTGCGCTTCCTGACCGTCGAGACCACCGCCGCGCTATTCCAGTTTCCGCCGGACATGGCGCCGGTCGAAACCGAAGATCAACCGGCTGAACAACCAAATTTTGGTGCATTACTACGAGCGGGAATGGAATCAGGTGACGCAGTAAGCTTCTCCAGCTACCAGTTTCAAACCGTTTTCCGGCTTCTACCCTGTCGCCAGGCGACTGGCCGCGCTAGAATCGGCGCCGTTCGTTCAACCCCTTGCCCTTGAGCGCGGATCGCCCGATGACCTCCCCCAAGCTGCTTTCCAGCAAACCCATCCCGCCCGACGAACGCCTGATTTTCGCCCTGGACGTGCCGAGCCCGACGACGGCCCGAGAACTGGTCGAGACGCTGGGCGACGCCGTGCGCTTCTACAAGATCGGGCTGGAGCTGTTCATGGCCGGCGGCTATTTCGAGCTGATCGAGTGGCTGCGCGACCGCGACAAAAAGGTGTTCGTCGATCTCAAATTCTTCGACGTGCCGGAAACGGTTCGCTCCGCCGTGCGCCAGCTCGAACCCTACGGCGCCACCTTCACCACCGTCCACGGCAACGATGCCATTCTCCGGGCGGCGGTGGACGTGGCCCGGGAGATGGAGGGCGACTTGGGCATCCTCGCCGTCACCGCCCTGACCAGCCTGGATCGGGCCGATCTGGACGATCTGGGCTTCGCCTGCGATCCCAAGACCCTGGTGCTGTCGCGGGCGCGGCGGGCG
>DEHU01000237.1 GCA_002352125.1 Competibacteraceae bacterium UBA2792 | reverse complement strand
GGCCGGTTGCCGCCATGACTCAAACCGCATCCACATAGAAAAACTGACAAACCCGGCCGCTTAGCCGGAAAAGTTGCGCATCGCGTTCACTATTCTCTCCTCCGAGACCGGCCGGTTCCCCAACAAAGCTTCGGCCAATTGCTCTATCCCGGTAAACTCGCGATCTGCCACCGGCAACGCTGGACGATCCAGCATCACCACCGGAATTTTGTACTGTCGCGCCGCCGTCAATTTGGCCTCGACCGCGCCGCCGCCACTGTTTTTGGCAACTAGCACGTCGATCCGATAATCCCGCAGCAGCGTCGTTTCCCGTTCCAGCGAAAACGGTCCGGCAGCACAAAGCAGAGTCAAACGCGGCGAGTTCGGCGATTCTGCTTCCAGACAACGCACCAACCAATGCTGGCTGGCCGGAATTTCGGTTACGTGGCGCAAGGGTTCCAAGCCGACGGTGAAAAAAGGCCGTTCAAATCTTTGTAACGCCCCCATCATCTCCGGCCAGGAGACCACCGGGCACCAATCGTCGCCGGGTTCCGGCCGCCACGCCGGACGCCGGTAAGCCCAGAGCGGAATGCCGGCCAAATGTGCCGCCGACATTGCGTTACGGCTGATTCGCGCGGCATAGGGATGGGTCGCGTCGATCAACAGCTCGATGCCGTTTTCGCGCAGGAATGCCGTCAGACCTTCCGCGCCGCCGAAGCCACCGCTGCGCACCGAATCGATCGAATCCGGCAACCGTCCCTTGCCGGCCAAGCTATAAATCACAGCGTGAGTTGACGCCAGCATCCGCGCCAGCTTCACCGCCTCGCCGATACCGCCCAGAATCAAGATACGCATCCGGCGCACGCCTCGATCACGCCGGACAACCGTCCAGATAGGCCGGGGAATACGGCCCGCTCTCTTTGAGTCCACCTTCGGCGATCAGCGGCATCATGATGGCAAAATGAAGAAAATCAGGCGAAGCCGGCATGACCGACCGGTCGGCCTTCGCGATCGGTGGCCCAAATCTCCACCGCCACCTCGGACGGCAGAATAGCGCGGGACCGATCACGGGCCATTTCGCAGATCCGATCACCCAAGGGCAATCTGGCCGCGTGGACCAGCGCCAGCGCCCGCTGGCTCGTGTTAGCGGCCCGCACTGCGTCTTGCAATGCCGCATCCGCGCCCAGCGCCGCCGCTTCCGTGGCCAGCAAAGCAAGATCGACGCTGGAACTGCGGCTGTGCAAATCCAAATGGCCCGCCGCTAGCTTGCTGATCTTGCCGAACCCGCCAGCCAAGCTCAGTCGAGGAATCGGTGCCCGCTGCAGGTGTTTGAGCACCGCCCCAGCGAAATCGCCCATTTCGATGAGCGCCATGTCCGATAACGAGTAGTGGGCGCGCATGGTTTGTTCGCTGGTGGCGCCGGTGCAGGCGGCGACGTGGACGAGACCGTTGGCGCGAGCCACATCGATCGCCTGCCGGATGGAAGCGATGTAGGCCGAACAAGAAAATGGCCGGACGATGCCGGTCGTGCCGAGAATGGACAATCCGCCGACGATGCCCAGCCGGGGATTCAACGTTTTTTGCGCCAATTCGGCCCCGTTCCCGACACCGATGGTCACCTCGAAACCGCCGCGATGGTCGTATTCGGCCGCCAAGCGCGTCAGATGTTCGACGATCATCCGGCGAGGAGCCGGATTGATGGCCGGTTCGCCGACCGGAATTGGCAGACCAGGCCGGGTCACGATACCCACGCCTGGCCCCGCACGAAATCGCACGCCCGGCAAATCGTCTAAAACCACTCGGGCGACGATCAAGGCGCCATGCGTCACGTCGGGATCGTCGCCCGCATCCTTGATCGTTGCCGCCTCAGCTCCGTTCCCCGTCAGCCGGCAATACGCCAACTGGAACACCGGTCGCTGGCCGCGCGGCAGCACGATCTCCACCTGCGCTGGTTCGGTTCCGGCCAGCAGCCGACAAGCCGCCGCTACGCTGGCCGCCGTCGCGCAAGCGCCGGTGGTGTAGCCGTAGCGTAGCGGTCGATCCGTTTCGGGAGTTTCAGGACGCATGAATGTGGAAAGTAACGGAAATTGGTTTGGCCGAAAGCTTGGATGCCGCGCAAAAAACCGGCAAAACGACTTGGGGCAACATCGATCATGGCACAGGCGAACCATCTCCTCTCGATGAAACCCGATATGGGCACACCTTGAAGGCGATCCTGAAACAGCCGGGCGAGGATACCCAGCAACATGCTATCAAGGCCCAACAAAGTCGGCTAAACTGCCACAAAATTATCGCATCGGCAGGCCGGCGTGCCAAGGTAAGGGCATCGTCCTTACCGTTTCTTCCGCACGACGAGGAACTATCCCATGCAAAACCGGGACATTTTCAGCCAGATCGAAAAATACCAATCCTTCGCCTCCGATCAAGTCATCTTCCGCGAAGGCGAACCGGGCAAGCACCTCTACATCGTCGCCGAAGGAGAGGTAGATATCTTGGTAGGTGATCAGGTCCTCGAAACGGCAGGACCTGGAAGTATCTTCGGCGAAATCGCGCTGATCGACGACAAACCGCGCAGCGCCACCGCCATCGCCCGCACCGACTGTCTGCTCGCCCCCGTTGGTCGAGAACACTTTCTCGTGCTCGTTCAGCGCACACCGCTCTTCGCCATCCAAGTCATGCGCGCGATGGCCAACCGGCTGCGCCACACCACCGACAAGCTCCGCGGCTAGTGCCACGTTCGGTCACCGTTCGATCCGATAACCCGGATTGTCCCGTTACCGGCCAAAAAAGGCATGTCATTTGCTTAAATTCCCTATCGCAACCTGCCTCTACCAAGATACTCAAATCGTGAGAGATACATCAGGCGCGATCGCGCTACCCGGCAAGCCACAACGCGGCGGTCTCACCCAGGGAGACTTTTATGATTGAAGCGCTCGCTGCCCGTCGAGACTACCTCGATCTATCGGGCAATACCCTGCTGGCCGACTACCCGGTCTCCAACTCCGGTTACGACGAGATGTGCTCGGCTCCGGGCCTGCTGCGCCCGCACTGGCAAAGTCTGATGAAGTCTCTGGAGGAAATCGGCGGCGATGAACTGGAGCGCCGCCACAACGAAATCCAACGTCTGCTGCAAGCGGATGGGGTTACCTACAACACTTACGACGATCCTCACGGCCCCCAGCGACTGTGGCTGGTGGACAACATTCCGCTGCTGATGACCGGCGAGGAATGGAGCGAACTGGCGGCGGGATTGGCACAGCGTTCGCGACTATTGAACGCCCTGTTGGCGGATTTGTACGGCCCGCGGCTGACGATTCGCCAAGGATGGCTGCCGCCAGAACTGGTTTTCGCCCACCCTGGTTTTCTTCCTCCCTGCCATCACTCTTTACCCGAAGGCCGCCGTTGGCGCCGCCGTTGGCTGATCTTTCACGGCATAGACCTCGCCCGCGGACCGGACGGCGTATTTCGGGTTTACGGCGATCGCACCCAGTCGCCGTCCGGGGCCGGTTACACCCTGGAAAACCGCATCCTCCTGGCGCGCGCCCTGCCGATGATTTATCGCGACGCCCCCTTGCGCCGGCTGGCCAGCTTTTTGGAAACCGAACGTGCCACCCTCGCTAGCCTGGCGCGCCACAACCCGGAAAATCCGCACGTCGTGCTGTTGACGCCTGGCCCCAATAGCCCGGTGTACTTCGAGCATGCTTACTTGGCCAACTACCTGTCGCTCAGCCTGGTCGAAGGCGAAGACTTGGTTGTGCGCGACAGCCGGGTCTGGCTGAAAACCCTCGGCGGGTTGCGGCCGGTGGACGTGATCCTGCGGCGGGTGGTGGACAACTTCTGCGATCCATTGGAGTTGCGCGGCGATTCCTTGTTGGGTGTGCCGGGTCTGCTGCAAGCGGTACGTGGCGGCCACGTCGCGCTCGCCAACGCCTTGGGCAGCGGCATCGTCGAAAATCCCGGACTTGTCGCCTTTTTACCGCTGCTGTGCCAGCAATTGCTGGGAGAAGAACTCAAACTGCCCTCGCTGCCGACCTGGTGGTGCGGCACGCCCAGCGACCGAAACCACGTTTTGGCCAACATGGACCGGCTGGTAGTGCGCTCGATCCTGCCGAATGGGCCATACTGGGAAGGAGCCCGCCTGGACGCGACGACCCGCGTGCAACTGATCGAACGGATCCAAGCCACGCCGCACCTGTTCGTAGGTCAGGAATCGTTGCCGCTGTCGACCGCCCCCGTGCTGGAAGAAGGCCAGCTAGTACCTCGGCCGGTGATGTTGCGCGGCTTCGTCGTGGCCGAGGACGATGGCTACCGGGTGATGCCGGGCGGTTTGGCCCGGGTTTCGTCGGGGTTGGACGCTTTACAGGCCACTTTGCAAAAAGGCGGCATCAGCAAGGATTGGTGGGTACTGGCGCCCACCCCGCAACGCCACGTTAGCCTGCTGCGCCAAGCTTACGGCCCCATCGTGGTCACCCGCGACGGCAGCGACTTGCCCAGCCGGGTAGCCGACAATCTGTTCTGGCTGGGCCGCTACAGCGAGCGGTTCGACGGCACCGCCCGCTTGCTGCGGGAAGCGTTCGGGCGCTTGCTAGAATGGGAACAGGACAACACCGACGAACGCTGTCTGGACGATCTGCTCGACGCCCTGGAAATTCCGGTACCCCCCGTAGCGGAATCGCCGCGCGCCCGCTTTTTCACCTTGCGGCAGGAACTGTTGAACCTCATCGTCGAAGCCGAGCATCCCAGCAGCATGCAGACGATTTTCGGTGGCCTATTGCGAACCGGCCGCGCGGTGCGCAACCATCTCGGGGACGACAGTTGGCGGCTGCTGAACCGCTTGCAGCGCAGTATCCAGGAACCCCCGTCCGGGTTGGGCGCCCGGCAGGCGCGAGAGCTGCTGGAGGAAGAGCTGATGCTCATGGCCGCGTTTTGCGGCCAGAACTACGAAACCATGCCGCATCACCAAGGCTGGCTGTTTTTCGACATCGGCCGCTACCTGGAACGGGTGCTGCGTACTTTGGAGCTGTTCAACCTGGCTTTCATCACCGCCCGGAATCCGGGATTGCCGTTGTGGGAAGTCGTGCTCACCATCACCGACAACTTGACCGCTTACCGGCGCCGCTACCGCTCCGCGTTACACCCGACCGCGATCATCGACCTGCTGCTGTTCGACACCGATAATCCGCGAGCCGTCGGCTACCAGTTGCGGCGGCTGCAACGGGATATCGGCCGGCTGTATCACCCCAACAGAACCCCCTACCGCAACGCCGAGGAACGGCTCATTCTGGAAGCCTTCACCGCCCTGCAACTGGCCGATATCGAGGCGTTGTCCACGCTGACCCACGACAGCACCAGTTCCAGCGTCGAACTGACCCGGCTGTTGGAGGCGATCCACAAGCCGCTGCGAGGCTTGTCGGACGCGCTGACCCACAGCCATTTCAGCCACGCCGAAGTACCCCGCCAACTGATCACCATGCAGCCGTGAAATACACCATCACCCATCGCACCCTCTACCGCTACAGCAGCGGAGTCGCTTTGTGCCACAACCAAGCGCGGCTAATACCGCGCGCAACACCCTGGCAACTGTGCCAGCCCAGCCGGGTCACCATCAAGCCACGACCGGCGCTATCCGCCGAGCGGGAGGATTTTTTCGGCAACCGGGTACTGTATTTCGCCATCCAAGACATTCACCAGCAACTGGAGGTGAAGGTCGTTACCGAAGTACAAGTGCTGGATACCCGGCCGTTCCGCGAATCCAGCCCTTCGCCGTCCTGGGAGCAAGCGCATAAGATGCTGTGGGACGATCCCGATCCGGAGATCATCGAAGCGCGCTTGTTCGAGCTGGATTCGCCGTTCGTGACCGCTCATCCAACGTTCCGCGAGTACGCCCAGCCCAGTTTTCCGCCGAACCGGCCGCTGCTGGAGGCCGTCGCGGACCTCAATCGGCGGATTTATCGGGAATTCACTTACGATCCGCATTTCACCACNNTGCCAGGATTTCGCCCACCTGATGATCGCCTGCCTGAGAAATCTGGGACTGGCGGCGCGCTACGTCAGCGGCTATCTGGAAACCCTGCCGCCGCCGGGCCAACCCCGCTTGATCGGAGCCGATGCGTCGCACGCCTGGCTGGCGGTATACGTACCCGGCGCTGGCTGGGCGGAATTCGATCCGACCAACGACTGCATGCCCCAGGAAAAACATATCACGTTGGCTTGGGGACGAGACTATGGCGACGTGGCGCCATTGACGGGGGTCATGACCGGCGGTGGCTCGCATTCGCTCGAAGTGTCGGTAGACGTAGACCCACAGCCTTAACCCGCTAAATTCGCACCGCCAACACGTCGCACGGCGCGCCGTGCAACACCGCGTTGGCGGTCGAACCCAGCAGCAGCGCCAATCCGTGGCGGCCGTGGCTGCCGACCACGATCAAATCCACGCCGTGATCTTGGGCGGCCCCGAGAATCCCTTCCTTGGTCGATGGCGCATCGACCACCCACAGCTCGGCATCCTGCAATTCCAGTTTGCTTGCCAGTTCGCCCAGCGCCGCGCGGGATTCTCGCAGCAGGGTTTCGTCGGGCAATTCCGGCAGCACCGGCAACAGTTCGTAGCCGCCGCCCAAGCTGATATTCACGTCTTCGACCACATGAATCATGCTGAGTCGCGCTCCGTACCGCCGAGCTATATCCTTGGCGCGTTCGCCGACCTTCAACGCCTCGTCAGAAAAATCGGCTGCGAAGAGAACGTGCTGATAGGCCATGTCGTTTCTCCAAAAATTGTTTCCATCATCGACAATGATGATGCCATCGCCCGGTCGATGCCCAAGGCTTTGCCAACCGGCACCAATAACCTTATTTGACTCGTGGTTGGCCGTCGATGCAACCGCATTCCATCAATTCTTTTTCTCGTCGCAAAGACTGACGGGCGCTTGCTAAGCCTGCCCTATTCCACCCGTCCCCGGAGCCGCGTCGTGCGTTTTTTCAACACCGCTGCCGCTGCCCTTCTCACGTATCGATCTGGACAATATGGCGTACAGGCGTATCCAGTAATCCCGGTATTTGACTCAGGACGGCCATCGATGCAACCGCGTCCGTTCAACTCTGCTTCACCCTACCCCACTGTTCCTCCAGCCGCTTGACCGACACCGGTAACAGCGTCTTCAACTCCTGGGCAAATTGCGAGACGCGCAATTCCTCCAGCAGCCAACGAAAGCGAATTAACTCCGGGTCACGCTTTTCCTGCCGGGCGTTCCGCTCCAATTGCCGCTGGCAGGATTCCCACAGCCGGATGATATCGCCGCGCCGCTGCCGATCCTTATCCGGCGCCTGCCGGAGCTTTTGCAGTCGCAGCGCGATGGCTCGCAAATAGCGCGGCAGATGCGGTAACCATTCCGGCGGTGTCTGGCTCAGGAAACCGGGATAAACCAAACGCGCCAATTGAGCGCGAACGTCCGCCATCGCCTCGGCCCAAATCGGGTCGTCGCTCAAGCTGCGGCGCACCTCGTGATAAGCCGCTAGAACTGCGTCGGCCACTTCGCAAACTTCCACCCGCGCCGCCGCTAGCCGGCTCTTGCCGCGCTCCAACAAGGCATCGAACGCCGCCCGGTCGCGCGGCAACGGTTGATCGATCAAAAAAGCCCGGTCCAGGATGGTGTTCAGCACATCTTCGCGTAGCGTCTCCTGTACACCCAAACCGACGTAGTGCAAAGTCATGCGCTGGAAATGGGGCAAATCGCGCGTCAGTTGTTTGAATGCCGGTCCCAGCCGCCAAGCGATCAGCCGCCGCAAACCGATCCGGGTCGCCGTTTCGGCGCGCGCCGGCGAATCGAGCAAGCGCAGCGCCAGCGTCCCGTCCAGTTCTGCGACCAACGCCGGATGGCCGCGCAATTGGATACCGTTGCGCACGAAGTTCACGGTTTCGGACAGTTCGCCGAAATCCCAGTCCCGCAACCGTTCCCGCTCGAATTCCGGGGTCGGCAACGCCGCAAAACTGGTTCGCGCCTCGCCGCGCAACTGGGCCTGAATCGCCGCCCAGTCGCGCCCGACCGCCAACATCTTCCCGTCGGCATCCACCACCTGACAGCGCATTCGCAAATGCGGCGGCACGGCGTCAACATTCCAAGCGTCATCGGGAACTTGTACCCCGGTCATCCGATGCAGGCGTTCGGCCATCGCCTCGACGAGCGACTGCTCGCCCGGCTCGATGACCTCCAGCAGCGCCTGCACGTAGTTCGGCACCGGTACGAAATTCCGCCGCAAGGCTTTCGGCAAGGATTTCAGCAAGGCTGCCATCCGTTCCGCCCGCAAACCCGGCACCAGCCAGTCCAGCCGCTTCGGATCGACTTGGTTCACCGCTGCCAGCGGCACGGTCAAGGTCACGCCGTCATCGTCCGCGCCGGGCGTGAAGCGATACGTCAGCGGCAACTTCAAACCATCGAAGTCGAGATGATCGGGAAAGCGCTCGCCATCGGCCACCGGTCCCGCTTCCGCCAGCAGCGCGGCCCGGTCGAGAAACAGCAGACGCGGCTGATCCCGTTCGGCCTGCTTGCGCCAGGATTCGAAGGCTGGACCGCTGTAAATGCCTTCGGGAATGCGCTCGTCGTAGAAACGGCAAAGCGTTTCCTCGTCGGCCACCAGATCGCGGCGAACGCGGACTTCCAATTCTTCCAGTTCGGCCAGCAATTGCCGGTTATGTTGGAAAAACGGTGCCTTGCAGTGAAATTCGCCTTCGGCCAGCGCGTGGCGGATAAAGATTTCCCGCGCCAGCGCCGGATCGAGCGGGCCGTAATTGATTCGGCGTCCGGCGACGATGGGCAAACCGTACAGCGTGACCCGTTCGGTGGCCGCTACTTGGGCGCTGCGCTTTTCCCAGTGCGGTTCGGTGTAGCTGCGCTTGAGCAGATGCCCCGCCAGCCCTTCCACCCATTCCGGTTCGATGCGCGCCACGGTGCGGGCGTACAGCCGGGTGGTTTCGACCAGTTCCGCCGCCATTACCCAGCGCGGCCGTTTTTTGAACAAACCGGAACCGGGAAACAGGTAGAAATTGTGGCCCCGTGCGCCCAGATAGGCGTTTTCTTCCTGCTTCATGCCGAGATGGCCGAGTAGGCCGGTCAACAGCGCCCGGTGGAGGCTGGCGTAAGGTGCCGGTTCCTCGTTGAGCCGCATGCCCATTTCGGTGATTCGCCCCAGCAATTCTTGATGCAAATCATGCCACTCCCGCATCCGCACGAACGACAGAAAATCGCTTTGGCAGAGATTGCGCAACTGGTTCTTGGACAGTTGCCGCGCTTGGTCGTGGTAATAATCCCAGAGCTTGAGCAATGCCAGAAAATCGGAATGCTCGTCGCGAAAGCGGCGATGTTTTTCGTCCGCCGCCTGCTGCCGCTCCAGCGGCCGTTCTCGCGGATCTTGAATCGCCAGGGCTGCGACGACGACCAGCACTTCGCGCAAACAACCTTCCCGCTGCGCCGCCAGCAGCATCCGCCCCAGGCGCGGATCGACCGGCAATTTTGCCAGTTGCCGGCCCTGTTCGCTGATGCGCCGCTGCTCGTCCACCGCCTGCAACTCGAACAACAGCCGGAAACCGTCGCCGATCTGGCGCGAATCCGGCGCCTCCACGAACGGGAACTCCTCCGGTCGGCCCAGATTCAGCGCGCTCATCTGCAAGATCACCGACGCCAGATGGGTGCGCAGAATTTCCGGATCGGTGAACGGCGGGCGCGACTGGAAATCCTCTTCCGCGTACAGACGAACGCAAACGCCCGCCATCACCCGCCCGCAACGGCCGGCGCGCTGGTTGGCGCTGGCCTGCGACACCGCCTC
>DEHU01000257.1 GCA_002352125.1 Competibacteraceae bacterium UBA2792 | reverse complement strand
ACCAGTTCGTTGATGGCGCGAATGGCGACCTGCATCTGCTCGTGGCCGAACATGACCGCGCCGAGCATGACATCCTCGGGTAGTTGTTCGGCTTCCGACTCCACCATCAACACTGCTCGCTCGGTTCCGGCCACCACCAAATCCAGTTGCGAGACCTTCAGATCGCGGCGAGTTGGATTCAGCAGATATTGGCCGTCTCGATAACCGACCCGAGCCGCGCCGATCGGACCCTGGAACGGGACACCGGACAACGCCACCGCCGCCGAAGCACCGAGCAGTGCCGGAATTTCCGGGTCCACTTGGTCGTTCAGCGACAGCAGGGTGGCAACGATTTGCGATTCGTTGGTGAATCCTCGCGGAAACAAGGGGCGCAGCGGCCGGTCGATCAGCCGGGCAGTCAGGGTTTCGCCCTCGGATGGACGCCCTTCGCGGCGGAAAAAGCCACCCGGAATACGGCCGGCAGCATAGCTGCGTTCCTGGTAATCCACCCGCAGAGGGAGGAAATCCCGGCCCTCCTCGGTTTCCCTGGCAGCAACCATGGTCACCAGCACCACGGTATCGGCCATGTTCACCAACACCGCTCCGCTGGCTTGCCGGGCGATTTCGCCGGTTTCCAGAGTAACCGTGTGCTGGCCGTACTGAAATATCTTCTTGATGGGCGTCACGAAAGCGTCCTGTGCGACGAAAAACCGACGAAAAACCTCAGCGGCGCAGGCCGAGGCGACCAATCAAACCCTGATAGCGCTGCAAATCTTTTTTCTTCAGATAGTCCAGCAGCTTGCGCCGCTGGTTGACCATTTTCAACAGCCCACGCCGGGAATGGTGGTCCTTTTTGTGGTCACTGAAATGCGATTGCAGGCCGTTGATGCGACTGGTCAACAACGCGACTTGGACTTCGGGCGAGCCGGTGTCGGTGGGACCACGTCGAAAATCCCGCACGACCTGGGTTTTCTGTTCGGTATTGAGCGGCATCGAGTAAAACTCCAATTCGGATTCGATCAATCGGTTAGACCAAACGTAAGATATTAACTCCAGCGGAGAAATCCAACAAGCAAACTCGGTCTTCATTCAGGATAATCACGCTATCTTCCTGATGCAACACGATTGAACCCAAGGAAATCAGTCGGGCAATTCGCGGTTTCGCGCCTTGCACAACAACTTAGCATATAAGCAAAAACTTATGTAGCGCGACCATCATTGGGCCTTCAGCGATCAGGTTCGGCATTCCAACAGTCGGCGCGGCGCGACTCGACCATCGTCCAGAATCTCGCCGATCCCCAAAAACTGTTGTTCGCCCTGATATAGGCGTACCCAACCCTGGGTGGGGGCACGCGGCACCAAAACCGGCTGGCCTTGCCGTAGATAAAAGGCCGCATCGCCCAACACGGATATAGCCGGCCAGTACGCCACCGCGCTATCCGGGGGCAGCAGCAACGCGTCCAGGGCTGTCGGTTCCTGCTCGGCCTGCTCGCGCAGCGTCTCCAAAGCTACCATCCGTGCGGCATCGTAGGGTTCCACCGCCGTGCGGCGCAGCGCGGCAACATGCGCACCACAACCCAGCAATTCGCCGAGATCGGCGACCAGAGTTCGAACGTAGGTTCCCTTGGAACAGCGCATTTCGCACTCCAGTTCCTCGGCCTCCAAGCGCAGCAACCGCAGTTCGCGAACGGTGACTTCGCGCGGCGCGCGCTCGACTTCAATACCCTGGCGAGCCAGTTTGTATAATGGTTGGCCGGCGTGCTTTACAGCCGAATACATGGGCGGGATCTGCTGGATCGTTCCGATGAACCGGCGCAATGCAGCTTCGACTTGCTCGCGGCTCAACGGCTCGACCGGCCGGGTCGTGACGATCTCGCCCTCGGCGTCGCCGGTGGTGGTCGCCACCCCTAGCCGGCAGATGAAGCGATAAGATTTATCGGCGTTCAACAATAGGCTAGATAATTTGGTCGCTTCCCCCAAACAGATCGGCAACAAACCGCTGGCCAGCGGGTCGAGGCTGCCGGTGTGGCCGGCTTTTTGCGCTCGATACAGTCGCTTGACCACCTGCAGCACCGCGTTCGACGTCCAGCCTACCGGCTTGTCCAGCAGCAGCACCCCGCTGATTGGGCGGCGGTGACGACCGGTCATGTCTGGGCTTCCGGGCCGGACTCGCGCACCGCGGCATCTTCGTCTGGGTGCCGGTCCGCGTCGGCGGCGACGGCGGCGTCGATTAACGCCGACAACCGCGCGCCACGCTCTACCACCTCATCGTAGCGGAACTCCAATTTCGGCACGATGCGAATGCGCATCCGCCGGCCCAACTCTCGCCGCAGCAGGGGCGCCGCGCGATTGAGCTCGGCCACCTGTTCGGCCCGTTCGGCCGGATCACCCATCGAGGTCACGTAAATTCGGGCATAAGCCAGATCGCGACTGACCTCGACGGTGGTCATGGAGATTAGCGCCAGCCGCGGGTCGCGCAACTCGTCGCGGATCAACTCCGCCAGATCGCGGCGAATCTGTTCGCCAACTCGGCGAGTGCGCGGAAATGTTTTCATCATGGCTCGGTTTCGCTCCCGCAAACGACGCTAGAGGGCGCGCTCCACTTGCACGCGCTCGAAGACTTCGATGTGGTCGCCTTCACGGATATCGTTGTAGTTGCGTACGCCCATGCCGCATTCCATGCCGGCCCGCACTTCGCTGACGTCGTCCTTGAAGCGCCGCAACGAATCCAGCGCGCCTTCGAAGATGACGACGTTATTGCGCAACACCCGGATCGGATTGTTGCGGCGCACCACGCCATCGATCACCATGCAGCCGGCCACCACTCCAAACTTGGGCGAACGAAACACTCCGCGCACCTCGGCCAACCCGACGATCTCTTCCTTGAATTCGGGCTTGAGCATGCCGACCATCGCCCGTTTGATGTCGTCGATCAACTCGTAAATGACGCTGTAGTAGTGCAGCTTCAATCCTTCCTCTTCCGCCAGCTTCTTGGCGACGCCGTCGGCACGCACGTTGAAGCCGACGATGATAGCCTTGGCGTTCCGAGCCAGATTCACATCCGATTCGTTGATGCCGCCGACGCCGCTGGCGATGATCTTGAGCCGTACCTCGTCGGTAGATAACCTGGTCAGCGCATCGACGATGGCTTCGGCGGAACCCTGTACGTCGGCTTTGAGCACCACGTTCAGCGCGTTGATCTGCCCAGCCTCGAACTGCTTGGAAATATCGTCCAAGCTGATCGCCGGTTTCTTGGCCTGTTCCTCGCGAAGTTTGTTTTGCCGGAACAGGGCGATTTCGCGAGCCTTGCGCTCGTCGGCGACCGCGATCATCTCGTCGCCGGCTTTGGGCGCTCCCGATAAGCCGAGCACCTCGACTGGAATCGACGGCCCCGCTTCGCCGACGTTTTGCCCGGTTTCGTTGAGCATGGCGCGCACCCGGCCGTATTCCAAGCCGCTCAAAATCACGTCGCCTTTGCGCAGAGTACCGCTCTGCACCAATACGGTCGCTACCGGACCGCGACCCTTGTCCAGCCGCGATTCGATCACCACGCCTTTGGCGGGTCCATCCACTGGTGCTTTCAGTTCGAGCACTTCGGCCTGCACCAGGATTTGATCCAACAGATCGTCGACACCCGTGCCGGCTTTAGCCGACACGTAGGCGAACAGCGTATCGCCGCCCCACTCTTCGGAAATGACGCCCTGCACGGATAGCTCGCTCTTGACCCGTTCCGGATC
>DEHU01000181.1 GCA_002352125.1 Competibacteraceae bacterium UBA2792 | reverse complement strand
ACCGGATCGTTGTAGGTGTAGGCCATGCTGCGACAACCCAGTTCGTGGGCGACGCGCGCCAGTTTTTCCGGCGAGGCGGCATCGGCCAGGGTGTCCATCTCGCGGGATTTGCTCATGTCCCANNTCGTGGCAGCCGCGCACGAAACACAGCCCTTGCTGGCCTTCATGCAGCTTGCAGTAACGCGGACAAACGTCGCACTGGACGCGGCCGTCGTCGAGGGCGTGCCAATGCTTGGTGGGGAAAAAATTGGTGGTTATCGCGTTCATGATGGCCTCCTTCGCAAAGGCTCTCGTCGTTATACCGCCAAGGAGAGTGGTCCTTGGTTACCGTAATATCTATACTGTTTTCGACCATAGTCGGATAAATTTTGCGCCCTATACTCTAATTCATCGGCGTTGGCAAACTTATCGGGAGGGCGTTATGCAAACTGTACGCACACCTGCCGTCGCGGGCTTGTTCTATCCGGCCGATACNNGCCGGCTACGTCTATTCCGGCCCCATCGCTGCGTCGGCTTACGCGCGGCTGAAAGCGGCGCGCGGCACCATCGCTCGCGTCGTGTTGCTGGGACCCAGTCACCGGGTGGGCTTCCGGGGTATCGCGGCCAGCGGGATGGTGGCTTTCGAAACCCCGCTCGGGCGAATTCCCGTGGATCAGGAAGCGGTCGAGCTGGTGCGGCAACTGCCGGATGTCGGGTTTCTGGAGCAAGCTCACGCTCAGGAGCACAGCCTGGAGGTGCACCTGCCGTTTCTGCAAGAGGTATTGGGCGAATTCAAGCTGGTACCGCTGGTGGTCGGGGAGGCTCGTCCGCCCCAGGTCGGCGCGATACTGGAAGCGCTGTGGGGCGGCCCGGAAACCNNCAAGCCTGCGGGCGCAATCCGGTCAATGGCCTGTTGTGGGTGGCGCAGCGCAAAGGGTTGCATGTCGAAACTATCGATCTGCGCAACTCGGGCGACACCGCCGGGCCGCGCGATCACGTAGTCGGATACGGCGCCTATGTCTGCCACTGAGACCCTGTCGAACCGGGATCGGGCCACCCTGCTCGAAGTGGCCCGTGCCTCGATCCGCCACGGATTGCGGCACCGCCACGCTTTGGACGTGAACCCGAACGATTATCCCGAGACGCTGCGGCCGCCCCGGGCGACTTTCGTGACCCTGGAAATCGGCGGCCAGTTGCGCGGTTGCATCGGCGCGCTGCTGGCCCATCAACCGCTGGTGCAGGACGTGGCCACGCACGCCTACGCTGCCGCGTTCGAGGATCCTCGTTTCCCGGAATTGACGCCGGAGGAGTTTGGGCAACTGGACGTTCATATTTCGGTGCTTTCTCTGCCGGAGCCGCTGCAATTCGATTCCGAGGAAGATTTGCTGGCGCGGTTGCGGCCGGGCGTGGATGGCTTGATTCTCCACTTTCGCCACTACCGCGCCACTTTCTTGCCGGCGGTATGGGAGAGCCTGCCCGATCCCTACGTATTTCTGGCCCAGCTCAAGCAGAAAGCCGGGCTGCCGCTGGATTTTTGGTCGCCAGAATTGCGGGCGGAACGCTACACCACCGAATATTTCGGCGACGCCGACGTGGCCGGTGCCTCCACCGCCTGAACCGGTCCTTTCAGACCTCGTTCGCCCCCGTGCGGAGGAGGGGAGGCGAGAGGTTTTCCGGCTGCCGCAGCCGTTGCAGGTCGGCGGGCGTATCCACATCCCAACCGGCGGGCAATTCGATCCAGTCCAAACCAGCCCGGTGCAGCCGCCGGCGGGTTGCTGCCAACACGGCTGGCGTGCTCCAGGCGATGCCCCGAAACAGGCTCGGGCAAGGCCGGCGCAAGCCGAGCAGCACGTATCCGCCGTCCGCCGCTGGCCCCAGCACTGCGTCCCGGCCGGCCGCGAGCTGGCCGAAAGCGGCGCGTAATTCCGCCGGCCCCACCGACGCGCAATCGCCGCCGATCAATACGGCATAGCCGCTCCCGGTTGATACCCGCTCGAAAGCGTGGCTCATCCGCTTCCCGAGATCGCCCGCGCACTGCCGGCGCAACCGCACGCCATATTCCCGCCGGCAGGCGGCGAAAAAACCGTGTCGCGCATCCGGCGCGCACCACAGTTCGACCGGGCACAGCCGGGCCGCGCGAGCCAGCGCCAAGGTCCGGCGCAAAAGCTGCCGATAGCATCGCGCGGCTCCGCGCGCACCCAGCCGTCCGGCCAACCGGGTTTTGACCCGGCCGGGAACCGGAGCCTTGGCGAAAATCAGCAACCGAGCGTCTGGAAAAGCGAAATCGTCGTTCACGAGCGGTAATAAATCCGGGCCAGTTTATCGGGATCGGCGCCGAAGAAATAAGCCAGCCGCAGCCCCCACATCGACAGGATGGTGCGCGCGACACCGTCGCGTTCCCAGCGCCGGCTGGATGTCTGCAACCGCTGGCGCAGGCAGACCGGCCAGCCGTACCGCTTCAGCAGCCGGCTGAGGGCGATGTCTTCCATGAGCGCGATGGGCGGGTAGCCGCCGATTTGCTCGAACAGGCTCCGGCGCACGAAAATGCCCTGATCGCCGGTCGCGATACCGGTCCAGCGGGAACGACGGTTCATCGAGAATTCCACCATCCGCAACGAAAGTTGACGGCCGGACAAGCGCACGTCGAAGCGGCCCCAGCAACGATCCGTCTTTTCGAGCGCGGCGCGAATCGAGCTGCCGGCGTCGGGCGGCGGCAAACTGTCGGCGTGCAAAAACCACAAAATATCGCCGCTGGCCTGCCGTGCGCCTGCGTTCATCTGCGCCGCCCGGCCTTTGGGACCGGCGATCACCCGATCCGCCAGCGGTTTGGCCAGCGCGACGGTCCCATCACAACTGAGGCCGTCCACCACGATCAACTCGCAGTTCTGGCCGCGCAGCGGCTGCAAAGCCTGCAAGCAGGCCACGATGCCGGCTTGCTCGTTCAAGACCGGGAGGATAATCGAGATACGCGACACGAATTTTCAGGTCCAAGGTCTAGCTTACGGGACTCGAAAATTGTATGATTTTTTTTCCCATTTATTCACGGGGCGGTAGCTCAGCTGGGAGAGCGNNGGTCGAGGGTTCGATCCCCTTCCGCTCCACCATTTCGACGCCCAGCAACGTCAAAAATCATCTAAAAGCCCGCGTCACAGCGGGCTTTTTAGTTGGTCTTCAATATTTCGACGAGCCCTTGGGCGGTCATTCCTTCCACACCTCCGCCGCCAGCGGCAATTCATTCAATTCAGCCCGCGCTTCCCGCCAAGTGGGATAGTGCCGGTCCAGCAGCGCCACGAAGCGCGCGCTGTGTGTCGGCTCGATCAGGTGGAGCATCTCGTGCACGACGACATACTCCAGTAGATTCTTCGGCTTTTTCACCAGTTCGGTATTCAGGCGAATGTTCCCAGCACGGTAGTTGCAGCTACCCCACTGGGTTTTCATGCGTTGGAGGAAGTAAGCGGCGACCTTTACGCCCAGCTTCGCTTCCCATTTTTGGATCAGCCCCGGCACGACCGTATGCAAGAGCGACCGCTGCCATCGGTGCATGATTTCCTCGCGCTTCGCCAGGGAGTTGCCCGGCCGCACGCTTAACACGATGCGGCGGTGATCGATTTGCACCGAAGGCTTTTCATCCTGTTCGACCACTGAGAGCAAATGGCGCCGTCCCCACAGGTCATGGCTTTCCCGCTCGATATACTGACGCGGCGTTTCTCGCGCTTGCGCTCGTAGCTTGGCCTGCTGATCGCGAATCCAGCCGAGTTTGGAAATGGCGTAAGCGCGGGCGATTTCCAGCCGGGTATTGGTGGGGGCGACCAAGGTGACATGGCCGGCCGGTGGATGCACCGAGAGGTGTACATTTTTCACCGCTTTGCGGGTGACGGCGATTTCCACATCGCCGAGCCGGATGGTTTCGGTCACAAATACCCCGGTTGCTGCTTGATGATCTCGAACAGCGCCAGGGTCGCCGCCCGGTCGCGGTCGAGCAGCGGAAACAGGGCATTCAGCACCTGCGCCTCGCGGGTGGGATCGCCCTTCCAGCCGGCGGGCGCGTGCTCGCGCAGGGTGCGGTCGATGTCCAAGGCCAGTTTTGCCTTGGCCTCATCGTCCACCGGGCACTGAAATGTTGTCGCGGTGATCGCGCCCAGGTTATTGAACAGTACAACAGCTTCGTGCCTGCCGTGCAGCACCGCCGGAACGCCCGCGTCGGGCTGTTTGGCCGCCAGCTTCCTCACCAGCTCTTCGGCCCTGCGCAAAAAATCCTCGTAGGCTGCCGTGTCTTCCCGGCTTTGCGCGATGAGATCGTCCAGCAGTTTGGACATCTGCGTGTAGAACTTCGGATCGGTGAGCTGCTCACGGATGATCGTTTTGCGGACGTTGTTGATGATCGCTTCGGCCACCGCGTTGTGCGAGAGCTTGCCCTTGGCGTTGAGCTGCCGGGCAATGGCGTCGTGGATGCCGGTCTTGATGATGAGATCGGTCAGCGGCAACTGGCTCAATTCGCCCAATTCCTCCGCCACATCGGCCTGGATGTAGGTGTTGATGAGGTGGCGCATGTCCGCCTCGTAGGGTTTGATGTCCAGCTCCTCGCCGGCGTGTTGCTTGATTGCCGCCCGGGTTTCGACATGCCACGCCACCGCCTGCCGCAAAGCCGTGGCTTCGGCCTCGCTATAGCCCGCTTCGCTCAGATGCTGGGCCAGGTTGGCGTAGGCGCGGGCGAAGAGCGCCACCGCCTGGTAGTACGACACCCGCAGCGCTTCGGTCTCGTTCAGGGCGCCGGCGTTGGCCGCGTCGCCGCAGAAGTAGTGGAGAAACTGCTCGATCTCGCGCGGTAGCGGCACCGGTTCGCACAGGTAGTGCAGCGCCTGACGAGCGTCGTCCAGTTTCTTGCGGCCTTCCTGCAACCAGTCCTTGAGATGCACGTTGTTTTCCGCGTCGCTGCCCTCGCCGGTGTCCAGCTCGTCCGAGCTGTAGACGGCAATCGCTTGCTGCACATCGGCGAACAGCTCCTTGAAATCGACGATGTAGCCGTAGTCCTTATCGTCGCCGTCTAGCCGGTTGGTGCGGCAGATGGCCTGGAATAAGTTGTGGTCGTGCAGTTCGTTGTCCAGATAGATGTAGGTGCAACTGGGCGCGTCGAAGCCGGTGAGCAGCTTGCTGACCACAATCAGCAGCTTGGTGTTCGCCGGTTCTTCGATGAAGCGGCGTTTGATCTCCGCTTCGTATTTCTCGGTGGCCGGGAAGTCTTTCAAGACGTGCCCGGTATAAGTGTCGTACTTGTAGCGTTCGTCGCTGTTGGGCGGTTCCTTGGAGATGGCGTTGGCGTTGGGCTGGTAGGAGGTCACGATGCCGCAGTGACGCCCGAAGTGGGTGTTCTGGAACAGGCGGAAGTAATGGCAGGCGTCGTAGATCGAGGCCACCACCAAGAGCGCCGTGCCCCGGTCGTTGTTCAGGCGTGGCTTGAGCGCAAAGTCCGCGATGATGTTGGCGATGATTTCGCGCTTGCGTCCCTCGGCGCTCATCAATTCCTCCATCGTCGCCCAGCGTTTACGCAGGACCGCCTTCTGGAAGTTGTTGAGATTTCGCGTCTTCTGCTCGAACCAGCGGTCGATGGCCGCTTGCGAGGTGAGACGCTGGGCCACGTTGCGGGCTTCGTATTTGAGATCGAGCACCACCTGATCGGCCACGGCTTGGTGGAACTTGTAGGTGTGGATGGTGGTGCCGAACACGTCCCGCGTCATCGGTTTGTCGCGGCGCAGCAGCGGCGTGCCGGTGAAGCCGATGAAGATGGCCCCCGTCAACCAGCGTTTCATCTGCCGGTTCATGTCGCCGCCCTGAGTGCGGTGGCACTCATCGACGAAGACGTAGAAACGGCCCTGTACCGGCGGCGGCGGGCCTTTGAGGTCGGCAGTGTCGAATTTGTGAATCAAGGCGCAGAGCAGACGCGGCGTGGTCGCTCCCAGCTTGTCGATGAATTGTTGGCGCGAGCTGATGCGGGGTGAGGGAGCGTTCTCGCCGATTACGCCGGCGTTGCGCATCACGCCGAGGATTTGCTGATCCAGTTCATCGCGGTCGGTGATGACCAAAATGCGGGCGTCGGGATCGTGCTCCAGCAGCCACTTGGCCAGCAGCACCATCAGGATGCTTTTGCCGCTGCCCTGGGTGTGCCAGATGACGCCGCCCTCGCGCTGGGCGATGCGCGCCTGGGCGGCTTTGACGCCTTGGTGTTGATGTTGGCGCGGCACTTTCTTGTGGCCGCCGTCGAAGATGATGAAGTGGCGCATCAGGTCCAGCAGCCGCGCCTTGTCGCACAGTTGCGCCAGCGGCCGGTCGAGCAGCGCCCCGGCGGCCAGCGGCGCGTCCGCGTTGTTCTGGTTTTCGTCTTTCCACTCGACGAAGAGTTGTTCCGGCGTGCCGGTGGTGCCGTAGCGCAGCCCCTGCGCGTCGCTGCCGGCCAGCACAAGCTGCACGGTGGTGAAGAAGCCGAGGTTGAACAGGGTTTCCTGGTTGGTGATGAGCTGACGGATGCCGTCGGCGATGTCCACCGCGCTGCGTTTGAGTTCGATGACGACGACGGCCAGCCCGTTCAGATACAGCACGAGGTCCGGGCGGCGCTCGAAGCCGCCTTTGAGCGTTACCTCTTCGGCGAGAGCGAAGTCGTTGTTTTCGGGATGCTCCCAGTCGATCAGGTGTACCGTTTCGTGCGGCTGACCGGCGGCGATCTGCACCGGCACGCCGTAGCGTAACCGCTGATAGGTGCGCAGATTGGCTTGGTAGAGGGTGACGCCGGTGGCGTCGGCGGCGGTTTCCAGCTTTTGCAGGGCGGCGGCGATGTGGGCGGGAGAGTAGCCGCGGGCGGTCAGATGGGCGCGTAGCCGTTCGGTTTCGATGGGGCGGTTGTTTGCACGCTGCTGCCAGTTGCCGAGGTAGCGGTAGCCGAGATTGCCGGGCCGCGCCGGGCCGGTGAACAGGTCGACGACGCGGTTTTGGGTTTCACGTTCGGAGCGGGGGCGTGTGGGCATCAGGCGGCATCCTTGGGGTTCTGCACGCGTTGTCGGGCTTGCTCGGAAGTAATCAATTCCGATTCGGCACACAGTGTGTGCACTATTGCGGTATCCAGTTTTATCAATCTATTTAATCTGATAGCGTTTTCGGGCGGATGCTGTTCTGAATGGTCTCCACAAACACTGAGGCTTGTTCGACTACCCAAGCTGCCTTATCCGGTTCGATTTCCTCGCCGGTGTAGTCGGCAAGCAATCGTATCTGCTCCACCTGGTTGAGCACGCGGCCTAGTTCCGGTGTCATGAGTCCCGTCTTAATCAAGTGCTTGCCGAAAGCCGTGATAAGCCCGTTATGCGTGCGTGTTTCTGCTGGATTGATCCCTGGCTGATGCCGCAGTAACGCCGCATGGGCTGCATCGAACATGGCGTAGTAGGCACGATTGCATGACCCTTCAATATCTCCGTTCTCAAGCAATAGACGCGCCGAGACCAACGCCCGTCTGGCCTTGAGCAGATATTGTTCCAACGTCATAGTGGCACGCCTTCGCGACGGATATTTTCGATCAGCGCGGGATTGGCGAAGCGCTCAGGGTGCGCCCATTCATCTTCCCAGAAGGGGATGGCTTCGATCAGGGTGCCAGTTTCCAGCATTACGTCGAAGGCGATGTCAGCAAGCTGCAAAGAGATCTCGACCCGCGAACCGCGCTGCCCCCGCAGTAACACCGCAACATCGGTATCGCTGTCGGAACGTTGCTCACGGCGGGCACGGCTGCCGAACAGGATGATGTTCAGTACGTCATAGCGGCTTGCCAATCGGCGGCTGAAAAGCTGCATAGCCTGATTGGTCTGATCGTCGATGCGGGCTGACATGGATTTCTGAACCTCTATTTCGATGCCGAGGAGAGGCGTTCATGTTCGAGGTTGATCCACCAGTACCAGATATGGCTGTCCAGTACGATCATTTCAAACACTCCTAATCATTTTCTGCCACCAGCGGTTCAATCAGATCGCCGAGCGTGCGCCCCTTTCCGGCGATCTCAGGATGCGGCTTGCGGCGTTTCGGAACCGCATCGACAGGCGCACCATCCAGAGTCAAGGCGATCAATTCCACCCGATGATTGACGAAAGATTCCGGCAAATCAATGACTATCTGACGGGAAGTGACATCAATGACCTGTCGCTGTACTGGCATCGGGTTCTCCTTCAGATAGCTTGGGAATAGAAGGATCGACCAAGCGAATCCTTCCGGTCAGCAATTCCTGCATCATGCCCTGCTTGAGAGCGCGGGTTTTGTCGCGGCGGGCTTCGAGAGCGGCGATTTCGGCGTCCATGTCGGAGAGGATGGCGGCGATGGCGGTTTGTTCTCCAATTGGTGGTAAGCAAATTAGCAATTGGGCATATTCATTGCTATTGATTCCGGGCTGACCACTGCGCATGGACATAAGTTTTACCCAATTCCAATAAGGTCTAGTCGATACATAGGCTGCAAGATATGCCGATACCAGCGTATTTGGATCAGGTCGAACACGAATTAGAAAGCCTGCGAAGACGAGAGAGCCATCTTGAAGACGATAGTGATACGACTTCCCTACACTCGCACCAGTCCGCGCAAACACTAAGTCCCCATCGTTCAATAAATATCGATCAGCATAAGTTGATTGCACTGAGACACATGGATCCGGCCTGAATTGCCCATCCTCTGTGATGTCGGTAATACGAATGTAAGTTGGTAAGCGATCCGAATATTGAGTTGCTGGAGCATTGATTCCATAGTCAGGCTGTGAAAGCAGGCAATCCCCCAACCGCTTTACCTCCCACTCCCCGCTGAAACCGGGCAGGCGGGTTTGGCCGGTGAGGAGTTGCTGCATGGCGGCCTGTTTGATGTCGCGCTTCTTGGCAATGAGCCGGTCCAGCCCGTCCAGCAGCGCATCCACATCGGAGAGCGCGGCGGCTATGGCGCGTTGTTCACGTTCTGGTGGCAAGGGCACGCAAATTCTGCGTACTTGACCGAAATTTAGACCCATCCGATTACCCATAATTT
>DEHU01000145.1:2440-2609 GCA_002352125.1 Competibacteraceae bacterium UBA2792 | reverse complement strand
CAGCTCCAGCGCCTTGGCGCGGATGACCGCCGGGGCGGCGAGACTACCGTCCTCAGAGGAGATCCGCATCCAGCTCATCGGTGGAACCGCCGACTTCACCTTCGCTGGCGCCAGCGAGATCGGCGCCCGGTACCGCGTCGGGACGAGTCAGGAAGTGGGCGCGGATTTT
>DEHU01000145.1:0-2276 GCA_002352125.1 Competibacteraceae bacterium UBA2792 | reverse complement strand
TCCGGCGAGCCGAACATCACGCCAATTTTCATCCTGATTTGATTGATGAAAATAACTAAGGTATTGGAACGCTTGATGTTAGCGGTAAGCTTGCGCAGGGCTTGGCTCATCAACCGGGCTTGCAGGCCGACGTGGGAATCGCCNNTCCAGCGCCTGTTCGCCGGTATCGGGTTGCGATACCAGCAGATCGTCTACGCTGACGCCTAGTTTCGCGGCGTAGATCGGGTCGAGCGCGTGCTCAGCGTCGATGAATGCGGCGCAGCCGCCCTGCTTCTGGGTTTGGGCGATGACTTGCAGGGCCAACGTGGTCTTGCCAGACGATTCGGGACCGTAGATTTCGGTCACGCGCCCACGCGGCAGGCCGCCGATGCCCAACGCGATATCCAAACCCAGCGAGCCGGTCGAAACGGTCATCACGTCGCGTGCCACACTGGTATCGCCCAGCCGCATGACCGCGCCCTTGCCAAACTGGCGCTCGATCTGGGTCAGCGCGCCGGCCAGCGCCTTTTTCCTGTTGTCGTCCATCCCGTGCGTTCCTCCTCTAGCGGATGTGAAAAACTGGTCGACCGAACTGGAACCAGTTGTTTTTGGCGATTATTCCACAGAACCTTCGTCCAACCTAGCCCCCGGCCAGCGCCGCAGCACTCGATATTCCGAACCCTGTTTCCCCGGCAGCGATTCGACCAGAGTCACCTCACCAATTTGCCAGCGGATCGGCGCGGCGGGCGGTCGTGCCGGTGCGGGGCCGGGGAACTTGCGGGCCAGCGTGATGTGGGCCTGGAAAGCCCGCCGTTCAGGAACGAAACCGCAGCCGCGCAGCCGCCGGGTCAAATCGGCCACCAGTTCGTACAGNNATAGCCGTAGCGATCCAGGATCAGCTCCAGGACAGGCACCGTCAAGTCCGCCAACGCCGCTTCGTAAGCGCACAAACGAACGGCGTCGGTAGCGCCCAAAAAAACCAGAGTCAAATGCAAGTTCGCATCGCGCATCCGTCGCCGACCGACGACGTTGGCGGCTAATCCGGCCATTTGCCGGCGCTCGACCTCTTTCGGCCAAAGCGCCAGAAACAGCCGCCGCGGTTCAGTGGGTTCAGTGGTTGCGGGCGAACACATCCAGCAATCCTTGCAAAGCGGCGGCGACCGCTTGCAACCGCACGGCGTCGCGATTGCCGGAGAAATGCTGGCGCTCGGTGTGAAGCGGGCCATCGCGCAGCGCCCAAGCCAAATAGACGGTACCCACCGGCTTGTCCGGCGTACCGCCGTCGGGACCGGCGATACCGCTGACGGCGATAACCATGCTGGCGGGACTGCGTTGCAGGGCGCCCGCTGCCATTTCGGCGACCACTTCGGCGCTGACCGCGCCATGAGCGGCGATGGTCGATTCCTGCACTCCCAACAGATCGGCTTTAGCGGCATTGCTATAGGTGACGAAGCCGCGATCGAACCAACCAGAACTCCCGGGTACATCGGTGGCGATTTTGGCGATCCAGCCGCCGGTACAAGATTCGGCGATGGCCAAGGTACGATTGCGGGTACGCAGAGCTGCGCCGACCTGTGCGGCCAATTCGTAGAGGTGTTGATGCGCGAGTTCTTGAGCGGGCACGGCGATCTCCTGACGGTTTGGGAGGTGAAAGAACGTTGGATCCGAAGTCACGTCGCTACCCCGTAGCATAGCGTATACGCGATGGAATACCGCCCCCACTCATTTCAGCCACCCCTTTTTGCGGAAAAACCAGAAGGGCGCGACCACCGATACGGCCATCAAACCGAGGGCAAAAGGATAGCCAAACAGCCACTTGAGTTCGGGCATGAATTCGAAATTCATGCCGTAGATGCTGGCGATCAGAGTCGGTGGCAGCAGGGCGACCGACGCTACCGAGAAAATCTTGATGATCTTGTTCTGGTTGATGTTGATGAAACCGACCGTCGCGTCCATCAAGAAATTGATTTTTTCGAACAGAAACGAAGTGTGTCCGTCCAGCGATTCGATATCGCGCAGGATCTGGCGGGATTCCTCGATCTGATCGTTGGAAAGTAGCCGTCGCCGCATCAAGAAGGAGATAGCGCGGCGGGTATCCATCAGATTGCGACGGATTCGTCCGTTCAAGTCCTCCTCGCGAGCGATGCCAGCCAGCACTTCGGCGGCATCCTGGTCGGTCAGATGGGCGATCAATACCCGGTTGCCAATTTCCTCCAGGTTGGCGTAGATACCTTCCAATGCATCGGCGGAATATTCGGCGTCAGTAGCGTACAGATCGAGCAGCACATCCCGGCAGT
>DEHU01000173.1:1395-10572 GCA_002352125.1 Competibacteraceae bacterium UBA2792 | reverse complement strand
ACTTAATTTACGGAGTACTAAGGGATCACCAGAGGCACCCTTGGAGTGTCCTACTCAGATAATCAAGCCCCGGAGGATGTATCTCGATGGTACCTCTGCCTGATATGAGTATAGTAGTCATGACGCCCCCCTTGCCGCGCTACTGATAGGTTTGGACTTGGTGGCAGCGCTGCCGATGGTGGGACTAGCAGGAGAACAGCGGCTCGCGAAGTATCATTCCAGTATGGCCTCAGAACACTTGCTCAATTTAGGAGAAGAATGATGCTACCCCTCTGTTTTGTGTTGATGCCATTCGGCAAGAAAACCATCCCCTCCGGCGCTGCGGTGGACTTTGACGCCGTCTATCGGGATCTGATCGCCCCAGCCATTGACGCGGCCGGTATGGAATCGCTGCGTGCGGATGAGGAGGTCACCGGCGGCATCATTCACAAGCCGATGTTCGAGCGGCTGATCCTGTGCGATTTCGCCGTGGCAGACCTGACCGGCGCCAACGCCAACGTTTTCTACGAGCTCGGCTTGCGCCACGGCATTCGACCGGCGACCACGGTCCTGCTGTTCGCGGGCTCGGAACGCATGATGTTCGACGTCGCGTCGCTGCGCGCTTTGCCCTACCAGCTCGGCCCGGACGGCAGGCCGGCGGATGTGGAGGCCGCTCGGGCGGGTTTGCGCAAGCTGCTGGAGGCTGCGAAAGCCCATCAGGGCGCACCGAGTACCGACAGCCCGATCTTTCAGTTAGTGGAGGGCTATAGCGCGCCGGACATCGCCCGCCTGAAGACCGACGTCTTTCGTGAGCGGGCGCACTACGCGGTGGAGGCGCGCAACCGCCTGGCCGCCGCCCGCCGCGCCGGGAAGGACGCCCTCCGGCAGGCCGCAAGTGCGCTAGGCGACGTGCGGAATCTCGAATCCGGGGTGGTGATCGATTTGTTTCTGTCGTATCGCGCCGTGAGCGACTGGCAGGCCATGGTCGATCTTGTCGCCCAAATGCCCGGGCCGCTGGCGCACAGCGTGATGGTGCGGGAACAACTTGGGTTCGCGCTCAACCGGCTTCAGCGTCGCGATGAGGCGGAGCAGGTGTTGCGCGAGTTGATTCAGGAGCGGGGACCGAGCAGTGAAACCAACGGCCTGCTCGGCCGGGTGTACAAGGACCGCTGGGACGAAGCGCGCAACGCCAATGACCCGTTTGCCGCCGCCGGCTGGCTCGCCAGGGCGATCGACACCTATCTGCAAGGTTTCGAAACCGACTGGCGCGACGCCTACCCCGGCATCAACGCGGTGACGCTGATGGAACTGAAGAATCCGCCCGACCCACGCCGTTTGGAACTGCTGCCGGTCGTGACCTACGCGGTCAAGCGGCGTCTGGCCAAAGGCACGCCGGATTATTGGGACCACGCCACGCTGCTTGAACTAGCCGTTCTGCAAAAGGACGAGTCGGCGGCGACGGAAACCGCCGCCCATGCGCTCGCGGCCGTCCGGGAGAATTGGGAACCGGAAACCACCGCGCGCAATCTGGCCCTGATCCGCAATGCCAGGTCGGCGCGCGGCGATACCGTGGAGTGGGCTGCAAGGATCGAGGAGGCGCTCGACAGGCGGGCTCGGGGTTGACATCGTATCTGAGGCTAGATGAATGCTCGATACGGTGATTTCTGGAAAAGAATTAACCTGCTTGGCTGCGGAATGGCGCGTAGCCCTTCCCCCCTTTAGCAAAGGGGGGAGTTCCAGCCCAGTCGGTATAACCTTTTCAGGAAATCGCTAAGGAACTGCGAATGGCTGACTCGAAGATACCCAAGGTTTTCATCTCCTCCACCCTGGAGGATCTCACCGACTTCCGCCAAGTGGCGCAGAACGCCATCCTGCGACTCGGATGGCAACCGATCAATTGCGGTTACTGGGCTGCTGGCGGTAATCCGCCCCTCGCCACCTGCCTGGAAAAGGTCAACGACGCCAACGTAGTGGTGGTCATCGTCGCCCACCGCCACGGTTGGACGCCTCAAGAGCCGCCTGGCGACGGAAAGAAAAGCATTACTCGCCTGGAATGTGAGCGGGTGAAGGAGTTGGGGAGAGAGGTGATCCCGTTTTTAGTGGATGAGCGTGCGCCTTGGGATGCGAAGCTTATCGAGACGTACCGCATCAACGAGGCCGAGCCGGAGAAGATCGCCGGAGTTGCCGTGGAAGTTGGGCGGAACGTTCAGACGCTCAAGGAATTCAAGGCGTGGCTCAATACCATCGGCACCCGCGTTCAATTCGCCACGCCCGACCAGCTTGAAACCGAAGTCCTGCACGCCTTGACCGATTGGGGCAAGCGCCAGGGCGTGACACAAACGACTGCGTCGGGTGCCTCGGTGTGCGCCCGCTATCTCGAATGGCTCCGCCGCACCTGCGAAAGCGTCGAATTGTTGGGGCTGGACTTGAAGGACAGCCAGAACGTGCGCCTCGGTCAAGTCTACGTTCCGGCGGTCACTGCCCGGAAGGCGGATAGCAGGCGCAAGGCCGAATTCGACCGCGAGCGACAACACGACCTACTTTTGCACCGCCTCGGCGATGAATCGCTCTACGTGCCGGGCGCTCCCGGCGCTGGCAAAACCACCTTCTGCCGCTGGCTGGCGCTGGTGGTCGCCTGTGGTTCCCTCCCGGCGCATCCGCTGGAAACCCCGGCCGAATTCGAGGAACGGCTCCCGGATGACTTGCGCGGTCGTTTTCCCTTGCTGTGCCGGCTGCGCGAATGGGTGGATCACGACAAATGCCTGGCGGGCAGCGGCCACTGGACTCAGGCACAGCTCGAAGCCGCTTTGGCCGACTGGCTGGCGGCAGCCAAACCCGGCGGACTGACCCCGGAAGTCTGGCAGGAAGAGATGAAGCAAGGTCGCTGCCTGCTGATCTTGGATGGCGCGGACGAAGTGCCGGAAACGCTCGGATCGCACCGGCCCCGACGCAATCTGTTGAACGGCTTGGCCGACGCGCTGCCCGAGTGGCTGAAAGCCGGCAATCGGATTCTGCTGACCAGCCGTCCCTACGGCCTGGACGATGCCGACCGCCGCAACCTCGGTCTACCCCAAGCCGATTTGGGAGAACTGCCGCCACCGCTGCAAGAGACGTTCGTCCGTCGCTGGTATGCCGCCGCCGACCCACCGCGCGCCGAAGAAAAGACCAGTGGTCTTCTCGCTCATCTCGGCGGCCGCCCCGATCTTGCCGAACTGCGCGCCAACCCGATGCTGCTGACCGCGCTGTGCATCAAGTACGACGAGGGCCAGCGCCTGCCGCAAGACTTCTACCGGCTTTACGACAGCGTGGTCAATCAGGTGTTGTACAAGCGCTATCCGACCGAGAACGAGCGTGATCGGGCGCGGTTGCGCCTGTCCGCCGTGGCGCTCGGTATGCACCAGGGTGATGATAAAGAACCGAGAACGACGCCAGCGGCCGAAGTTAATATCGACGAGGTAGACCGTGTCCTGGCGAGGCTGGCGCAAACCGACTGGACCACCGAAGGCGGAAGCGCCGATGCGGCCAGCCGCCGGGAGGACCTGTTATCCAACTCCGGGCTGCTGCTGCCCCGCGCCGGGCGGCGCGCTGGTTTCTATCATCTGACTTTCCAGGAGTTTTTGGCTGCCGTGCGGCTGCGGCGCATCGGCGACCGGGCGCCAGACCTGCTGAAACGGTATGCCGCGATTCCGGCTTGGCACCGCACGCTCACCTTCCTGTTCTGCGCTATCGCCGATCAGGATTCGCCCGAGAGCGCGGTGAAAAGCTATGAAACCCTGCTGAAATATTTTGAGTCCGAGCGTTTGACTGACGACCCGAATCCGGCTTTGTTGCTCGCCGACTGCCTGGAAGTGGCCCACGCTCGGGGCTGGAACTTGGTGCGCTTCGCCGACCCGCTGCGCCGGGCTTGCGAGCACGCGCTGGAGCACTTGAAACCGTTCGAACGTGACTACCTGTGGTGTGCGTTGGGGCGGCTGGGCTTCGATGAGCGCCCTGGCGTCGGACTCCGGGACGGCCTGCCGGATATCCGCTGGGTGCCGATTCCGGGCACGCGAGCCGTTCGCGATAGCGGCCAGTTTCCCGCGTTTACGGGGTTGCGGCTGGGCAACGGTGCAAAACCCGATCCTGAAGCTCGCGACGATGAGAATTGGCCTGCCGATGCCGCACCGCTGGAGATCGCCGGTTTTGCGCTGGCCGCTTATCCGGTGACGGTGGCGCAGTTTCGGCCATTCGTGGAACAGGGCGGTTATCGAGAGCAATGCTACTGGAGCGCGGACGGCTGGCAGTGGCGGGAAGAACAGAACCAGTCGGAACCTTCGTTGTGGAATGATCCGGTCTGGATCGCGCCGAATCAGCCGGTGATCGGTGTTTCCTGGTACGAAGCGGAAGCGTATTGCAACTGGCTCAGTGAATGGTTGCATTGTCCGCGCGGAACTGTCCGGCTACCGGCCGAAGCCGAATGGGAGTGGGCAGCACGCGGGCCGGCAGGGCGGCGCTACCCGTGGGGAGAGAACTGGGAAGCCTGGCGCTGCAATAGCTCAGAGTCTCGCTTAAACCGCACCAGTGCAGTCGGCTGTTTTCCGGGTGACGTGGCGGACTGGTGGCAAGTTGTGACGGGCGGCGATGACCGGGTCCACGATTTGGCCGGTAATGTCTGGGAGTGGACGGCGTCGGTGTATGGAAAGGATTATTCTAAATCTAATCAATCAGTTATGAACATCAATCCGAGCGGCGGTCCCCGGGTGTTGCGGGGCGGTTCGTGGGGCAGCGAACCGGGGAGGTTGCGGTCGGCTGCTCGCGACTGGAGCGTCCCGCGCCTCAGGGTCACCAACATCGGGTTCCGTCTGGCCAGGACGTTAACCCTTTGACCTGTTTGCTTTTTCCCTTTACGGGGGTCCAGGGGGCGAAGCCCCTTGGTCGCGTTTTTTAGCGGGGGGCGGTGGAGGGTTCCACATCGTCCGGCGGCGTCGCGAGCCGGTAAAACCGGACCCGCTCGGCGGGCAAGACGGTTCCGCTGATCGAAACCTCGCCGATGAAGCGCAGCCCGCCGTCTTCCTCCCACGGTGCCAGCGGTCCGCGTGCCTGCGACGAACCGGGATAATAGAAATTCACCACCAGCGACAGACCGTGCTCGCGTTCCCAGCCGGTTTGGACAAAGGGATTATCCCGCCCGCGCAAGGCGGTTTGCGCCGCTTCCGTCGCCAGTCCCCAACGGGCCAAATCCTGCGGACACAGAAAATCCCGCGAGAACGGCGAACGGGACGACACGGCGGGGTTGAACTGCCCTTTGCGGAAGATCACCCCGGCAACGCCGTCGCCGTAGCGGCGGCGCATCGCGCTCGACGCCTCGCCCAAACGCACCCGGTTCGTAACGCCCCAAGCGATGGCCCGATACACGCGGGCATCGTCGGCGAAGTTGGTCGAACGGCTTTCCGCGTAAACCAGCCGGGCCAGCAATGCCGCCGGTTCCGGTCGAGTTTTCAGGACGGCGTCTTGGATCGTTTCCCGTTCGCCGGCCGCCAGGCACGCGGGCAGCGATTCCCCGGCCGCCCGTTGCGACGCGACCGGGCAAGCGATCAGCGCGACGGCGAGCATCGCTGCGATCCGGACTTGATCGGTGCTATTGTTTCCACGAATTCGATGCACAGGAAATTCTCCATGAGCGAAACCAGCAAACAAACGAGCAGTTTCGATGCCGCGATCAAAGCCTGCCGCCGTTATCTGATGGAGAAAGACAACCGTTTCGACCGGGGTCCATCTTACGAAGGCGACGGCAGCGTTTTGGGCAGCGTCAAACAAACGGTGCGGATGTACGAGGGCATGGGATACACCAAGCTAATGGAACTCGGCGATCCGCCCATCTACGCGGTGCTGGCGCGCGGCCACCGCGAAGTCCACGTCTTCCAGCCGCAAGACCCCAAAGTTCGCGACTGGCTGGAGCACGACGAAACCACCCTGAACGACCCGGCCCTGCGCGCCTACATGCTGGAAAAATCCGGCTTGAAGGAAAGCGACCTGCCGGTTGCCGACAAACCCCGCCATTTTCACATCAACGAGGTGGACGACGTGTACATCGCCACCACCGACGACCCGGATTGAACGCGAGTCCGGAAGCACCGAACGGATCAAAAAGCCTTCGGTAATCCGGCCTGTTTCAAGATCGCGTTTGCCAGCGGGGCCGACGCCAGCGAGCGCGGCACGGTAAAGGCGCGGCCGTTGATCGGGCTGCACCAAATTTCGTGGCTGCCCTTGCCCGTGCGCACGAACCAGCATCCGCCAGCTTTCAGGCGCGCTACGAGGTCGGCGTACATCGAAGCCATCAGGCGGCTCTGGCGATCATCGTTCGTTCTGCAACGATACGTAGGGGAATGGCGGCTTGGGTCGGTACGCGATTTTCCGCCAACAACTCGGGCACCAACCCGGTCGCGATCTCGATCAGATCGTCGAAAGTATCGGCCTGCACGCATAGACCCGGCACATCGTCGCTGGTGGCAATCCATACTTTTGCCTGATCGTCCCAGGCTGCGCGTATCTCGAAGGGGTTCATGCCATCACTCCACAGACATCGGCGCGCATGTGCGCAAAACTATGTTCGATCATAGCGGCCTGTGCGGGCAAGAGGCGGGATATTTTTTGAGCGGCTATAGAAAAGCTTTTTTCACCCTTAAGTTTGCCTTAAGCAAGATCGTTCACACTGGCGCGCAACGAGGAACCGGACCGGTTCCGGTTCCAGTGAAATTCACGTTGCGAAAAGAGAGAACGACCATGCAAATTCCCGGCAAGCTCAAAAAACTCGTGGCCGCTGTGGCGTTGGCGGCTGGCGGGGTGGTCTTGGCGACCGGCGTATTGCCGCCGGTGCTGGCGGCCGACGCCGTGCCATCGGCCCATGTGGAAATGACCGTCCCCGATTTCAGCGCTTTGGTTCAGCAGAACGCGGCGGCGGTGGTGAACGTCAGCGTTACCGGCAAGAGCCAGCCGGCCTTGGCTTGGCAGGGCATGCCGGATTCGAACGACGACAACGACGACAACGACAACAACGATAACAACGGCAACGATAACAATCCCTTCGGCGAACTCTTCAAGCACTTTCCCAGACCGCCCGTGCCGCAGGGCGGAAAAGGTATGCCGGTCCAGGGCCTCGGCTCCGGCTTCATCATCTCCGCCGACGGGTATCTCATCACCAATCGCCACGTCGTGGACGGCGCGGACAAGATCACCGTCAAGCTGAACGACAAGCGCGAGTTTCCGGCCAAGGTGATCGGCAGCGATCCGCAATCCGACATCGCGTTGTTGAAGATCGACGCCAAGAATCTACCGACCGTGGCCATCGGCGACGCTGGCAGCCTCAAGGTCGGGCAGTGGGTATTCGCCATCGGCGCCCCGTTCGGGTTGGAGCGCACCGCTACCAAGGGCATCGTCAGCGCTTTGGGCCGGTCCCTGCCGAACGATACCTACGTGCCGTTCATCCAAACCGATGTGCCGATCAACCCCGGCAACTCCGGCGGGCCGCTGTTCGACCTGACCGGCAAGGTCGTCGGCATCAACTCGCAAATCTTCAGCCGCAGCGGCGGTTACATGGGGTTGTCGTTCGCCATTCCGGTCGATGTGGCGATGGAGGTGGTCGCGCAGCTCAAGGCCGACGGCCATGTAACGCGAGGCTGGATGGGCATCACCTTGCAAGAGGTGACGCAAGACTTGGCTCGTTCCTTCAATCTGGAGCAACCGCGCGGCGCGCTGGTGGCGGAGGTCAACCAGAACAGCCCCGCCGCCAAAGCTGGGCTGAAAACGGGCGACATCATCGTCGCCTACGCCGGCAAACCGATCAACGACAGCGCCGATTTGCCGCCTTTGGTGGGCTCGACCAAGCCGGGCGCGAGTAAGGCGCTAACCGTGATTCGCGACGGCAAGGAGCAGGAAATCGCCGTCACGCTTGGGCAACTCCCCGACAAGGATCAGCGCGAGCTGGCGCTGAACGATGTCCCGGACGACAACTCGCCGCGCCTGAACGTCGCGGTGGCCGATTTGCCGGCCGGCCATCGCAACGCCGGCGAAGGTGTGCTGGTGCAACGGGTCGGGCCGGGCGCCGCCGCCGAGGCCGGCGTGCGGCCGGGCGACATTTTGCTGAGCCTGAACAACCAGAAAATCGAAAATGCCGCGCATCTGCGAGAACTGGTCAAGGAACTGCCGCGCGGCAAGCGGGTACCGCTGCTGGTGAAACGCGGCGACGGCGCGTTGTATCTGGCCGTGCAGATTCCCGCCGCCGATAAGCGTCCGGGCTGAAAAGGCTGCGCTAAAACTCCCCTCTCCCCGTGGGAGAGGGGTTGGGGATGAGGGCTATTTCAAAGCTTCAATCCCCGCCACGAAGTTGATGTGAAACAGCAGGTCATCCAAAATGAAGGAGAATCGACTTTGCATCTTTAGGTATTAAAGGAGCAGCTTCATGACGAAACAGGCGGGATTTCTCGCGATGTTGTTGTGGGTCGTGCCGGCCTTGGCCGACCACGGCGGACCGCCGGTTGCTGGCCAACCGCTGGTCGTCGATGTGCGCACCGAGGGCGAATACCGGCAAGAGCACGTTCGGGAAGCGGTCAACATTCCTTACGACGAAATCGCCCAGCGCATCGCCGCTTTCGCGCCGGACCACGATGCGCGGATCGTGCTGTATTGCCGCAGCGGCCGGCGTGCCGGTATCGCCGAACAGGCGCTGCACCAGTTGGGCTACGGCCGGATCGAAAACAAAGGCGGTCTGGACGACATGCGGCGCAACGGCTATCGAACCGACTGAAGCCTCTACCCGAGCAGAATCAACGCCATGAGCAAAATCCGTATCGATAAAAATCCCGGCGCCGAGCGGTTGCGAGAGATGAATGTCGAGAACTGGCCGATCTGGACCAAGGAAGTATCCGAATTTCCTTGGGAGTACGATGTCGAGGAGACCTGCTACATGTTGGAAGGCCGGGTGACCGTCACGCCGGAAGGCGGCGAGCCGGTCGAAATCGGGCCGGGCGACTTGGTGACGTTTCCCAGAGGGATGCGCTGCACTTGGCGGGTCGATGCACCGATCCGCAAGCACTACACCTTTACCTGAGTTTGTCTCAAGGCGTTGCCGGACCGGCCCCAAGCGCGAGAGCAGCGACCGGCGCCGGTGCCGGATCGGAAGGGATGCCGCCATGCAGGAACGGCTCGGGTAGCGATTCGAGC
>DEHU01000173.1:0-1388 GCA_002352125.1 Competibacteraceae bacterium UBA2792 | reverse complement strand
ATCCAGCAGCCGGCTCATGACATGGCCGGTCCGCTCCAGCGCGCCGCTGGTGAAGTAGCGCCCGCCGCCCGCCGCCCGGCCGTCCGCCAGCAAATCCGCCGCCTCCAGCCGCCGGCGCAACTGCCGCGCAACTGCCGCGCTCGGGTCGAGCACGGCGACGTCCGGGCCGGCCAGCCGCTGGATCAACGGTATCAGAAACGGATAGTGCGTGCAGCCCAGCACCAGGGTATCGACGCCCTGTTCCAGCAGCGGTTCCAGAAATTGTTCCAGCAGAGCACGGGGGCGGGGGCCGCTCAATTCGCCGCGTTCCACGCAATCGGCCAAGCCGGGACAAGGTTGCACCATCACTCGTGCCCGGTGGCCGTGCTGATCGAGCAGAGCGGCGAATTTGTCGCTGCGCACCGTGTTGCCGGTGGCCAGAATGCCGACCACGCCGGAGCGGGTCGCGGCCACCGCCGGCTTGATCGCGGGCTCGATACCGATGATCGGCACGCCGAACCGCTCGCGCAGCCGGGCAATCGCCGCTGCTGTGGCGGTGTTGCAGGCCACCACTATCGCCTTGGCGTCTTGCTCTAGCAGGAATTCGGTGATAGCGACCGAGCGCCGGGCGATGAATTCGTTCGGTTTGTTGCCATAGGGCGCATGGCCGGAATCCGCGACGTAGAGCAGCATCTCGTGCGGCAAGTCGGCGCGAATCCGCCGCAGCACCGACAAGCCGCCCACCCCGGAATCGAAGACACCGACGGGCCGGGCGTTGTTCATCTGTTGTCGGGCCGGGCGCTGGCGTCGGTTCAGGCGGCCGCGAACAGCCGGGCGATGCGTTCCTGGATGGCCGCTGCCGCCGCTTGCGGGTCCGATGCCTGCCGGATCGGCCGGCCGACCACGATGTAATCGGCGCCGCTCGAAAAAGCGTCCTCGACATCCATAGTGCGCTTTTGGTCGTCGGCCGGGCGGTTCAGCACCGGCCGGATGCCCGGCGTGATGATCAGCAGCTTTTCGCCCAAACCCGCCCGCAAGTCAGCGGCTTCCAAACCCGAGGAAATCACCCCGCGACAGCCGATTTCCAGCGCCCGCCGCGCCCGCGACAGCACCAGGGTCTTGGGATCGCAGGCGAAGCCCAGATCGTCCAGATCGGCCCGATCCAGGCTGGTCAGGGCGGTGACGGCGAGGATGCCCAAGTCGCCCTCCATCTCCCGGGCCACGTCCACCGCCGCCCGGAGAATGGCATCGTTGCCGTGGACGGTGGTGAAGGTGGCGCCGTAGGGTTCGAGCTGGCGCACGGCGGAGCGAACCGTTTCCGGCACGTCGAAGAATTTGAGATCGACGAACACCTTTTTGTCGCGGTCGCGCAGCCACTCGATCAGCTCGAAATAGCCGCCGGCCATGAA
>DEHU01000195.1 GCA_002352125.1 Competibacteraceae bacterium UBA2792 | reverse complement strand
GGGATAGCTGCCGAGCTTCCGCAACATCAAAGAGGCAGTCACCGTGCCTTGCTTGATCGACGCCGCGAGCCGCAGGATTTCATCCCAGTGAGCGCGGATATGCCGGATGTTAAGTGCGCCGCCAATCATGGGTTTGAGCGCGTCAAATCCGGTGTCGCTCTTCGCAGTATACATGGTGTCGCCAAGATCGCGGATGCGTGGCGCGAAACGGAAGCCCAACATATGCATCAAGGCGAAAACGTGGGCTGTCATCTGACCACCCTCACGTGCGATCTTGAGCAGGCGATTCTGGTGAACCTGCCGTTCGATTCCGGCGGGCAGATCGAGCGCCTGAAAGACCTTGAGCCGCTCAATGTGTTCGAGCATGTGACCGGAGTTGGGTCGTGCCGGTGCGCGGCTGCTGGTATCCAGCGATACAGGGTCGGGACGGAAACACCGAGATTTTTGGCCACGTCGCGCGGCGGCACACCATTGGCCAGGGGCTTCTTTGCTGACTTCCGTCATCTGCCACTTACGACCTCCCTTGCGGCCAAGCTGGCGGGCGATCTCCAATCCGGCACGAGTACGCTCGACCGTCAGTTCCCGCTCCATTTCCGCCAGACTGGCCCAGTGGAAGCGAAGCTACAATTTGACGACATATAAGCAATNNCCTTCGTAAATGAGTAACATCATGCCTAATGACATATTTTGTCCTTGCCCTAAGCTGTCAGCCCCTCCACCATCTCGAATATCACGCCGTAATTCACCGGTGCCGGTTCACGATCATGAACCTCGTACATGCCGAAGCGATTGATGTGGTGCGTCCGGTAATGGCTTAGTGCCGCAAGCAGTTCTGGCGTTAACACCATGCCTTCCGCTTCAATCTCTTTTAACGCCTGTGTCATGGTGTGGCAGTTGTGGAAGATCGCCAGGTTGGCGATGAGGTGGTTGTACTTGATGATCTTGAGCTGGTTGTCGCGTACGTTGTCCGCAATGACATCGGTGCCGAAATAGGCCCACTGCGCGAACTGGTTGAAGCCTTCGCACTTGTTCTGCGCGGCCTGGATGATCTGTCTGAGCTCGCTGTTGCCGATGTATTCCAGCAGGAAGCCGGTCCTGACGACACGCCCCAGTTCCCGGAACGAGTAGTAGAGCTTGTTCTTGCGGCTGGCGGANNGAATCGACTGGGCCACCTGCAGCATGTCGGGCAAATGGGTTTCGATCAGTTCCCAATCCACCGGATCCTTGGTGAACAGACCGTCGATGTGTCGGTACGCCCCGGCGGCCGCCGGACGGAACCATTTCAGGTCTTTCCAGTTGCGGATGCGTGGCATGAGCTTTATCCCCAGCAAATACGCCAGCGCGTAAACCGGCGCACTTTGCGCCTGGGTGTCGCCATGCAGGGTATCAGGTTGAATAATCGGACTTGTTCTTGGTCAGGCCGTCCAGGATGTACACGGCCTTCCAAACGCCGCATGGAATAAAATGCGAGAACAGCACGATGTAATCGTCGCTGACGTGATAGTAGGCAATGCCGCCATAGCCACCGTAGCGGATATGGCGCTCCGACAGCAGGTTGTTCTCGTATAGGTTCCATTGCCGCCGTGCGTTTCGTATCGCCCCAGTAGCGGGATAGCCGGAACCAGTTGTAAGTGTTGATGACGGCACAGATTGCCGCCTCCAGTTTCTCCGTGGTGACTTGGCGCTGGTTGACGAAGGAAACCTGGCGTACGCTCAGGTCAATGACATTCTTAGCGATTTATGTCGACCCCAAGCCGGTTCCGTAGGCAAAGGCGGTCAGGATTTTGCGCTTTGCGTCTTCCTTGAGCTTGCCTTGATGCCCACTCAGTAGACTGAAGTGTTCGTCCCAGCCAAGCCACTGCATGGTGTCCGTGAGGACATCCAGCAACGACAGGTCCAACGCGTCGAGCTTCGCGGCCAGCCGTTTGTCCAATTGGCCGAGTCCAAGCGGAACCGGCTTCTTCGCCTGTCTTCCCAGCTTCGGACGCCCGTCGACCATCTTGAAATAGGGTTGGCGGCAGCCAAGGCCAAGGGCAATCTGGCCGGTCGGCCGAAGGGTTCGCTCGGCCAGTCCCGGCTCGATGGCAAAGAAGCGGAAATCAAGATTCTTCTTGGCAAACAGGTATCGAAGGCGTCGATTGCCACGATCATGGACGTATCGCGTTCGGCGCTGCTCCACTTTATCCGGTCGTGCGCATTGGTCAAAGCTTGAGCAGGAATCCACTGTGCCAGATGGGGCCAGCCAGACCACTCAAAAATGACCAAGACCCCTGTTACTCATTTACGAAGGAATCCTTACGCCTACCCGGCATCGCATCACGTACCCGTAGGATGGTTTGGCGGCTGGTGGCGAATTCCTTCGCACTTGCGCGATGGTCGTACCAGCGGCTAGGCGTTGCAATACCCGGGTGCGCTGTTCGCGGTTTAATCGGGACGGTCGACGGTCGACCCAAGCGTTTGCCCTGGGCGCGGGCGCGACGAATGCCTGACTGTGTGCGTTCGTTAAGTAAATCCCGCTCAAACTCGGCGACGGCCGCAATCACCTGCAGGGTCATCTTGCCCGCGGCGCTGGTGAGGTCGACTCCGCCCAAGGCCAAGCAATGCACCCGAACCTGGTGAGTTTCGAGCCGTTCGACGGTGGCGCGCACATCCATGGCATTGCGCCCGAGTCGGTCCAGTTTCGTCACCACCAACACATCGCCAGGCTCCAGACGATCGATCAAGCGCAGGAAACCAGGACGCTGGTTGGAGGGTGCCGAACCGCTGATGCACTCCTCGATGATCCGGTGACGTTCGAGTACAAAGCCCGCCGCTTCGATCTCTTGCCGCTGATTGGCGGTGACCTGCTCGGCCGTCGACACCCGGCAGTAGGCGAACACGTGCGACATATACGGTCCTTTCGTTCGAAAAGGGAGTACGGAAGTGTAGCGCGTCCGCAATGCGTTAAAGCCTATTTTCGGACACTGGATTCTAGAGCGTGTCGTCAATTAGAGGCCTCCCATAGAAGGATATATGATTACGCGATGTTCGACTTTTCAGGCGATCCCGGAGCGTTGCGATGGTTGGCTCCTCTGGGCGTATCTCACACCGCCATGCCGCGCTGCCATGCCCACATCGATCATCGAAAGAGTCGAACATCACGTATGATTCATAGGAAGTTGGCTTGAATGAGGGAGGTAATAGAGAGTGAGACGCTATGGATTACGGGACTGTCAATGGATCTCTTGCCGGGACGGGAAGAGAGTGTTGGGGTGACGGCCTCGGATAATCGTCTGTTTGTGGAGGCGGTGCTGTATCGTTACCGTGCCGGCATCCCGTGGAGAGATTTACCAGAGCGTTACGGGGACTGGAAGAATGCCCACCGGCGGCACGGCCGGTGGGCAAAGAGCGGAGTTTGGGAGAGTCTTTTCAAGACGTTAGCCGCTGATGGCGACAACGAATATGCCATAATCGACGCAACGATTGTGCGCGCCCACCAGCACGCCGCCGGGGCCCGTAAAAAAAGAACAACAAACCAAAGCTGTTCGCCAGCAGGAAGCTATCGGGCGATCCAAGGGCGGATTAAGTACCAAAATCCACGCACTGGTCGACGCCTTGGGCAACCCGCTCGCTTTCATTCTGACCCCGGGTCAGGCCTGCGATCTGGAGGGTGCCGATGCGTTTCTGCCCGGTCTCAAGGCGGAGGCGTTGCTGGCTGACAAGGCTTATGATGCGGACGAACGGGTCATCCACGTCCTCAAGACGATGAACATTGAAGCGGTTATCCCGCCCAAATCGAATCGAGCTGAACCACGCGATTATGATGAAGAGTTATACAACGCCCGTCATCTTATCGAGAATTTCTTCCTCAAACTCAAGCAATTCCGCGCTATTGCTACCCGATACGATAAAATAGCCAGAAACTTCCTCGGCGCGATCTTCCTTGCAGGTGCCTATATTTGGCTTAATTGACGACACGCTCTAAGAGACGCCGAATCCGGCATGGATTACGCCGGGATGTGGCAGCGCGGGAGCGATGCGTGGCGCACGGATCACGGTGTGGCGGGGCGCACTATCGATGCGACTGGCGATACTGTTGCCGTGTTTGACTAGCAATGACCGCCCAAGCGGCGGATTTGGAGTAATAAGATGCCAGAGCGCCGGCAAAGCCAATGGAGGGAGACGGAATCGATGGCTGACGTACTCAACCTTGAAGAGTCTGCCGCACTGCTGTTCTGTAGCGCCGAACGCCTCCGGCAGCGAGTTGCCAACGGCGAGGTTCCGGGCCGAAAGGTCGGTCGCCGCTGGGTTTTCGCCCGTGCGGCGCTGCTCCATTGGCTATCATCATCAGTAGCCCCCATCGCTGAGGCCATGCCGTGTCGCTCTACCGCCGAAAAAACAGCCCTTACTACTGGTGTCGTATCACGCTCCCCGGCGTCGGCACGGTGCAGGAAAGCACTCGGACTGCCGACCCATGGCACACCCAGGAGTGGGCGGATCGGCGACGGGCCGAACTCTGGCGACAATCTCAGTTCGGGGAACGTCCGGTCTATCGCTGGGAAGAGGCCGTCCTGAAATGGCTGGCGGAAACCGCCCATAAACGCGATCACGCGGGCGACCGGCAGCGATTGGCGGCGATGCACGAGGCCCTAGAGGAGCGGGCGCTGAATGATATTACCCACGACCGGCTGTCCCGCTGCCTGGCCAAGTTATCAAGATTGAAAACCCCAGGAGCGCGCAACCGCTACCGCACGACGGTCCGGGCCATTTTGCGGAAAGCGGAACGCGAATGGGAGTGGATCGACCGTGCGCCGGTCATCCGGCTGGAGCCGGAACCGAAAAGCGCCGGACGCTGACTCACCGAAATAGAGGCGAGTCAATTGATTGACGCTGCCCCCGCGCATCTACAGCCAGTGATTCGATTCGCGCTGGCGACCGGGTTGCGCAAGTGCAACATCCTGGGGTTACGCTGGGATCAGGTGGACCTGGCGCGGCGGCAACTATGGGTGCATCCCGATGACGCCAAAGGCGGGCGGGCGATAGGCATCCCGCTGAACGCGCTCGCTATAAACGTGCTGAACGCCTGTCGGCGCCAGCATCCAGAGGCGGTTTTTACCTTCGAGGGGCACCAATATCGTTGGATTGATCACCGAACGTGGCTGCGGGTCTGTCGGGACGCCGGGTTGTCCGGCGTGCGATTCCACGATTTGCGCCACACCTGGGCCAGTTGGCTGGCTCAAGCGGGAGTCGATCCGCAACACTTGAAAACGCTGGGCGGCTGGTCCACTCTCGCCATGGTAGAGCGGTATTCGCACCTGAACGTGGAGTACCTACGCGCCGCTGCGGATTGCATCCCCGCTACATTATCACTACACAGCGAGATTCTGGATTTTGGCGAGGGTGACAATCGAATAGGCCGGTTATTTTTTTGAATTTACTGCTTATTCAATCGCCAGCGTTCGCCGGTGACCCCCGATTGTTACCCCTGCTTGCGTCGCCATATCGATAGGCCAGCGATCTACGGGGTATCTCGTGTAACGCTGGCGGCGTTTTCGGCGCCAGCGCCGGCCGGGCAAGCGGGGTTAGGCGTGGTGCGGTTGGTACACGAAAACGCCCGCAAGGAATTGACCGGCGCGGAACGCAGACACCCGCCAATGCCCCGAATTAATGCTGTTGCTGCTGCGATTCGCCCGCCGCTGAAATCCAGCACACGGCCGTTAGCAACATGCCGCGAACTTCATCCGGGTCGGCTTCGCCGGTGGCGAGTTTCCCGACCACGCGAAAACAGCCGGCGATGACATGCTGCGGTTCCATGCGAGCCGCAGTCCATGCCAGGTCGGCGGCTTCCGGGGTCTGGAGCCAATCCAGAGCCTCGATGGCGGCGGCTTTGGCGACGGGGCTCAGCACGTCGGATGGCGCGGTGATTTTCTGGTTCTGGGGGATCATGGGTCACCTCACGCCATCTTGACCGCGCCGGCATAGCCGACCGCCGCACAGGCCACGTCAAACCGGATTTTGAATTTCAGAACGTCCTTGTCGAAATCGACATCCTGCTCCATGGCCGGATTCTGAACGCCGTTCAGATAGCCAAGCCGAATGGCTGCCGCAACATTCGGGTCGCTCAGCAGATACCAGTCGGCGGCGTCCAAGCGCGGATCGCTCACCGGGAGCAGGCCGCGAATCCATTGGGGATTGGCGATTTCCGTGTCGGAGTCCGGGCGGTAACTCAGGGCCGAAATCAGCGCTTCGGCGTCGCTCTCCAGCGCAACGGGGCAGACGATGAACTTGGGCGCGGTCATGACGTAACCGCCGCTCGAATCCCGCTGTTTCCGCATCAGGACGCGGGCTTTGCTCAGCCCGGTCGCGTCGATGGCGGCGGCGCTCGAATCGAGATTGCCGCGCGTGTTGTGGAACAGGGCGACGCCATCGGCCATGTTCGCGTTGGCGGTCAAAACGCCGAAGACCAAATCCCGCTCCAGCCGGGCGGCGCTATTGGCGGCGGCGCGGATCAGGCCGTCGAACGCGCCCAAGTCGTCGTTGATCATCGCCTCGCGAGTCAGCAGCAGACCGCGCGCGTAGGTAGCCAGCTTGTAGGTTTCCGCTCCCTCGGTGATCGATCCGAACGTGATTTCTCCGGCTTCGTGCTTGCGCTCCAAGCCGGGCAGGAACGAGGTGTTGATGACCTTGGCCGGCTTGAAATCCACCAGGTCGCCGGAGTCGCAAATCTGGCGATGCTCCAATGTCAACGACTCGAAACGGTTGACCAGCGACTTGTTGCCGGCCGTGGACAGCAACTCGGGAAAGTCGCTGGTCGTCATGGCGCCGTGGACGATGCTCGCCCGCGATTTCCCGATGGTGTCCTGTCCGGTGGCGCGCAAACACAAGGCGGCCAAGCCGGTCAGGCCGGTTTCCCGGAAGTCTTGGGCGGCCGGGTGAATCGACTTGGGCCGCGCGCCCATGCGAACCGCCAAGGCGTCGCTGGCGGCGCGGACGAAGTCGCGAGAACCGAATCCGCCGAAGGGAACCGGGTTGCCGATCCTCGCGGCGCGTTCGCTGGCGGCGAAGTCGCGGGCTAGCGCGCCGCACGGCGCGGTGAAGCCGCTCGGCTGGAGCGCCCAGCCACCGCCAGGGCCGGAATCGTAACCCGCGCTCATGAGCGGCTCGGACCGGGAGCCAAGCTCCTTCATCATCCGGCCGCTGGCCGTTTTGGCGTCGCAGCTCGGATCGATCAGGCACTCGGCTTGAATCGCCAGCAACTTGGGGTCGTTAGCGTGATGCCCGACCAGCAAATTTTTGATTTCGGTCTGGCGGGTCCGCTCGCGGGCCAGCGCGGCTTCGACGGCGGCGTTGACGGTCGGGGTTTCGGCGGATGGAGTGGCAAGAGGGGTTTCGGACATTTTGAATCTCTCTGGAAGTTTCAGGTTTCCGAGTCTTGCGGCGACGCGCAAGCCGGGGATGATTTCGTCCACGAAGACGAACGCCTTGGCTTCGGCGGCGCTAAACCAGTGGTCGCGGCCGTCCAGCAGCGCGGCGATTTCGGCGGCAGGCTTGCCGGTTTTCTGGCGGTACGCCGTCGCCATGGCCTCGGACAGCTTGTCAAGTCCTTCGGCGTGGTCACGAAGATCGCGGGCGTTGCCGGTGGCGGCAACCCAAGGGGTATGGATCATCAGTACGCCGGATTCGCTCATGCGAACCTTGCCGACACAGCAGAACAACGTTGCGCTGCTGGCGCAGATGCCTTCGATCTCCACGCGGATCGGGCCGCGATGGGCGCGCAAGGCGTTCAGCATCGCCAAGCCCGCGCCCAAATCGCCACCGTAGCTGTTCACGCGCAACAGCACGGGCGCTTGCGGTTTCGCCCGCAAGGCTTCGCCGAGTTCGCGGGCCATCGTCGGGGTGATTTCGTCGTAGATGAAAAATTCGATGTTCATGCGCGTAGCCTAGCCGTGGTCTACTGACAACAAAACCCGTTCCATGTCAGTAGCTTGAAATAATCCGATGAATCTGACGTACCGAAGTGGGCAGGTCGGCGGCGCGCTCGGCTTGCCGCAACAGGCGGCGCACTTCGTCGGCTGGATAGTGAAAGCGCCGGATCAGTTCGGCCAAAGTTGAAGCTTGCTGCCAGGTCGTACCGGGCAGCAACCGGGCGGCTTGGCGCAAGTAGGCGTCGCGGATCGCACGGCCGTCGGCGGCTGGCAGGCAGTTAGCCAGCGTGTTGAGTGTCGCATCGATCAAGCCCGGCGGGGCGTGCCCCGTGGTGCGAGCTACCTGAAGGCGTTTCACGAGGTCCGTATAACCTGTTTGCATAAACGATGGCATCTAAGCTGCTAAATAGCTATATGTGTTTGCCGTAAGTCGTTGAAAAACTGTGTTTCACCGGGGTGCGAACTACTCGTGGTTTTCGATTTGATCGGGAGTACCTTTGCGCGGCAAAGGAGCGTTCATTCAAAATCCCAACCGACCGGATAAAAACATGCCGTCCCAACCGTCCCAACCGTCCCAAAAAATAATTAATATTCATAATCATCATCTTATCATTTCAAATGCCGTAAATTTCTGGGACGGTTTCAATTTTAAAACCGTCCCAAGCCGTCCCAAAGTCCCTCACTCCTCAATCGCCTCTGTGGATGATGTAGAATCGGGTGCGCTCGCCACCGATCTTTACCCGTTGTCCGCCGTCGCCCTCCCCGCCACCCAGCAGGCGCTCGGTGCGGCGCAAGGCGTTCAACGCCACGGCACGGCCTGCCTGCTTGATCAAGTCCCTCCAGGCCGCCGCATTGAGGAAGAAAGTGCGCCGCGCGTCCTTCAGCGCCGTGAAGCCGTAGAACGGTCGCAAGCTGGCCACCCGCCGTGCGTCCAGAACGTCCCGGGTAACGGGATCGATTTCGGCGAAACAGCCGGTCTGGTGTTCGGAAAGCCATTCGTCGCACCTGAGCAGAAACAGGGTTTCATCGCGGTTTGCGCTGCCCCAATGCGTACGCCAGCGGCGAGACATCGCGGTGGCGGCTTCGATGGCGCGGCCGTCGGGCCAGCCGGTGATGCCCCAGCGGGTCGCCAGCTCGCCCGCGAATCCGACCAGGGCGAACCGCAACGCCACGCGGTCGATCTCGTTCGTGGAATCCGGGCCTGCCAAGGTTGCCGCCATGCCCTTCACCAGAGCGGCGGTATCGTCCGGGTCCGGCAAGCCATCGGGCGCCGTGAGCCGGTTCAAGAACGCGCGGGCCGCGTGACCGTGATTTTGTTTGGCGGCTTGCGCGATGCGGCCGAGTAGCGACTTCCGCGCGGCCGCATCGGTTTCCTTGGTGAAGATGCCGCACCCGTCCACGTCCACGGGGATGTGAGCCAGCCGGGTTTCTTGGCCGGCCGCTGGCGGAAATCCGCCTGGGCCGGTCATGACCTGGGACAGGGACTTTTCCCCGCTGGAAAGCAGGAGGGTTCGCCAGCGCAGATTGGCGCGATGGGTCAGCCGGACATTGCCGCGCGTCCGGCCGTTCTCGTTGCAGATCAAGTAGACGATCTCGCCCACGGCTTTGGGATCCGCTTGGCCGATCTCATCCAGCACGAGCAGCGTATCGGAGTAGGCCGCCGTCACCAGTTCCACCCCAACCCGCGTGCCGTTCCAGGTCTGCAACAAGTCGCGCTGGTTGTCCCAAACCGACAGCGCCCAGCGTTGGGCGGTGGTCTTGCCCGTGGAGGTCACTCCCTCGAAATGGAATCCGCCGCTTTCGATTCGCAGCGGTTCCAGCAGCGGGCCGGCGAACGCGCACGAAACGGCGAAAACGGGCAGATCATAGCCGGCGAGCGGTTGCGCCACCTGCTCCCGCCAACCGTCCAAAGTTCCCTTCAGGACGTAAGGTGATGGGCGCGGATCGTCCGACTGGTAGAACAGATTCACGCCGTTCGATCCGAACACTTCATCGGGTAACACGAAACGATGGCCGGGCGCCCAGCCGGTACGGGCGACGCTCAGGGCTTTGGGCATGTCCTTGACTTCCGACCGGGCGCGGTTGAGGTAGTCCCTCAGCCGATGGAAGGCGTTATCCGTAACCGCCATGTGAAAGCCCATGTCGTACAGCTTCTGAAAAATCTCGTGCCCCTCCATCACCAGCAAGGCGCGCGGCAACGTCCAGGTATGGCGGTGCCCGTGGATTGGATCGAATCGAACCGCAACGCCACGCCGTGCCCGTGGCCCTGCCCGTCATCCGTGGTGGCGAGCAGGTCGAACGGAATCGAAATCCACACGGGGGCGCCGTGTTTTTGACGGGTGATCTTTCCGTCCTTCTCTTGGACGACCGGGACGAAGTAGAGGCCGGGAACGTCGATTTGATGCTGCTTCGCCAAATCCGGGCGAGTGCTTCGGTGCGTTTTGTCCGATTTCAGCATGAAAAAATAAGGGCGCAACGTGCCGTCTTGAGCGGCTTCGGGATCGTTGGGACGATTTGGGACGGCTGGGACGGCCTCAAAATCGCCACCCGTCCCGCTTTTTGAAAAATTATTTTCTTGATTATCAAGATGATAATGAGCTTGGGACGGTTGGGACGGCTGGGACGGTTGTTTTGGATAGGGTCGGTTGCCGTTTCGAGTTTTCGCGCGATAGGTTTCGCACGTCGATTCGATGGCCTTGGCGATGGTCATCTGTCCGTATGTAGCTGATTCGCCTCGTTTCTCGTCCCATTTCGGGCGCATCAAACCGGACTGGCGGAAAAGCCGATCCATGCGCACGGCGTCGCTTTCCGTCCAGAACGCCAGAATATTGCACAGTGCGAGGTCAGCGGCGGAATGGTCCCCGCCGTGCTCTGAGGTGTCGCCGGACCAGAGCGCGGCGAACCGTGCGCCGTTCGATGCCGTGCGGGCCTTGCTCAGCAGTTTTTCATCGTCGGAATCGGGGGCGCCGGAAAAGAACGGCGCCGTCAGGTCTTTATCGGCGCTGCGGGGCCGGGTCATGTAGACCCCGTCCAGTCAATCGAGAACGGCCTGTTGATCGGTGACGGTGGCGGCGTTGCCGGGCCAATGGTTGCCGGTGACCGTGAGGTATCGGGATGACGGATGGCTGTACACCTCCAGCCACTTCACCTTGCCCTCGTTCTTGCCGCTGCGCTTGGGCTTGCCGTAGCAGAACAGCCGCAAGCCGGTTCCCGATGGGCTTATCTCGGCGTAGGTGCCTTGAAACCGTTTCAGAATCTCGGCCGCTTCCGCTTTGAGTTCGCCGGTTGCAGGCCGGAATCGATGACATGATCCATGTCGATTCCGGTAAGCCCGTCATCGGGCGCGAAGCAGAAGCCGACGCCGTTCAGTTCGGGATGGATTCCACAGGCGAAGTGCGCGGCGTCGAAGTCGCTCCATGTCGTCGGATCGTTGGATTTCGCGTAGCTGAGGCGGCCGTTGGATTTCGCGTCGATAGGCGGTTTGGTGCGCTTGCCGTTACGCTCTTCATATCTCCAACAAACCCATTGCGGGCGGGCGCGAAGTTCGGGAGGGATGTTTTCGGGGGTCATGGGAACTCGCTATCAATAGGTGACAGCGGGGCGGAACTCGCGTAGAATCCTACACTTATCGAGTGGTGTAAGATTCTACGGGCCGCTCCCGCCGTGAGGTGGGGCGGCTTTTACCGTTCATGGGATTCGGCGGCGTCCGGGCGAGCGGGCGAACCGGACAGCACCTTCTCGAAAACATCGACGAACGCGCCGGTCAGGATCGCCCGCTTTTCGAGAACTCCGGGGGCTACCGCGATTCGATCCTCTTCCGCGCGGCGGGCGTCGGTCCGGGCCTGCCGTTCGGCTTCTCGCTT
>DEHU01000046.1 GCA_002352125.1 Competibacteraceae bacterium UBA2792 | reverse complement strand
TTCAAGGAACTGGCCGACAAGAAGCACGAGATCTACGACGAGGATTTGCAGGCGCTGGTCACCGACGCCAACTTGGCGGCAGTCAACGAGCGAGCGAAATTGCGCTATCTGCGGGTCTGCTCGGAAACTGGCGAGACGCCGTGCGCCCAGGTCACGCTGGCGGTGGACGGCGAGGAGCGGAGCGCCACGGCCGACGGCGGCGGTCCGGTGGACGCCTCGTTCAAGGCCATCGAAAGCATCCTGCAAACCGGTACCGACTTGCTGCTGTATTCGGTCAATAACATCACCAGCGGCACCGACGCGCAAGGCGAGGTCACGGTGCGGGTCGCCAAGGGTGGACGCATTTTCAACGGCCAAGGCGCCGACACCGACATCGTGATCGCCTCGGCCAAGGCGTACATCAACGCACTCAACAAGGTGCTGCAACCGATCGAACGGGCGCATCCGCAATTGCTGTAACCACTTCGTATGAACGCCGATCTGCGCCGGCACTATCTCGATGCGTTGGGCATTGCCCTGTGGTCGCCGCGCCGGCCGCTGGCGATACACCCGCAAGCGGCTTCCGCCGTATCCGGCGACTTTCTCCCTCCCGAGAGGAGACTGGAAGCGAGCGTCGAGACTGAGCCGGAGAGCGCCGGGCCGCTAGCGGCCGAAGACTGGACGCCACCGATGGACGACGATTGGGAATTGCTGGCCGACACCGGCACCGAGGAGACGCCCCTCGCTCCGCCAACCACCGATGACCGGACGACGCGCATCGCTCGCCTGGATTGGGAGCAACTGGTGGAGGAAGTCCAGCAATGCACCGCTTGCGGTCTCTGTTCCTCCCGCACGCAAACCGTGTTCGGGGTCGGCAACCGTCAAGCCGATTGGCTGATCGTCGGCGAAGCGCCGGGCGCCGACGAAGACCGCCAGGGCGAGCCGTTCGTCGGCCGGGCGGGCAAGCTGTTAAACCCAATGCTGCAAGCCATCGGCCTGAAGCGCGAGCAGGTTTACATCGCCAATATTTTGAAGTGCCGCCCTCCGGAAAACCGCGACCCGGCACCCGCCGAAGCGGCCAGTTGCCGGCCGTTTCTGGAGCGACAGATCGCGCTGATCCAGCCGCGCATCATCTTCGCCGTCGGTCGCATCGCCGCTCAGAATTTGCTGGACACGGACACGCAAATCGGCAAGCTGCGCGGCCGGGCTCACCGTTTTGGGCCAGCGCGCATTCCGTTGGTCGTCACCTATCATCCCGCCTATCTGCTGCGTTCGCCGCGCGAGAAACGCAAATCCTGGGACGATCTACGGTTGGCGCGGCGCTCGTTGGCTCCGGCGCCACCCGATTCGACTCACGATCTGTCTACTCCATGAGCGCCTTGCTGGAACCTTGCGTCGGCCGATTTCGGCAGATGATCTACGCCGACTTGAAAGAAGTGCTCCCGATCGAGAAGCGCGCCTACGAATTTGCCTGGACCGAGGGCATTTTCCGCGATTGTTTGCGGGTCGGTTATCAATGCCGAGTGCTGGAAACCCCGCACGGTTTCATCCAAGCCTACGGCATCATGTCCACGGCGGCCGGCGAAGCGCACATCCTGAACCTCTGCGTGCGGCCGGAACTGCAAGGGCGCGGACTGTCGCGGCAAATCCTGGATCACATGCTGGAGCTGGCCCGCTCCCTGCAAGCATCGACCGTATTTCTGGAAGTGCGCCCCTCCAACCACCGCGCCGTGCGGCTTTACGCCAAAGCCGGCTTTTGCGAAATCGGCATACGACGCGGCTATTATCCCGCCGCCAAGGGCAAAGAGGATGCGCTGGTCTTGGCAAAGGAACTGTAAGCGGACGACGCAGCCCGCCGGGAAAAGACCGAACCTCGACGCCGCAGGCTCAAATCGAAAAACGTCCGCTCGCCGACGTTGCCCATCTCGCGAAAACAACGATTCGATCTCGCGCCGTCGGGCGGAAATCCCACGCGCGCGCTGTTGGCGCCATGCAGATCGCACCGAGTTACACTAAGGTTATTTTTTATTCCGTCCCCAACCGAACGAGCCGACTCGACGGGATCATGCCGACCCGAAAAAATTCTCTGTCCGATCTGATAACCCAGCATGTGCCCGGCGTTCCGTCGACTTGTCCGTTGCGGGAAGCCGCCGCGCTCATGGCGCGCGAACGCGCCTCCGCGGCGTTGGCGATGGAGGATGGCCAGCCCGTTGGCATCATGACCGGCAGCGAAGTGATCGAAGCGGTCGGCGCCCGGCTGCCGCCGGACACGCCGGTTTCGGCGCTGATGCGCCGGCCGATACCGACCGTCGCCGCCAGCGCGTCGCCCGTCGAAGCGGCCGCCTTGCTGTATTCGGCCGACGTCGGCTGGCTGGCGTTGACGGACGATGCCGGACAGCACATCGGTTTGATCGGCGAACGGGATTTGCTGCGGTCGCTGGCGGCGAACGAATCGGATTTGCAACTCCCCAACGAAATCGACGGACGCCTGCGGCTGATGATGGAAGCGGTCGACGATGGCTTGTGGGATTGGAACATCGTCGAAGACCGCTTTTACCTGAATCCGTACAGCTACAAAGCGTTGGGCTACGAACCGAATGCTTTTCCGATCACCAGCGCCACATGGAAAGAGCTGATACATCCCGACGATCTGCCCACGATGTGGGGTGCGTTGGAAGAAAGCGTGCGTTCTGGGCGGGGGCTCATCACGGAATTCCGTTATCGGCACGCCGACGGCGATTGGCGGTGGGTGCAAGGGCGCGGCAAAGTGGTGGCTTGGGACGACGCCGGACGGCCGACGCGGATGGTGGGCAGCCACAGCGATATCTCGGACCGCAAGCTGATGGAAGAAGCGTTGCGCGCCCGCGAGACACGTTATCGTTCGATCTTGGCGGCCCTGAGCGAAGGCATCGTGGTACAGGAAGCGGGCGGCCACATCGTCGCCTGCAACCCCGCCGCAGAGCGCATCCTGGGCCTGACGTTCGACCAGATGCGAGGACGAACCTCGACCGATCCGCGCTGGGGAACAATTCGCCCCGACGGCTCGCCCTTTCCCGGCGAAATGCTCCCATCCATGGTCGTGTTGGCGACCGGCAAATCCCAGCGCGACGCGATCTTGGGCATGCACAGACCAGATGGCTCCCTGGTTTGGCTTTCCGTCAATTCCGAACCTTTGCGACGCGACGGCGAAGACAAACCTTATGCGGTCGCAACCTCTTTTTTCGACATCACCGATCATTACGAGACCGAGGCCCGGTTGCATCGGCTGTCCCAAGCGATCGAGCAGAGCCCGGTCAGCATCGTGATAACCGATGCATCGGGAATCATCGAATACGTCAACCCCTACTTCACCGAAACTACCGGCTACAGCCGCGAGGAAGCCATCGGCCAGAATCCGCGCATCCTGCAAGCCGGTAAAACATCGCCGGATCAGTACCGGCAATTGTGGAATACCATCAGCGCCGGTGGCACCTGGATCGGCGAGTTTCACAACCGCTGCAAGAACGGCGCGCTGTATTGGGAGCGAGCCATCATTGCGCCAATCCGCGAAGCGGATGGCCGGATCACCCAATATCTGGCGGTCAAACAAAACATCACTGAACAGAAACGGTTGGAGGACGAACTCCGCCTGCGCGAGCGCTACCAGCGAGCGGTGCTGGACAACTTTCCGTTCCGGGTATGGCTCAAGGATACCGAAAGCCGTTTCCTCGCGGTCAACCAGCCGTTCGCCGACGCTTGCGGTTTGACCGATACCGCCGCGCTGGTGGGCAAGACCGATTTCGACATTTTGCCGCCCGGCTTAGCGGAAAATCGCCGGGCCGACGACCGGGCGGTCTTGGCGTCGCGGCGCAAGAAAGTGATCGAAGAATTGGCGGCCGACCGAGGCGGACATCGCTGGTTCGAGACCTACAAGGCGCCGGTCGTCGGCGACGATGGCGTTCTGCTCGGCACGGTCGGCTTCGCCCGCGACATCACCGACCGCAAGAAGATGGAGGACCAACTGCGCCAGAGCGAGGCGCAGTATCGCCAAGTGGTGGACAACGTCAAGGAAGTCATCTTTCAGACCGATGTCGCAGGGCACTGGCTGTTTCTCAACCGAGCTTGGCAAGAAATCACCGGCTTCTCGATTTCGGATTCTCTGGGACAAAACTTTCTCGACTACGTCCATCCCGATGATCGGGGCCGCAACACGGAACTGTTCGTCGCACTGACCACAGGCCAGCGCGATCACTGCCGTTGTGAGGCTCGCTTCCTGTGCGCGGATGGCGGATTCCGCTGGATCGAGGTTTTCGCCCGGTTGGCCCCGGAAACAGATGGCAAAACTCTCGGGGTAGCGGGAACCTTGGCCGACGTTACCGCTCGCAAAGTCGCGGAAGCCGCCACGCAGCGAGCGCTCGTGGAAGCGCGACGGCTAGCGCAAGCGCGCAGCGACTTCCTGGCCAACATGAGCCACGAGATCCGTACCCCGCTCAACGTGATTTTGGGGCTGGTGCAAGCCGCTCGCCAGCAGCGATGCGATCCGGTCGTGCGACGTTACTTCGAACAAATCGAGGATGCCGGTCAACTATTGCTGGCGGTGGTCAACGACATTTTGGATTTCTCGAAGATCGAGGCCGGCAAGCTAAGCTTGGAACGCGCTCCCTTCGACCTTGGCCGCATCATCGACCAAGCGACGATGCTGGTGGCACCGCAAGCTTACGGCAAGGGACTGACGCTGGAATTAGACGAAGCGGCCGACCTGCCGGCGGTCTGGTCGGGCGACGGATTTCGGTTGTCGCAGGTACTGCTCAACCTGCTCGGCAACGCGGTAAAATTCACGGAGCGGGGGCGAGTGGTTCTGTCGGCGCGGCGCATCCGCAGTCCAAACGATACCGACGGCATCGTGCTTCGCATCGAGGATTCCGGCATCGGAATGACGGCCGAACAACTGGAACGACTGTTTCAGCCCTTCCAGCAAGCCGACAACTCCACGACGCGGCAATTCGGCGGCACCGGCTTGGGGCTCGCCATTTGCAAGCGATTGGTGGATTTGATGGCCGGCGAAATTCGGGTGGCAAGCCAACCGGGTCGAGGCTCGGTGTTCGAAGTGCGCTTACCCCTGCGACCCGTCGAGGGTACGACGAAGATCGCGACGGTATCGTGGCATTCGGTCGCCTTGAGCGGATTGACGGACACGGAGAGCCAGATCTTGAGCGAAGCGCTGCGGGAACGAGGCTTCGAAATGCGCGATTTGTCGCCAGCCGAAGTCGGTGCCGCGGCCAACTTCGATTTGATCGTGCTCGACGGCGCCGCGCTGGCCGACCATCGCGTGGTCGCCGCCGCAGGCGCGGCGCTGGATCACGGCCGACGCTGCGTAGTCGTGCGTACCCCCGGCATCGACGTCACGTTGCCGGTATCGTTGCGAGGGAGAGCCAATTTGATCGAACGGCCGCTGAACGCGCGCCGATTGCTGGCGATGGGATCGCTCCAGCCCGAATCCGGCCTACCGTCTCCGAAAGCGAAGCGGCTGGCGGGGCTGCGGATACTGGCTGTGGAAGACAATCCGGTCAATCAAATGGTGCTCGCCGAGCTGCTGAACCAAGAAGGCGTCCGCGTTACCCTGGCCGATCACGGCAACCAGGCGCTGGCGCATCTGGCCGAACGCGGCGCAGCCGGCTTCGACCTGGTGCTGACCGACATCCAGATGCCGGAAATGGATGGCTACGAAACCGCCCGCCGCATCCGGGCGCTGGCGCCGGGTTTGCCGGTGATCGGGTTGACTGCCCACGCCATGCCCGAAGAACGCAATCGCTGCCTGGCTGCCGGCATGCTCGATCACGTTGCCAAACCGATCAATCTTGATATGCTGGTAGCAGCTATTCGCCGCCACACCGCCGCCGTGTCTCTGGTCGCTGCCACCGAGATCGAATCTTTGCCCACCTCGCCACCCGTCGAAAATCCGGCCGCGACCGCCGATATCGCCGACTCCGTCGTTGACTGGGCCGCTTTGAACCGGCATTTCGAAGGCAACAAAGGGCTGATCGATCAACTGGTCGCCTTAACCTTGCAAACCCAAGCCGAGACCGCCATCCAGCTTCGGATAGCGGCGGATCGTCCGGATTGGGAACAGATCGCCGCAATCGCGCACGGCCTAAAAAGCCTGTTTGGATATTTCCAGCCCCAGCGAGCGTTTGATTTGGCGAAACGGACCGAGCAAAGCGCGCGGCAACAACGGCTGGATGCGCCGCAGCTTGCCCGGGAACTGGCGATGGCACTGGACGAGCTGCTGGCGGCCTTGGCCCTACATCGGGCCGTCGCGGCCGAACACATACCCGCCGCCGCGGCCAACGGCGATTTCGCCACGCGACTGCGCGATTTCGCCGACGCTTTGCAGTCGCGGCGGATGGACGCCTATCATCAGGCCGTGTTTTTGCAGGACCGCCTGCCGAGCGATTCCCGGCGGCCCGCCCTGGAAGCCGCGATCCGCGAAACCTTGCAACTGGAATTCGCCGCCGCGCTCACCCATCTCGAATCCGCGCTTGCGCCAACTCGATCTAGAGGCCGCTGATGCCATCGAAACCGCACATCCTCGCCGTCGATGACCGGCCAGACAACCTGTTCATTCTCGACGCTCTGCTACGCGATCAATACGTTCTCCACGTCGCCACCAACGGCCAGCAAGCGCTCGATTACCTGAACGAGAACGGCGGCGCCGACTTGATCCTGCTGGACGTGATGATGCCCGGCCTCGATGGTTTCGAGGTGTGCCGCCGGCTCAAGTCTTCGCCGCGCTTCTGCGAAATTCCCGTGATTTTCCTCACCGGCCTGGACAGCCAGGCGGACGAGGAACGCGGTCTCTCCCTGGGCGCAGTGGATTTCATCCACAAACCCTTTTCGCCCGCCGTGGTGCTGGCGCGAGTGCACAACCATCTTCAGCTCAGCGTCGCTACCCGCACCCTGCGCGCTTACAGCGAAGATCTGGAGCACCTGGTCGCGGAACGCACCAGCGAAATCATGCGGCAGGCACAGGAACTGGCCCGTCGCGACCATCAACTGATCGCCGCCCAGAGCGCCACCATCACGGCGCTCTGCACGCTGGCCGAAATGCGCGACAACGAAACCGGCAACCATATTCACCGCACCCGGAACTACGTTCGGATCTTGGCCGAACGGCTGCGCGATCATCCCCGGTTCAGAGACGAACTGAACGACGACATCATCCAGTTACTTTATATTTCCGCGCCGTTGCACGATATCGGCAAGGTCGGCATTCCCGACGCCATCCTGCTCAAGCCCGGCAAGCTGACTCCAGCCGAGTGGGAAATCATGAAGCGCCACGTCGAATACGGGCGCGATGCCATCATCCAAGCGGAAGCCCAGTTCGGCGAGACCGGCCTGTTTTTGCGCTACGCCCGCGAAATCGCTTACGGCCATCACGAACGCTGGAACGGAACCGGTTATCCGCAAGGGTTAGCCGACGACGCGATTCCGGTCTCGGCGCGGCTGATGGCGGTGGCGGACGTTTACGACGCCCTGATTTCGAAGCGGGTTTACAAGCCGCCTTTTCCGCACGCCCAAGCGGTCGAGATGATCGCCGCCGAACGCGGCCAGCACTTCGATCCGGATATCGTGGACGCGATGCTGGCCATCGCCGACGAGTTTCACTGCATCGCCCAACAGTTCCGGGATGAGGAAGAATAATCGGCGATTGGAAGGGAAAGCGATTCGGCGGGTCGTTTCGGCTCCGGGGCGGTGATGGACGGTAACGTTTAGGCGGTTGGTTGCCACACTTGCACCCGGTTCTTGCCGGCACGCTTGGCGGCATACATCGCCATGTCCGCGCATTTGACCAGCGTTTCGGCGGATTCGGTGCATGCGGAATGCAACGCCACGCCGATGCTGGCGGAGACATGGCCGACGCCGCTTTGCAGCCCGAAAGGTTCCGCCAGCCGCATCACCAGATCGGTCGCTACGTGCACCGCCGCATCCCGATCAGCGATGTCGGGTAGAATCACGGCAAATTCGTCGCCGCCCATGCGCGCGACGGTGTCGCTGCCGCGCATCCGGCTGCCAAGCCGAACGGCAACCCGCCGCAACAATTCGTCGCCGGCGGCGTGCCCCAGCCGATCGTTGATCGCTTTGAAACCATCGAGATCGATCCACAGCAACGCCGTTTGCTGCTTGTCGCGCTTGGCCCGGCGCAGGACTTGGTCGAGTCGCTCCCAGAACAGGTTGCGGTTGGGCAATTCGGTCAAGGCATCGTAATGGGCCTGATGCCAGATTCGTTCGTCTTTGCGCCGCTGCTCGGTGACGTCGGTCAGAACGACGATGGAGCCCGCCAACGGCGGCCCGTCGAACTCCATCAGCTTGACCCACTGGACGGACACCCAGGCGCCGCTGTCTTGCAGGCGAAATTCGAGAGAGTTGACCTGTTGGTCGGCGCTGTTGGTCTGCCACATGAATTCGACATAATCGCGGTCGTCGGGATGGACGAAGTCGAGAAAATGACGTCCTAGAGCACGCTCTTCGCCGCAGGCGGCCAGGATGCGGCCGATGGCGTTGAGATAGCAACATCGTCCTTGCTCGTCAAACTGAGCGATACCGACGGGCGCGGCACCGACGAGCGCGCGCAGATGGCTTTCTTTGATCACCAGCTCTTGGTTGGCCGACCGCAAATTTCGTATCGTAGCGACCAACTCCTGTTTCAATCGCGACGCGTCGGCCTGCAACGCGGCTCCAGTTCGATTGCGCGCCTCCATAGTGCTACCCAGCAACAACCCCGTCACCGCGATCAGGATCGTGACCAGTTGATATTCGACGGCAAACGGCCATTGCTCCGGTTCGGCTTTCAGCCATAACGCCAAAGCAGCGGACAAAACGAAAACGGCAAAACTGGCTTGGCGGATACCCCCATCGATGCTGGCCCAGATCAGCGGTAGCAGCAACAGCAGCATAAAGAACGGACGATGGGATAGCCCCAGGCTAGCCGGCAAATCCCGGAATGCCAGCAACGGCAGACCGAAAATCACGCCGTATTCCAAAGTCCGACGGATGCTGGCATTCGATCTTTCGGCCGGCAACCATCCATTCGAACCCGGACGGCCGCCGCCCGAGAAATAGCGCTGCAGCCAGGGCAACACTCCGGTCAGCAACGCAGGCGCAAGCGCAACGATACCGATGAAATGACCTGCTAACCCAGCGGAAATGATCGATCGTAGAGGGTCCGGCTCGGTCCGCCCCAGCCAGCCAAGAAGAACCAGCTCGCCGCCCGTCGCCAGCATCGTACCCAATGCCGCGGCGACCAGAAACCACCAAATCTGTGCCGGTTGGACGAAAAAAGCGGGACGGATGACGAAACGACGCAGCGGCAAGATGACGACCGCATAGGTTGCCGCCTGCAAGACGACTTCGGACAGAAAATCGCCCATCGGCAAGGACGATTTTTGCCACACTGTTTCGAGCAGCAGAGTCGAGGCGTTACCCGCGACATCGAGAACGGCGCCCACCCAGCCGAAAGCCAGTATCCCGAAGACGGTTAGACCCGCCGACGGATACCAGAAGCTCGCGACACCTTCCCGGCCTAACGAATTGATGGAATAGAAAATACCCTCATAAAACAATAAATAACCGATCACGAATACCACGATACGGCATTTCCGGCCCCATCTTCCAGATAATAAACGCAGCTCGTTTTCAGCGGTGGTCGTTGCGGCGTGCCCATTCATTTTGGCCATGTCCACAGATCGGGGGCTGATCGTTTCAATTGTTATTGTCGAGAACAGGCATCTATTGCGATGCAACAAAAATTAAGCACAATTTGTTCCGTAGTCGCCATTGAACAATCAAGCTACGATAATTAAATAAATTGTTTTTGTTGTCAGAATCTGCGCCTCCTCTCAAAATGAAACATTACTCTTAAAAATGTTTCATTTTGAGACGTGCTTTTCGCTGGTCACGATGGCGGACGAAATCGAGTCCGCCTCCGGGTACCGCTTTATCGAGATTGCGATGTTTCGATCATCCGACCCTGCCAAAAATGCATCAAGAGAACACAATTACCCGTTCAAAAACGAATTCGCTGCGTTTGTGCCGACCTATCCCGATAAGATAACTAAAATAGACGCGGCCGATTGGATCGGCTGCTATCGGAACCAATTTGCATCGTTTGCCAAAAAAATGCTCCGCTCGAAATCCGCGCCACCACCGACATGAACGCCACCAGCTACGACGCCTCCGCAATCGAAGTTCTCAGCGGTCTGGACCCCGTTCGCAAACGGCCGGGGATGTACACCGATACCACCCGGCCCAATCACCTGGCGCAAGAAGTGATCGACAACAGCGTGGACGAGGCCATCGCCGGCTACGCCAGCGCGGTGACGGTGATCCTGCACGCCGACGGTTCGCTGTCGGTGGAGGATGACGGCCGCGGTATGCCGGTGGACCTCCATCCCGAGGAAGGCATTTCCGGCGTCGAACTAATCCTGACCCGCCTGCACGCCGGAGGAAAATTCTCGGATCGCAACTACCGCTTTTCCGGCGGTCTGCACGGCGTCGGCGTGTCGGTGGTAAACGCCCTGTCCAGCCACCTCGAAGTCTGGATCAAGCGCGGCGGCAAAGAATACAACATGGCCTTCGCCAGCGGCGACAAGGCGTCCGATCTGGAAGAGATCGGCACAGTGCCGCGCCGCGCGACGGGCACCACCTTGCGATTCTGGCCGGACTCGCGTTATTTCGACTCGCCCAAATTTTCGGTGCCGCGCCTCAAGCATGTTCTGCGGGCCAAGGCGGTGCTGTGTCCGGGATTAAAGGTGGCGTTTACCGACGAAGCAGCCGGCGAACACGTCATCTGGCACTACGAGGACGGGTTTACCGACTATCTGAAGGAGGCGTTGGGCCGGGCACCGCTGCTGCCCGATCCACCCTTCGTCGGCCATGTCAGCGGCGCGCGCGAAGCCGTCGATTGGGCCTTGGCTTGGTTGCCGGAGGGCGGCGAGCCGGTAGCGGAAAGCTATGTCAACCTGATCCCCACACCGCAAGGCGGCACCCATGTCAACGGCCTGCGCGGCGGCTTGACCGATGCGGTGCGCGAGTTTTGCGAATTTCGCAATCTGGTGCCCCGTGGGTTGCGCATCGCGCCGGAGGATGTCTGGGAAGGCTGCTGCTACGTGCTGTCGGTCAAAATGCAAGATCCGCAGTTTTCCGGCCAGACCAAGGAGCGGCTGTCCTCGCGCGAATGCGCGGTGTTCGTGGCTGGCGTAGTCAAGGACACCCTGAGCCTGTGGCTGAACCAGCACTCCGAAACTGGCGAGCGCATCGCGCAACTGGCGCTGGCCAACGCGCAAAAGCGGTTACGGGCTAGCCGCAAGGTGATACGCAAGCAGGTCACCAGCGGCCCGGCGCTGCCCGGCAAGCTGACCGATTGCGCGGGACAAGAGCTGGCGCGCACCGAACTGTTTCTCGTGGAGGGCGATTCCGCCGGCGGTTCCGCCAAACAGGCACGCAATCGCGAGTTTCAGGCGGTGATGCCGTTGCGCGGCAAGATTCTCAACACTTGGGAGGTCGATTCCGCCGAAGTGATGGCCTCGCAGGAAGTGCATGACATCGCCGTGGCCATCGGCGTCGATCCCGGTTCCAACGAGCTGGCCGGATTGCGCTACGGCAAAATTTGCATTCTCGCCGATGCCGATTCCGATGGGTTGCACATCGCCACGCTGCTGTGCGCGCTGTTCGTGAGGCATTTTCGCCCGCTAGTGGAAGCCGGCCACGTCCACGTCGCCATGCCGCCGCTGTTTCGGGTCGATGTCGGTAAGGAAGTGTTCTATGCGCTGGACGAGGCGGAAAAGCAAGGCATTCTCGACCGCATTGCCGCCGAGAAGAAGAAAGGCAAAGTCAATGTCACCCGCTTTAAGGGCTTGGGCGAAATGAACCCGCTGCAACTGCGGGAAACGACGATGGACCCGGCCACCCGCCGGCTGGTGCAACTGACTCTCGACGCCGGCGACGACACCTTGGCCCTGATGGATATGTTGTTGGCCAAAAAACGCGCGGGAGATCGCAAGAACTGGCTGGAGGAGAAGGGAAATTTGGCGGAAGTATGAGGATTCCGAAACCGATTCGAAAAAATGCGGATAGCGCGATGGCAACCACCGGGGCCAGCCGCGAGCAGGATTTTTACGCGAGGGCGATGCACAACGCCAAACTGCGGCGGCGGGGTCGGTTAAACGAGACCGACGCTGCCAACATCGGCACTTGGAACATCGTCAGCCGAGCTCTCTGGCCGTGGCTTGCAACCAGAACGTCACGGGGCCATCGTTGGTCAGGCCAACTTGCATGTGGGCACCGAACCGGCCGGTCGCAACCGGAGAATGCCGTTGACGAGCCCGTCCGGCCAGATAGTCGAACAGCCGTTCGCCCTCGCTCGGGGAAGCGGCCGGGGTAAAGCTGGGACGCATGCCCTTGCGGGTATCCGCCGCCAGGGTGAACTGGGGCACCAGCAGCAAACCGCCGCCGATATCGCGCACGCTCCAATTCATCTTGCCCTCGGCATCGGCGAACACCCGATATCCCAACAACCGCTCCAACAACCGGTCGGCCTGCGCTTCGGTGTCGCCGCGCTCGACGCCCACCAACACCAGCAAGCCGGTTTCGATGGCGCCGACGACTTCGCCCTCGACTTCGACCCGCGCCACGCCGACCCGCTGCAAGAGACCAATCATGCCAGCCGGTCGGCGAAGGTTTGCGTGGCCGTCACCAGCGCATCGACGATGCCCGGTTCACTGGCGGCGTGACCGGCCGGCGTAACGATCCGCAACTCCGCCTCCGGCCAAGCCCGGTGTAGCGCCCAGGCGTTATCCAGCGGACAGACCACGTCGTAGCGGCCATGCACGATGACGCCGGGGATGTCGCGCAACCGGTCCGCATCGCGCAGCAATTGATCGGGCTCCATGAAGCAGTGGTTGACGAAATAATGACATTCGATGCGGGCCAAGCCGAGCGCTCGATGGGCCTCGCCAAACTGTTCGACGATAGTTGCATTGCTTTCCAGCGTCAGGGTAGATCCTTCCCACACCGACCACGCTTTCGCCGCCCGCAGTCGCTCCAGTTCGTTGGCGCCGGTCAGGCGACGGTAGTAAGCGCCAACCAGATCGGCCCGTTCCGCCGCCGGAATCGGGGCGAGAAAATGCTCCCACAAGTCGGGAAACAGACGATTGGCGCCAGCTTGGTAGAACCAGTGGATATCCGGGTCGCGGCACAGGAAGACACCGCGCAAAATCAGGCCGTGCACCCGTTCGGGATGCGTCTCGGCATAGGCCAGCGCCAGCGTCGAACCCCAGGAACCGCCAAACACCACCCAGCGGTCGATACCAAGCTGTTCGCGCAGTTTCTCGATGTCCGCCACCAACTGCCAAGTGGTGTTATCGCGCAACTCGGCNNTCCTCGACGTACAAGGTATGCAGATCGTCCACGGCAAGCCGCTGGGTGGCGTATGGTTTGATGTCGGGAAAGAGCGGGCGCATGGGAACTCCGGAGTCGGTGCGGAAGGGGTCGAGGTCGAGCCTGCTGCGGGTGGATTCTACGCGCAATCCGCCCGAACCCGACACCCCACCAGCGCTGGACGCGCCTTCCAATTTGCCTCGACAAGCGCCCAATCGACGGGTGGGCGCGGCAGTGCGCCGATGCTGGAAATGTGGCGACAGCGCGTGCGAAGGAGGTTATTCGGTTCTTCCTTGAAGTAGCCTTACAAGATGTAATCCACCGCTGCATCAAGATCGTCGAACACCCGCCCGCCGTGCGGTTCGACCTTGGCTTCGTCGCCGGACCGGTATTTGCCGGTCCGCACCAACACGCCGCGCAATCCGGCGGCCAGCGCACCGCGCACGTCCATTTCGGCATCGTCTCCGATCATGATCACATCTTGAGGAGGCAATTCGAGGCTATCGACCGCCGCCAGGAAAAAATCGGAAGCCGGTTTGCCCAACACCACCGCTTCCAGCTCGGCGGCATACTCCAACGCCGCCACGAACGGCCCGATATCCAGGCTCAGTTCCCCGTCGTCGCGAAAATAGCGGTTGGAGCCCATCGCCAGGAGCGGCATTCCGTCCAGCAATAGCCGGAAACACTGGTTGAGCGCCTCGTAGTCGAACGCCGAACCCGCATCGCCGAGCAGCACCGCGCCCGGCGGTGACCCGAGCAAGTCGGCGAACTCGCCCCGAATGTTGGAATGCACCAGCAAATGCGGCGTCAGCTTGCGCTCGGCCAAGTAGTTGCGAGCGGCAACCACGGGCGTGAACAGATGTTCGATCGATACGTCCAAACCCATGCGCGCCAGCCGGTCGATGATCGCGCCACGGGTCGTCCGGCTACTGTTGGTAACGAATCGCACCGGGATACCAGCAGCCCGCAAGCTGAGCAGCGCCTCGCGGGCACCCGGCAAGGGATAACCGCCGACGTACAGGACACCTTCCAAATCGATCAGAACACCGTGGATCATTTTTTTCTCGCCGGATCGGACTGGAACCGTATTGCGGCATGGATCAATGGCGACAGAAGTTGTGGACCATCTTCGTTCCAGTGAGTATAGAAGGCGTTTTTGTAAAGAAAGCCGAGATTCGTCGATTTCCGGGTCGTCGAACGCCGCATCCACCTTTCGTCTTGAGCGCCACATGCCCGAATCGACCGATGGCTGGATCAGGCTGTCGCTCCTTTAGCCAACGCCCGATCGCGGCTGGCGGCGCGTTCGACGGCCGCGCCAGCCGCGTCGTAAACGGCGCCGAATTCCGGCCAACCCGCTGCGTGGCGGCCGATCAGTTCAGCCAGAGCATCGATATGGGCCGGCGCGTCGTTCAGGGCCGGGATGTAGCGGAAATGCGCGCCGCCCGCTTCCAAAAAAGCCCGCCGGTTTTCGACGGCGATTTCCTCCAGCGTTTCCAGGCAGTCGGCAGCGAAGCCGGGGCAAACCACGTCCACGCTCTCGACGCCATTTTTTGCCCATTCGGCCAGCAGCGCGCTGGTGTACGGCTGCAGCCATTCGGCGCGACCGAAGCGCGACTGAAACGCAACCGCCCATCGGTCGGGCTGAAGACCCAAACGCTCGGCGACCAGTCGGGCGGTCTTGTGACACTGGCAGTAGTAGGGATCGCCGGCCAGTAAATTGCGCTTGGGCAGACCGTGAAAGGAAAACAGCAACCGCTCGCCGGATTTGTCGGCGCGGGCGGCGCGAATGCTATCGGCCAGCGCATCCAGATAGGCGGGGTCATCGTGATAGTGCGTGATCAGCCGCAATTCCGGCAG